>DAHVVZ010000015.1 GCA_027357065.1 Candidatus Saccharimonadota bacterium | reverse complement strand
TCAAAACCCCAATCATCATCTAAGGTTAAGACAACCGCACCTAAGCAAACTACTACTAGCACTTCTCCTCCAGTTGCAAGTCAAGCATCGACTCCAACCCCAACTCCAACTACCGCCCAAACATCCGGGCAACTAACTAACACCGGTCCTGGCGATGTGGCTTTAGTTGGTTTCATAAGTGTTACTTTAGTTGCCGCACTGACTCATTACGGTTGGGGTAAGTTAAAGCTACGCCGTAATTTTCAAGCCTAAGAGTCGGTTTTACTAAATTCTATATCGTGCACAATCTGTCGCTGATCAGCGAACTCCTTGGTTATTAGATAGAGCTTATGGCTAATAATGACTTTAGCTTCAGGCAGGCTTCTGCCGGCTTGTTCGGTGATATGCGGCCTAAAGTTTGATCCGGTATATCTAGAACTTAGGAGCAAGGCATTGCTATCAGAGATGGCTAGCAGTAAGTCTTGATGCAGGTTGATTATTTCTGTTGTTGGCCTAATCAAAGTAACCCTAACTTTTCTGGTGCTAAAGTTGGCGCTACCTTCCTGGTTGAGTTGAATTGGGCCATAGTTGCCGGCAATTGACTCTACTGCGGTTAGAAATTTGGGCAGCTCTTTGCCGCTGATCTCGAACCAAGGGATAAGCGTTAGATGAAGCGGCCAGTTAGTAAAATGCGTCGGTATATTACCCTGTTCTTCTGGAATAAGACAGGCTAAAATTATCATTTTAGTTGCCTTCTAGACCCCACTTTATTAAGCAGGAAGCTCATTTTTTTGCCCACGTGTCTAGAGCGCTCTTATTCTTCCGATACATTTGCTGGCCACCTAGTTAGAAAATATTAATTCAATTATTAGTATAATCCCCTATTGTCGGCATCCTTGTTAGCAATATTACATAAATAAACTAGCCCATTACTGAGCATGCCCGTTTCAATAGTTGTGCGCGCAATTTAAGCCAAAGGTTTAACCTTTAATAATTCGATCGACCAAGTTTTCGGCTTTTCGATATAAGTTGGGGCGTTTAGCTTTCTCTTCCTTAATTGTCCGGTGTAGTTTGTGCAAAGCTGTTGGTCCGGGGTTTGACTCCAGCTCGCTGATTAGTTTCTGGAACTGCATATCCAACTCTTCAATTTCGTCATCGGTCATTTCCTCAAGGCCAATAAACGAATCTCGGGCTCGCTGGTCGGCGGCTATCAGTTCGTTAAGTTTAAGCTGTATCGCTTTGCTGTCTCTGTTCTGTTGGTTTTGTAGGGAAAAGACCATTAGAAAGATGATGACGTCGGTTATCGTAGCGATCGTAACTAGCCAGGTGTTTGAGTAATTAAAAAATGGTCCGCTTACCAACCAGACTAGGACGCCGAATGAAGCTAAAAAGAAAGCAAACGGTGAACTCGCTGAGTGCGAAATCCATTGCGAAAACCTGGATATTACTTTGCGCATTTGTTTTTTCTTAATAGCTACATTATACCTAATTGTTCGGTCTCAGGGTATATAATTTAAGTATATGGCAACTAAAGCGGCAAATTTTAAACTCCAGGATCAAAACGGCGAGTGGCATTCGCTTGAGGATTATAAGGGCCACTGGCTGGTACTATATTTTTATCCCAAAGATGACACTCCGGGTTGTACCGCTGAAGCTTGCTCTTTCCGTGATCAAAGAGAAGAGATTGCGGCCCTCGGAAACGTCGATGTTGTAGGAGTCAGTAAGGATTCGGTCGCCTCGCATAAGAAATTCGCCGATAAGCATCATTTAAACTTTACTTTATTATCTGACCCCGATCATGAAACCATTGCGGCATACGATTCCTGGAAACCGCGCCAGTTTATGGGGAAGTCATTTTTAGGCACGGAGCGGAACACTTTTATTATTACTCCAGACGGATTAATTGCTAAGAAATACGCCAAAGTTAGCCCTAGCGATCACGCTAAAGAAATTATTGCCGATTTAAGGCAATTAGGGGCGGTCTCGACGGAGAGTTGAGAAAAGTGTAACTACTTGGGCTGGCTGTCTGGGAGCCATATATGACGGGTGGGACATTCTAGCTGTATTAATCTTCGAAAACAATGGGATAATCTCGGCCAGAGGCTGATCATCTGGCATTATTTCTGGCTCTTCCTCTGGCGGATGCTCGGCAAATATCTCCTGATTATTGATTCTTCTTTCCTCGGGCAGTCTTCGGCTAATTTCAGGCCAGGTATTGGGCCTGGTTTCAAGCATCATACTAAAGACCTCATCTTTCGGTACGACACTTAGTTTGCTCAAGGTTAAACGCCCTGAATATGGCGCAGTTGTTCTTTCTATAGTCAGACGGGCTTCTTCTCGAGCCGTACGCCTGGAGGGAGCTTTAACTTCAAAAATAGTAGCCATTGTTATGCCACGACGTAAATCGAGTATCTGGACGTCGGCATCCATCAAATCATGGCATATCGCAAATATGAGGCTTTCTTGAGACATTTCTTGAATTTCAGGATTAGGCGTGAGCCTATCGCCAAATCTTAAACGCGCCCCGGCTACCCAGTCCTTATCTTTTCTCATAGATGGTCAGTAGTATAGGCGCGGCAATATTTAAAAATCAAGTACAAAATGTGAGTTAGGTCACAGTTAACTGCTTAGGGGGTATTTTTTTACAGAGTTTGTTAGAACAAGTGTTTCCCGTAGTAGTACCAGAAGTGCTTAATAATGGCCGCTGCCAAAATAACAAAAGCCAGGATTAAAATATCCAGATGATGTTTTCTAATCAGCTTGTACCAGCGGTTGTTTGGTAGCCGTTTGTCGATGAGACCTTTATCGGCATTAAATAGTGTCGAGTACCAGAAGAGAGTAGTGGTCACTACGTCAATGGTTAGGCAGTATGGGCACAAAGCGTGAATTTGATAAATACTTTTGAGCAGAAGATAGTAGGCCCCTGCTAAGCCTAAAGTAAGAAAAGTCTGATAGCTAAGCCAAAACCACTTACTAAACTTTGCATTAGCAAGCATGCCTACGCCGATAGTTAACACTACTGCGAATGCGGCTATGCCATAGAAAGGATAAGGCAGGCCAAAAATAGAGTCGCCTTTAAAAGTGATCACGTCACCACAACTAATAACCGGATTAAGGTTGCATGATGGTATGTAGTTTGGGTTGGAATGAATTGCTAAGGTATCGTAGGACAGCGTGAACGATGCAAACAGGCCAATTATGCCAGCGATTACTAACAGCCACGGGAAAACCTTAGTCAAAGTCCAGTTTAACTTCACGCCAGTCATTATAACGCCATAAGCTCCGGCTTTCTACCTTGATATATAATTAGGCTTAAGCTTATTTTAAAGTTAGGGGTGGCTGCATTAACTCTCGCTACGTTCAAATATCGCTGGGTCTACTCTGGATAATAGATGCCCTACTTCAGCTTGCGCCACGAATGTTTACGTCGGCTTTTGCGAATAACATTATTGCGCCAACCGCGCAGGGGCAGCCAGGATTCGTGGCTGCCCTAGTGCATTTTGGCATGCGCATAATACTGCTTCATCCGGCAGTAAGTGACACTCTAATTGCCTTAATCCAACTACTAATCGGTGGCTTGATTATTCATAAGCGTTCGGCACGTATCGGGTTAATAGTCTCTGTTATCTGGTCGATACTGGTCTGGATCTTCGGTGAAGGTTTTGCAGGTATCTTTAGCGGCCATGCTCTTTTGTTAATGGGTGCTCCTGGAGCGGCAATCATATACGGCATTCTCGCTTTAGCTCTCTTGCCTGCCCGCGCGAAAGCAAAATCGTTTAACATGAAAAGATCAACCCCGGTTGCCGCATGGTTGATCTTTATTTGGGCTGGTTTATGGATTGGAGGAGCGGTCTTACAGCTCTTACCGGGCCAGAACAGTGCTTCGTCGGTCGGGCAGATGATATCTATCAACGCTAGGCATAGCCCCAGCTGGATTAGGCAAACCGATGCTAACCTAGCACGAACCATAAACGGTCTTAGCCACGACAGCTCTAAAACGACCATGGTGAGTGAAATGGGCATGACTATCGCTTCCTCGTCGGGAGCGTCTAATTCCGGTTATTTGTTAATCTGGCTATTGTCTGCGGTGCAGCTGGCGATCGGCCTGCTTGTCTTTGCTAATCGTTTTTGGCGCCGTAGCGCACTAGTGGCTGGCATTATCTTGTCGCTAGCTTTTTGGGTTTTTGGACAGAATTTTGGCGGTATTTTTAGCGGTCTAGCAACAGACTTAAACAGTGGTCCGTTATTTATACTATTGGCACTCGCGATCCTCGGGACAAAAAACATGAGTCAATATCTGTCTCGAATTGGACAAAGAATCGAGCGCTTGCTAGTTGGCGCCACTACAAGTCTAAAGGAGCCACTTGTTTAAGCGAGTCTTCGTCCCAGTAAGTTAGTATTCTACTCCCAGCGAAAGACTTTAAATGCTATGGCGTAGATAATCACCATCCAGATTCCCATGACTGCGAGTTGCGGCCCGAGGTCAAAAATACTTTTGCCTTCAGTAAGAATCATCCTGGCGCCATCAATTACCGGTGTCAGGGGCACATAATTTGTAACCGTCTGTAGCCACTGTGGCATTAAGAAGCGCGGAAAGAAGACTCCGGTCAGAAACATCATTGGGAAAACAATAATATTACCAAGCGGTGCTACCTGGCGTTCGTTCTTAGCCCAACCACCAAGCGCAAGACCGATGCCTAGAATTAAGATAATGCCTAAGATCAAAAACAATGATAGTTCTGCAAGATTGCCGACAATCTTAATATGGTAAACCGAGATTGCAATTAGTAGCATGACGCCTAGCGACAGTAAGCCGGTTACGGCTTGACCGAGCATATTGGACAAGAAGAATTGCCAAACCCGCAACGGGGTTGTGTGCAAACGTCTTAAGATTCCCATTTTCTTGAGTTCCGGAAAAACGTTCATTGGCCCAAAAATACCAACGCCAAGTATCGAAAAACCGAGCAGTCCGGTGAAAGTATAGTCAAATGCCGTTAGACTGTGCTGGTTAGAGACTTCTGAAGTTATTTTTAAGGGTTGGCTAATTTTAACATAGCGCGCATTAATGGCATTAAACTGGGCTTGCATTATTGAAGCCAGAGCTTGTTCGGCCTGATCGTTATTTTCAGTGTAGTGGATAATTGCCTGACCGGTAGGCATTCCGTTGACTAGCGTGCCGAAATTCGTCGGTAACTCTACAGCCGTATCAATCTCTCCGCGGCTCATGCTTTGGTAGGCTTGCGCGAGGGTAGTCACGCTTGGGTTAATGTTAAATATTTTGTTGTGCCGAAGCTTGGCTACGTAGGTCTTAGCGAAAGCCGTACCTGAATCATTAATTAATCCAATTCTTAAAGATATCTGGTTATTACTGCTCAGACTGCCAAAGACAAAGAGAAAAATTAATGGGAAAAGAAAAGTAAAAAATAGAGCTAGGCGATCTCTGAATACGCGTTTGAGATTGATTACAAAAAATACCCAGACGGTATACAACTTAGTTTGCCATGGCGCCAGTTTTTTGTGGTTTTTTCTGTTCTTAGATTGTGCTTTATATAGACGCCAGCCGATACGGTAGATTATTATTGCCAGCGCTAAGATTATTAAGGCCGGTTTCATTTTGCGGTTCCCTCGCCTAAGCGTTTACCGGTAAGATCCAAAAATACATCTTCTAGATTAGCTTGTTCAACGTGTTGGGTTTTTTTAAAGCCACGCTTAAGTAAAGCTTTAATCAGGTTTTTGGGGGTATCGAGAGCGATTATCTTCCCGTTATCCATAATTGCCACCCTATCGCAAAGAGCTTCAGCTTCGTCCATGTAATGAGTGGTTAGGATAATGCTGATGCCACGCTTGCGAGTCTCCTCGACTAGGTCCCAGAGATTACGGCGAGCTTGAGGATCAAGGCCGGTAGTCGGCTCGTCTAAGAAAAAAACTTTTGGGTTGTGCACTAATGCGGTAACAATTGAAAAACGCTGTTTTTGACCGCCAGACAATTGTTCTACGTAGGAGTTGGCTTTGTCTCCCAAACCTACTTCTTTAAGAAAGCTTAGCGGATCAACCCTCTCGCCGTAGGCCGAGGCAAACATTTGAATTAGCTCGGTCAGTTTCGTTTTATCTTGAAAGCCGGGTGATTGCGGTTGCACGCCAATCGTGCCACGGATCTTGTATGGTTTGGTTGCAACATCTACTCCGTCGATACTGGCGCTACCGCTATCGATGCTGCGCAGTGTTTCAATCATCTCTAGCGTTGTTGTCTTGCCGGCACCGTTAGGGCCGAGAATGCCAAAGATTTCTCCGCGGTGGACTTCGAAACTTATGCCGTCCACAGCCAGCGTTTCGCCGTATGCTTTGCGCAGATCCTTAACCTTAACCACTACATCTTTGGAAGCCATCTATATCCTCAAGTTCGCTCAAATTTAGTCTTATCATAGCATGCGATAAATGCCGGTCATGCTTTTTAAACTTGAATTGTAAATAAGGCGAAGCGGAGTATATAATGCAAGTTGAATGTTAGATACAGCAAAAGCCCTGGTTAAAAGTGCCGCTCAAAAGCTTGGCTTAAGCCAAGAAGAGATCGATCAACTGCTAGCCATAAATAAAGAACATCAGTTTGAAATCGAACTTAGCGAAGGCCAGCGTTTGCAAGCCTATAGGGTTCAGCATAATAATCAGCGTGGTCCGTACAAGGGCGGTATTCGCTTCCATCCGGAAGTAGATTTTGATGAAGTAAGGGCCCTTGCGATATTGATGACTATGAAAACTGCCGCCTTAGACTTGCCTTTAGGCGGCGCGAAAGGCGGAGTCGTAGTAGACCCGCGTAAACTAAATACTGCCGCGCTTGAGCAGTTAAGTCGCGAGTATGTGCGTCATCTAAAAGATCACATTGGACCGGATAAAGATATCCCTGCCCCAGACGTAAATACTAATTCAACGATTATAGACTGGATGGTTGACGAGTACTCGGTGCTTACCGAAGATACTACAAAGGCTAGTTTTACAGGTAAAAGCGTAGCTAAAGGCGGTAGTTTAGGCCGTGATGCCGCGACTGGCCGTGGCGGCTTGATTGCCCTAACTGAGTTACTTAAGCATCAGGGTTTAGAAAAGAAGAAATTGACTTATGCCGTACAGGGTTTTGGCAATGTTGGTTCGTTCTTTACCTTGGTTGCCAGCCACGATCATCCAGAACTTGTACTTGTAGCGGCTAGTGATTCGGACGGCGCCATATATAACGAAAAAGGATTGAACGCTGAAGAGCTGGCTAAGTTTAAAGCTAATAGCGGGCGCTTTAAAGACTTTGCCGGCGTAAAGCAAATTAGCAATGATCAACTGATCGGCCTGGATGTTGACGTATTAATTCTTGCCGCGCTTGGCGACGCGGTTACCGAACGCAATGTAGATAGTGTTAGGGCAAAGATAATCGTGGAGCTGGCGAACGGACCAGTAAATGAGGCCGCCTACGAGCAACTGACTAAGAGTGGTAGAGTGATTCTTCCGGATATTATTGCCAATGCCGGGGGTGTGGTCGTTAGCTATCTGGAATGGTTTCAGAACGTTCACGGCGAAAATTGGAGCGAGCCTAAAGTTAATGCCGAGCTGAAAAAGTACATGACTACAGCAATGGTGGATCTACTGAAAATTTCAGACCAAAAACAAGTTAGCCTAACCGAGGCTGCTTTTATGTTAGCTATCATGCATCTTAAGGGCATTAAAAACTAACAACTGCTTGAACTCGGGCTATTAAACTTCATCTAGCTTGCTACTTCATTTGTTTTACGTTACGGTTAAATTATTAAGCAACTTTGGCAGGTAATTAAAAGTGGATCACAGTGCGGTTAAAATAAAAGGTCTAACCAAGCGATATGGCGAACTTGCGGCTTTAGATAATCTCTCGCTAGATGTGAACAAGGGAGAGATATTAGGTTATCTTGGACCGAACGGGTCCGGTAAAACCACTACCATCAGGCTAATGCTAGGCATGATTAGACCTACCAGTGGCACTGTCTCGATTTTTGGGCATGACGCTCAAACCGAAAAAGACATTGTGCATACTTCTTTGGCCTACGTTCCTGGCGAAGCTAACCTATGGCCGTCGCTAACGGGAATTGAAACACTCCATTTACTAGCCAAAGTGCACGGCCAAGTAGATTTGGATTATAGAAGGAAATTAATTAAACGCTTTGAGCTTGAACCGAACCGTAAGGTGCGTACTTATTCCAAGGGTAACAAACAGAAGATTGCCCTAATTGCCGCTCTTGCATCTCGAGCCGAACTACTAATTCTCGACGAGCCGACTAGTGGCCTTGATCCGCTAATGGAACAAGTCTTTCGTGAAGCCGCAGTTGAAGCTAAAAGTAGAGGCCAAACCATCTTCTTGTCGTCACATATCTTAGGGGAAGTTGAGGCATTGTGCGATCGAATTGCGGTACTTCGGTCTGGCAAGCTTGTTGAACTAGGTTCTCTTGAGCAGATGCGGCATCTATCTTCATTAACAATTGAGGCGAGCTTTAAAGGTCGTATCCCGGATGTTAACCATATTAAGGGAGTTAGTAACGTAGAAATTAACGGTAATAGTTTGGTTTGTCAGATTAATGGCTCCATCGATGAGCTATTAAGCGTAATTGCTAAGGCTCGCCCGCTAACCCTAATTAGCCGGGAGCCATCTCTAGAAGAGCTATTCCTTGCTCTCTATGGCAATCAGCCGGAAGCTAATTAACTATGACAATTACCGACGCTCAGACAAGTGTGAATCTTAAAAAGCTAGGTTACAGTAAAAGTGCCATTTCCTGGTTTACGTTCCGGCGCAGTATTATCGGTGGCGTGCTATTCGGATTGTTCGCGACCACGGAAAGCTATGCTCAAGGACGCGGCATAATTGCCGCATTCCCCAACCAAACTCAAAGAGCATTGATTGTTCATGGGTTGGCTAATAATGCGGCGTTAAGTTTATTTTATGGCGATAAGACAGCCAACATTGTAAGCCCTTCAGGATACATGGTTTACCGGGTTATGCCGATTCTAGCTCTAGTTGCTGCAATTTGGGCAATGAGTGTAACAACTAAAATGCTGCGTGGACAAGAAGAAAATGGTCGGTGGGAGCTATTACTTTGTGGCCCGTTTGGCTCAGGACAAGCTACCCTAAAGTCCATTTTAGGTATTGGCTCTACGCTTCTTGGCTCATTTTTAGTTTTTGCTCTGACATTAGCCTTAATTACCTCTAAAGGCGCCTTTAGCCTTACGCTCGGCGGTAGTCTCTACTACGCACTAAGCATAATTTTCGCAGCTTTTATCGGGCTAGCCATTGGCGCTATTACATCTCAACTGGCTGCAACCCGACGTAGCGCAATGCTTTATGCTGCTGTAGCGATTATCGTGCTTTTTACTCTAAGGTCGGTCGCAAATACCATTAACGGGCTGGCTTGGCTTAAAAACTTAACTCCTTTTGGCTGGATTGACAAGTTACGTCCCTTTTACTACGCACAACCGATCTGGTTGTTGCCGTTAGGATTATTCGGATTGATTTGTATAACGGGCGCCGTTTTTCTTTCGGCAAGGCGAGATTTAGGTCAAAGTTTAATTTTAGATAAAAATAGCGCTAAGCCGAGGTTTAGTTTACTTGGCTCTCAATTAGGATTTGACTTTCGCTTGCTGCGCAATGTCTTATTCGGCTGGCTTTTTGGCGGAGTGGCTTTTGCGACCTTAATTGCTTCAATCGACAAAACTGTCGCAAAAACTTTGACTGGTAGCGGCGGAGGTAAGGGGCGATTAATTAAGACTTTCTCTAACCTAACCGGCAATCCTGATTCAAAAATTGAAATTGCCTATTTAAGCGCTGCTGGGTTTTTTATCATAACACTGCTGCTAATCATGGCCGCTAATTATCTGAGCTCATTAAGAGATGAAGAAACCAGCGGGCGGCTGGATAACCTAATTAGTGGCACTCTCAGCCGCGGCTACTGGCTATATGCGCGTCTGGCGCTTGTGCTTGGGGCGGCTTTATCGATTACCTTTATTGCGAATGTGGTGATCTGGGCATTAGCCTCTGCACAAGGAATAAGCGTCAGTTTTTCAAGCTTAGTTTTCGGCGGTTTAAATATCCTTGGGCCACTGCTTCTGTTGCTAGGTGCAGGAGTGCTAATTTATGGGCTGGTGCCTAGATTCTTAAGTATCGCAATGTATGCAATAATCGCCTGGTCTTTTACTATAGACATTATTTCCTCAGCTCTTAAATTGAGCGCAGGATTTACAAATACTTCCCTGCTACACTATGTCTCTTTAGTCCCGGCGGCAAATCCGGACTGGCGTACTTTTACGCTGATTAGCCTGATTGGCTTAGCGGGAATACTACTTGGCGCTATTGCTTTTGATCGCCGAGATTTACAGAGCGAGTAAGCCTAAGCTTGGTCGCTAGCAGGTTGCACTTTACCGGTATGTTTTAGGGACTGAACCAAGCGCACAATAAGATATGCGCCGAATACTACACTTACTATAAAGAAGCTTACCGGATAAGGTACGTAATACGACGTAAATAAACCAATCCAGGTTGCCGCCAAAGCTACAGCTACCGATACGCCAATTCCCTGCAGCGGGTGCTGGGTTAAACGCTGAGCAATGGATGCTGGAGTAACTAGCAGCGCAAAGATTAATAGTACCCCAACTACCTGCACGGCGATTGATACGGCTAGCGAAATTAACAGCATAAAAATAATGTTCATACCAAGCATTGAAATGCCTCTGGCTTCTGCGACGTCTTCGTCGAGCGAAGTAAAAAGCAGTCTTCTATAAAGAACGGCGACGGCTAAAATTATGACTACCGCGGCAATCCAGGTTAGAGTTACGTCACCCGAACTGATTCCAAGAATCTCACCAAACAGTAATGAGTAGGCTTCGGTGGCGTAGCCTTTGTAAAGGCTAATGAACAATACGCCCAGGCCAAGCATAAAGGCTAATACGTTGCCAATTTGAACATCTCGACTAGCGGCCTTCTTACCTAACGCGGCCATTGCTAAGCCGCCACCGCCGGTAAAAATAAGCAATCCGAATAAGGGGTTAACGTTCATCAGCACGGCGCCGGCTGCACCAGCGAATCCGGCATGTGAGAGCGCGTGGGCGGCAAAAGCTAATCGGCGGATCACTACGAAATAGCCAACAATTCCAGCAACTATCGCAACGACACTGCCAGCCTCAAAGGCATGCTGCATAAATGCGTATTGCCACATCGTGTGCAAATCGGTCCAGAGGTTTAAGCTAAAACCGCTAGATAATAAGCCAAAACTATACATGGTGCACTGCCTCCTCAGTTCCAAGCACTGCCAGTCGGCCTCGGCTATCTCTCAAGACTTCTATTGGGGCGTCATAAAGTTCTGACAATTTCTGATTGGTTACGATTTCACTTGGCTTACCGGCGGCGACCTTGCCATTAGCAATATAAATAATCCGGTCGACTACCGGTAGTAGCGGATTGATGTCATGGGCGATCAAAATAACTGAAAGACCTTCAGCTCTGGCGATACGGTTAATGATTGATACCAACTGCACCTCTCGGCGAATGTCTAGGTTAGCTAAGGGCTCATCGAGCAGTAATAAGTTCGGCTTACCTACAAGCGCTTGGGCAAGAAAGATACGCTGCTGCTCGCCTCCGGACAATTCGCTTAATGGGCGGTAAGCTAGATCGGTAGCGTCAACTAACTTGAGTATATCGATAGCCGCTTTCTTCTCATGAATTGCCGTTTTGCCAAAAGAAAAGCCCCACTTATTGCCAAAAGTACCTAAGCGCACATACTCAAGCGCCTGGATTCTTGTCTCCGAGTCAATAATTCTGCGTTGAGGTATATAACTAATTTTCGGATTCCCACGCTTTGGTGCCTCTCCTAATATCTCTAAGCTGCCAGACAGTGGTTTTTCTAATCCAAGTAGCAGGCGGAATAGTGTAGTTTTACCGGCACCGTTAGCTCCTAGCAGACCGACAAATTCGCCCGGTTCAATACTAAAAGTTGCGTCATGCCAGATTGCTTTATTGTTATATCCGGCACTTAGTTTAGTGGCTTTAACTAGGTCGGCCATTGATTCCTCTATTTTCTTTATTGCTTAGTAGTGGTAACGGATTGTGCTAGAGCATTTTGGATGTTCGTTAGTATGTTATTCATCCAATCCTGGAAGCTCAGATTTGGCGGTTCAATTGTCTCGCTGACGCCTACGATTGGAATATGCTGTGCTACCGCTAATTTTTTGATGCTATCAGTCAAGGGAGTTATGGTCTGGGTGTTATATACCAGGAGCTTAACTTGGCCGCTCGTTAGTTGCTGCTGAAACTGTACGACACTATTGGCTGGCGGGTCATTACCCTCTGCAACAGCTTCCATGAAGGCCGGCGGTGAGATTAGGTTTAAGCCAATCGCTTGAGACATGTAAACGAAAATGTCTTCAGTGGCTGCCACTTTAACTCCGGCGAACTGCTTCTTAATGGCATTGATTTTGTTTTGGTAAGGAGCGAGCTTAGTTTTAAGAGCGCTGTATTGAGATTTAAAATAGCTACTGTCGCCAGGTGCGAGGCTTATTAAATCCTGCTCCATCTTATATATTACCTGGTTGACATAGTTTGGGCTATACCAGAAGTGTGGATTATCGCCGTTCTTTTTTCCTAAAAGCGAAGCTACGTTTAAAACCACTTGCTTTGAGTTCGGCGCAGCGCTTAACAACTTATCTCCCCAGCTGTCATAACCAGCTCCGTTTAAAATAACAAAATTGGCACTAGCAAAAGCCCGGGCATCGGCAGTATTGCTCTCATATTCATGCGGATCAGCGTTCGGATCTGTAACAATGGAGGTTACCTTAACTTTCGACCCGCCTAGTTGTGAAACCAGACTACCCCAAAAGTCCTCGCCGGCAACTACGCTTAACTGCGATGATGAATTTGATACTTTTTGAGAATTACTCAAAAGAAGGGCGATAATTACTCCGCCTATAGCAAGCAATGCCAGGATTGCAAGGGTCCATTTAGTAGCTTTAATTTTAGACATCGCTTTATGATAACCGTTTGCTGAAGATATTTGCAAATATGTTGCAGAAATAGAGATAATTGTTACATTTGTTGTGCCTCTAAAATTATGCAATTATATGTAAATATGTTATTATACATAAACTATGAGTCCCGAAGTTAGTATTGAGAATGGTGGTTTTTTTGACGCTTTACCAGAAGTTATTATTCGTCCAACTCCGCGTCCAGAGGTAGTAAATACAG
>DAHVVZ010000044.1 GCA_027357065.1 Candidatus Saccharimonadota bacterium | reverse complement strand
GAGTTAAAGACACTGCAAAATGTCCTGCAAAACCCTAAGCAGCGCGGTGTGTTAGGTGAATACTACCTGCAAACAGTGCTAGAAAACGTTCTGCCGCCGGACAGCTACAAGCTGCAGCAAAAGATTGGCAAAACCGATGATGGCGCAGAGCTGATTGTCGATGCTGTTATCTTCTTGGATAAAGGAATAATGCTGCCGGTAGACGCTAAGTTTTCTCTTGAAAACTATAACCGCCTGATTGAAGAGCATAATCCCGCCCGGCGCGAGGCCTTAGCTAAGCAGTTCAAAGCCGATCTCAAGGCCAGGATTGACGAAACCGCTAAGTATATCCGGCCGAATGACGGCACCATGGATTTTGCATTCATGTTTATCCCGAGCGAGGCTATCTACTACGACCTACTGGTTAATAAGGTAGGTTCAACGCAAGTTGCGGCGCGCGATCTAATCGAATACGCCTTTAGAGATAAGAACGTGATTATTGTTAGCCCGACGAGCTTTCTGGCTTACTTGCAAACCGTGCTCCAAGGTCTACGCAGTTTGCACATAGAAGAGCAAGCTAAGCAGATTCAGGCCAGGGTAGGAGATCTAGGTCGTCATTTAAATACTTACCAGCTGTTAATGAATAAACTTGGTAACTCGTTAGGCACGACCGTAAGTCACTTTAATTCGGCACACAAGGAACTGGCCAAAGTAGATAAGGACGTTCTTAAGATATCCGGAGATAAAACTAGCAAACCGACGCTGGAGCCGATAATCCTAGAGAAACCGACGCTTGATGACCCAGATTCTCTAGACTCGGATCGGGTTTAAAGATAAATCTACTGCTAGTGCCGCCGTCCAAGAGAAAGCCGGAGTCCCTAAAGCGTGCCCGTCATTGGGATCGAAGTATTCGCTGAACCCGTAGCTGGTTACCATGCTTAATGTTACCTCGCGCAGTTGCTTGGCTTCCTCGAGAAATCCATAGCGCTTTAGGCCGTCAATGATCAGCCAGTTGGTATTCACCCAGGTCGGACCTTGCCAATAATTATCCGGCTTGAACCAGCTGGAATTAAGCGGAACGCTAGGCACTGGAAAATGACTGTTAAAAGTATGCTTATCTCCCAGTTGGTGCACGATATCCTCGGCCTTTTCCTGAGAGATTGAACCGGCATAGAGAGCTAGCAAGGAGGCCACCGTCGGTTCCCTAAACAGATTGTGGGTAATAAAATCGCGGCTATAGTAGCTAACACTTAGCGGGTCCCAAAGCTCTTCAAAAGCCTGTTCGGTCTTTTTCATACTGGCGCTAAGCTCTTCCGGCAGTGGTTCGTGGATTATAGCGGCAATCGCTTTCAGACGCTCGTTATTGCGGATTAGAATGGCATTAAACCCAACATCCTCAATTGCAAACATCGAGTGGTCAAGAATTCTCCTAATGTCATATATCTTGCGTCGCAAACGGCGTTGGATATCAAAAAGCGCTAAAGCCTCAATTGCATCGAAACGCTCATTAGACGGAACGTGACGGGTGTCGCGCCTAAATAAATCAATTGCCCGGTCGGCGTGAGCTTTTTTGGCCGCCCTAATCCATAGGCTAAGCTGGTGTTCGTGCAGTTCGGCCATCCAGGGAGGCGTATTGTCCATCCCGACTTCCCAGGGATGAATTTGTAGTACCAAGCCTTCTCCGTGCGGATCGCGTTCGTTATATAACCAAGAGTGGTACTTGAGCAGTGAAGGAAAAACCCTGCGGTACCAATCTCGTCGCTCACTTGGTGAAAGTTTCTCGCCGACCCGGGTAACAGCTTCCGCCAGCATTGGCGGCTGAGTAATGCCAGTAGTCGCAACATCTGAAGGCGCCTCCGGGTTTATCCAACTGCGCCAAAAATTACGGTCGCGTTCATAGCGCTCATCGGGAGAGAAAATAATGTTCGGTAGCATTCCGTTTTGCCATTGGCCTCTGAGCAAACTCAGTAACTCGATTTGAGCCCGCTCCGGATCACGATGCCTAAGGCCGATAGCGATGAAACAGCTATCCCAAAGCCACTGATGCGGGTAGAGATTAGCGGCGGGCTGGGTATATGAAGAATGATCGTTAGCGTCAAGAATGTCGTAAGCTTCGCTAATTAAGTTGGTCGGCGGTTCCATATTTACGGTTTAGTATAGCGCCCATGCTTATGCAGCGCCAAACCCGGCCTCGGGCTGATATACTTAAGCTAACTTTATGATGAATGAAGATCTAACAAGCGAAGTCGCCCAAGCGCGAGAGCGGTTGCTAAAACAACTAGAACAGCTCACTGACAAGCCGGCGGTTCTCAGATCGCCAGATCTAAGAGCCCTTTATCAGCGGATTGCCACGTTGCCCGAGGATCAGCGGGGGTTGTTTGGTCAGGCTGTTAACCAGTTGAAGAACGAACTAGCTGGATTGATTACCGAGCATCAGGAGGCTGAGTCAGCATTACCGCCAGTAGATGTTAGTGCACCGTTCGCTCTTAATAGTGAGCCTTCCCGTCGACCAGGCCTGCTAAGCGCCGCTATGGGCAGCCGGCACCCCATTAGCCGCGAGCTAGAACTCATCCTAGATATCTTTAACGGTATGGGCTTTAGCGTCGTCGAATCACGCGAAATAGACGACGATTGGCACATGTTTGGAGCACTAAACTTCCCCGAGGGACATCCGGCGCGCGACGATTACGACACCTTTATGACTGAACAGACCGACACTAACGGCAAGCCACTAATTGCTCCAGCGCATACCTCTTCGATGCAGAATCGAGTTATTTCCCGCTACCAGGCAAACTTAGCCAGGAACGAACCGATAGCAGTCGTTATTCCGGGCCGGACATTTCGCAACGAAGACGTTGACGCACGGCATGAGCATACTTTTTACCAAGTCGAGGGAGTCTATATTAATAAAGGTGTGAACATCGGGAATTTAATTGCGACCTTAAAAAGCTTTTTGCAAAGTTATTTTGCTAATGATAGCTTGAGTGTTAAAACTCAGCCTTTCTATTTTCCGTTCACCGAACCTTCCTTAGAGTTTTCGCTCAGCTGCCCGTTTTGTAACCAGCAAGGCTGCTCAATTTGTTCATTCAGCGGCTGGATTGAATTGCTAGGCTGTGGCATGATTCACCCCAACGTATTAAAAGAAGCTGGGGTGGATCCCAAAGAATATCAGGGATTTGCTTGGGGCATGGGCGTAGAGAGAATAATTATGATGAAGTACGGCATAGAAGATATCCGTCACTTTGAATCAGGTAAACTAGCTTTTCTCAGGCAGTTTTCTGCTGGAGGTGACTCATGAAAGCCTCGTTAGCAATAATGCGTAAGCTGGCCGTTAACGCGGCGTCCTTTCCGGAGGATGTGGCATCGGTTGAGCAGCATATTGGCGCTCAAATTGGCGCCATTGAAGACAAGCAGGAACTGGGGCCTTTGTATCAAGACGCTCTAATCGTGAAAGTAATTAGCGCCATGCCTATTGAGGGCAGTGATCATTTAAGCCTCTGCCAGATTGATGATCGCCAAGTGCGCAGCGATGTTGAGCGTGGCAAAGACGGGCTGGTTCAGGTAGTCTGCGGCGCGCCTAACGTTAAGGCGGGTCAGATTGTAGTTTGGTTGCCTCCGGGCAGTATAGTGCCGTCAACAGCAGCTGGCGAAGAACCCCTAATAATGGCCGCCCGCAAGATTTTAAATCAAGTTAGTAACGGCATGCTGGCCAGTGCCAGCGAGTTAGCAATCTCAGCTGATCATAGCGGTATTGTCGTATTGCCTGAGGACACTGCTTACGGCACTAAACTCAGCGATTTAATCGACTTAAACGACACGGTTTTTGACATCGAAAACAAGATGTTTACCCATCGTCCGGATCTGTTTGGCCAGTTAGGCATAGCGCGCGAGGTATGCGCGACTTTCGGCATAGCTTTTAAGAGTCCGGATTGGTATAGGGCGGACAACTATCTGAAGTCCAGCCTATCCGGTAGCCTGACGGTTGCAAACCGGCTGAAGGACAAGGCCTGCCCGCGCTTTATGGCTGTCTCCATCGGTAAGCTTAAGATTGAACCAAGTCCTCTTTGGCTGCAAAGCTATCTTTCGCGCTCCGGAATCCGGCCCCTGAATAATATAGTAGATATAACTAACTATGTGATGCTCGTGTCCTCTCAGCCGCTCCACGCCTATGATCTGAGCAAAATCGGCGTAAACGGTAAAGCGGAGCTAGTTGTGAGAGATGCCCTGCCAAAAGAAAAACTGACCCTGCTTGACGGATCAGAGATCGAGCTTTCTGACGAAGACATAGTTATCGCTAATCAGGAGCATGCACTTGGCTTGGGTGGCGTAATGGGCGGAAGAGACTCGGAAATTAGCGACACTACGACGCAAATAGTTCTCGAGTGCGCCAGCTTTGACATGTACCGTATCCGCCGCTCTTCAATGGCGCACGGGGTATTTAGTGAGGCGGTAACCAGATTTACCAAAGGACCCTCCGCATTAGCCTGTCCACCGGTCCTGGCCTTTGCGGTCGATCTAATTAAACATTTATGCCCGGAAGCCGAGGTTATTTCTGAGGTGGCTGATGAGCGTAACGATGCTTTAGTTCAAGAGCTACCTCCTTTAAGTCTCGATCTCAAGCTGTTAAATAGCTACTTGGGCATCGAGCTGGACCAAGCAGAGGTTTTAAGCTTACTTAAGAATGCCGAAATTGAAGCACGTATCGAGGATCAGAAGCTGGTTGTTAGACCGCCTTTTTGGCGTACCGATCTGAGTCTAGATGTTGACGTAATTGAGGAGATTGCCCGACTACATGGATTTGATCAATTACCGCAGCAGTTGCCGCAACGCTTATTGAGCGTGCCATCCATCGACGCAATTCAAATAACTAAACGCCAGCTAAGAGCTGCACTTGCAGCGGCCGGTGCGAACGAAGTCCTCTCCTACAGTTTTGTGAACAAGGCTTTAATCGAAGCTTGCGGACAGGATCCTACCGAAGCATACAAGATAACTAATGCTCTCTCGCCGGAACTGGAGTACTACCGCTTATCGCTTGCTCCTAGCTTGTTAAGCAAAGTCCACCTTAACCATAAGGCAGGATTTGATCGTTTCGCAATGTTTGAACTAGGCAAAGCGCACCAAGTCGGACAATTAGACAGCGAAGGTTTGCCGCTGGAAGCTGAACGGCTGGCTCTAGTTGTTTCGGCAGAGGCCAAGAGCGCGAAAGGCTATCAAGGGGAGGCTTTTTATCAGGCTCGTAGTTGGCTGAACTATCTGCTCGGCACCCTAAATTGTGACGCTGAACTTCTAAGCCTCAGACCCTTAGAGCAGGCTGATCTCAACCAAGAGACACTATGGGGAGCCGCCGCTAGAACCTACCGTAGTGGACGTAGCGCCTTAATTGAGGTTAACTCCAAAGTCTTAGGAGTGATTGGCGAGTTTAACGCGTCTAGTACCAAGGCTTTAAAGCTGCCCCCATTTTGCTCAGGATTCGAACTAAACCTTGCCTTCTTAAGTGAGCTGTCCGTTACATCGGCCCGCCAGTACCAGGAACTACCGCGTTATCCTAAAGTAATTCAAGATTTGACACTCCCAGGTAGCTCTAAAAGCTTTTCGGAGCTTAGTAACCAGCTGAAGCTTGAGCTGAAGTCATTAATGCCTAAAGACGTTATCTATGCATTGTCGGCAATTGACGCCTATCAGCCGGCAAACGATCGGAGCGACGTCTCCTGGACCTTCCGCTTATCTGCACAAAGTAGCGTTCGAACGCTTACCGACAGAGAAATTACGGACATTGTCGAAAAGCTTAAAAGTAAATTTTAATCGACTATCGACAGGCCCGCCTACCTTTGGGTATAATAGGCAAAATATTATGGCATTAGGAAAAAGATTCTTTGCGGGTTTTGGTGCTGCCTTGTTTTTGGTAACCAGTTCGGCCTTAACGATTGCCGTGATTTTATCTCAAAGCGGCGGTTCAAACAGCAATTCAACCAATACCAATGCGGCTACTAGCAACAGCACTACCTGCCCAAGCGGCTATGATGTTGCCGACGGTACGAAACTGCAAGGTTATACTCCGCAAGCCGCAGCGATTCCTCACCTAGAAGTAGCAGACATGCAAGCCGGAACCGGGGCGGTTATTAAATCCGGAGCCACTGTAGTGGCCTGTTACGTTGGCGCTCTGGCTAAAACCGGAGTAGTATTTGATACTTCCGGAGCGCACGGCGGTCCGGCAACCTTTTCGCTAAGTAGCGTGATCCAGGGCTGGCAGTTGGGTATTCCTGGGATGAAAGTTGGCGGCACCCGTGAGCTGCTGATTCCGGCTACCCTGGCATATGGCAGCCAAAAGGTCGGTTCAATCCCTGCGAACTCCGATTTAGTCTTTTATGTTTTAGTTCTTTCCACTAAGGGTTAGCGTAAAAAGCACAATATATAGCGTATTGACTGAAAAGCCAACACTATTCTATAATGCAAGGCATAAGACCTTAGCTCTCAAAAACAAACATAACTAAAGGCCTTAAGCGCAGTAAAACTAATACAAAGTCTGATTAAGGAGACTCTCAAAAATGGTCAAAAATATCACCATCTTCACGACAAACACCTGCGGCTACTGCCAAATGGTAAAAACTTATCTTAAGGCTAAGGGAATGGGTTTTGATGAGGTTAACTTGGACTCAGAACCGCAGCGTCGCAGTGAAGCGCACCGCCTAAGCGGGGCTTTAACCGTACCGGTAACGGTAGTTACCAAAACTGACGACAGCCAGGAGATTATTGTTGGTTATAACCTAGCCAAGCTAGCGCCAGCAGTAAACTAGAAGCGCTTCAATTAACAGGCACTGCACCCAAGAGGATTATTATTAATTAACCGGGGTTTGATTTTTATGAGCAATGACCACATGCCGCAGCACGAACTAGTAATTATTGGTGCCGGACCGGCAGCTTTAAGCGCGGCAATCTATACCACTCGCGAAGATATTGAGACGGTGCTTTATGAGCGCGGTGTAATTGGCGGACTAGCTGCGGTCACGGACATAATCGACAACTACCCAGGTTTTAGCAAGGGTGTAACCGGCCTAGAGTTAGCCGATTCGCTGCGTGACCAAGCCGAACGTTTTGGAGCAAAAATCGAACTTGGAGAAGTTAAGTCAATCGCTGATGAGGGGGCGTTCAAGCGTCTGGTTACCGATAGCGGCGAGCTACTAGCTCGTGCGGTGCTGATTGCTACCGGTTCGGACTATATGCGC
>DAHVVZ010000023.1 GCA_027357065.1 Candidatus Saccharimonadota bacterium | reverse complement strand
CGTGAGCTCAGGGATAATGCAGCCTATAGGGGATTAACTTGGAACGAATACCTGACGAGTCAAGGCTTAAGCGAAGAGGAATATAAGAAGCAGCTGGCGAGCCAGTCGATTAAGAGTGTTAAAGCCGGGCTAGTAATTGGTGAAATTGCCGCCGAGTTGAAGATTAAAACAGAGCCCGAGGAAGTTGAATCACGTATCGCAACTCTCAAGCAGCAATATGCGAGCGATCCTTTAATGCAGGCAGAGCTCGATAAGAAGGAAAACCGTAGCGATCTGCAGAGCCGTATTCTTGTCGAAAAAACTATTCAACGCCTCGTTGAACTTAATTCTTAATCCTTTAGCTATAAGCAAACACTTAAATCGACTTTTTGATTACCTTATATCCAACTATTGCGGACGTTACATCGAGGGCTAGTGCTAATCCGCCGTTAAAAGAGAACGGGTCTTTCGAAAAGTGTTCAATAGAGTTTAGCGTGAACAGAACTGTCGACCCCAAACACAAGGCTCCAATTTTTTGTAAGTTAAAGCTCTCATTTGTGCGCCCTGTCTCGTGTCCGGAAAATTCGTGATTATCCACTAGCTCTAGTTTAGCCAATGTCAGCTAGAGATTAGGGCTTGTGTGGCCGTCAACAAAGCCCCCGTCGTTGTAGTATTCTTGGTTATCAATATGTTGCTGCTCTAAGTTAATGGCCTCTAAATTTTCGCTGAGGTTATCTATCTTACCAAAAGTCATGACAGCAGTCCCAGCTGCAATGACGCCAAATATGCTATACAACTTAATATCAGTGATAGGGTTGCTTATTACGGCTTCGACAACACAAGCCATAGCCGTCGCGCCTAGCCCTAGTGCGAATCTATTGTATTTATCCAACTTCCCTCTTACTACCTGACTCTCTTTTCGTAGCTCCGTGCGTCGGGTATTAAATTCGGCATGATTTTCTACTGGATATACATGCATATAGTTAGATAAATGTTTGCTGGCTTTATCTTCTCTCATATACCACCTTGTTAAATTAGAATAGGATATTATAATAAAAGCATTAACGTGTCAAGCTATGTCCGTAAAAATATATCCGTAAAAATATTAATAAGATTCGCTTGATTGTTCAGCCGCTAGTACTTCCAAGCATATCTGGGCGGCTTGTTTATAAAGGCTATCGACTTGTCGCTCCGGGTCGGTAATGTCCATTAGAAGGTTTGTGCTTTCATTCAGCGGCAAATCAGCAATATCTAAAATTAAATCAGCTATTTGTTTAGTAGTTTCGTCAGTTGCCCCTAGAGGTATTCCGCTTTCATTAAAACGTTGTTCCAATAATGAAAAGCGCCAGTCACTGAATATTGGCTCACTCATAGTTTAAGTATAGTACGCACGTCCTTGATTGACTAAATTAAACAATTAAGTAGCAATATTACGCACAATATGTTAAACACATAAAATGGGTTCAATTGAAAGTTATCCTGAAGACTTCTCTGAGAGTTCGTTTTTTCCAGATGTCCTACCGGAGCCGCTGTCTCCGGGGATTATTCGATATCTGCAACGATCAACGGCCTTGCTTAAACGGAATGGTATTGAGAAAGTAATTAAGTATGATTACGATTTAACGTATCAAAACCTACATTTCCTTGATATGAATTCAGATACCGCATATTACGGCCCAAATTATCACGATCAGTTAGATGCATTGGAAGATTTTCATAAGTCGGATTTGCCGATTACGGTATATCCAAGAGAAAATAGTGACGAAATCTTAATTAGCCTAGTAAAAGTTGATCCGTTTGGTGAAGTATTTGGAGGATATTGCATAGAGTTGTTTTTTTGGACTCCTAGTCACCCCAACAATGCTATAGCTTTAATCACAAAAGAAAATGGACTCACTAATAAATTAATAAACAATGCGTTAAAGCTCGATTACGAGCAAACTATGCTTGACTGGAGGCCGGTTCTTGATCTACGAAGAAGAACTCGCTAAACGTGAACTACTCTGGCACTCTTGACTATTGAGTGCTAATTTCTTATTATATTAACTAGCATGAAATTTAGTCTAAACGACGTTAGTTCTCAGGTTCTAATCCCGACCGTTATTGAGCAGGAAGGTCGCTATGAGCGCGCTTATGACATTTATTCGCGGCTATTAAAAGAGCGAATTATATTTTTAGGTAGCGATATCAATGAGACCAGCGCCAATATTGTCGTCGCGCAAATACTGTTTCTTCAGGCTAGTGATCCTAAGAAAGACATCTTTCTGTACATTAATAGTCCCGGCGGATCAGCGTATGATGCCCTAGCGATTTATGACACGATGCAATATGTCAGTAATGACATTCAAACTGTAGGAATTGGTGTTCAAGCCTCAGCCGCAGCCTTTATTTTAAGTAGTGGCACCAAAGGTAAGCGCTCACTGCTGCCAAACTCAACCGTCATGATTCATCAACCTTCCAGTGGTACGCAAGGAAAAATTACTGATCAAGAGATTAGTTTGCGTGAAGGACTCAGGCTAAAGAAAGTCCTTGAAGAAATTATGGCTAAGAATACCGGCCAAAGCTTGGCCAAGATTCATAGCGATATGGAGCGCGATAAGTGGCTTTCTGCAGATGAAGCTAAAAAATACGGCCTTGTAGATACGGTTTTTAAGCCATCAAAACGTAACTAATTAAGCATTGTTTTATAGTCAACTATTGACAGTCATGCTATACATCTGTCAAACTAGAGTACAAGAAGTAGTGTAGGCTGGGGATTTTGTTTGCTGAATCAGCTTCAAGATCAGGATGCTTAGGTACCTTCGCTCAAATCTAAATAAATCTTATAAATACAAATTAGCGTACTAAACTAACCAATGCTTAGACAATAAGCGAAGGGGGATATTTACGAGTGGCTCACACTACTAAGGCTAAAGCGAAATCCGACGAACAACAAAAACGCGTATACTTCACAAAACAAGACCACGCCCTAGAACTACCAAATTTAGTGGATCACCAGAATAAGTCTTTCGATTGGTTTGTCGAAGAGGGCTTGGGTGAGTTATTAGCTGAAATTAGCCCGATTGACGATTATACCGGAGCTAAATTATCACTTTCGTTTAAAGATTATCATTTTGAAAAACCAAAACTAACTGAGCAAGAAGCTCGGGAAAATAATGTTAGTTTTGAGGCTCCGTTAAAAGCCAATGTCGTATTAACGAACAAAGTAACGGGTGAAATAAAAGATCAGGAAATCTATCTAGGTGATTATCCTTGGATGACTAGCCGCGGTACTTTTGTTATTAACGGCGCAGAACGCGTGGTCGTCAGTCAGCTAATTCGCTCGGCCGGTGTATTCTTCACCCGCGAGCAACACGGCGCTACGTATTTATATGGAGCTAAAGTCATTCCGGGGCGCGGAGCCTGGCTGGAATTTGAAACGGCTGCGAACAGTACTATTTATGTAAAAATTGACCGTAAACGTAAACTTGCCGTATCGACCCTATTTAGAGCTCTAGGAATGAGCGAAACAGCTATGCGTGAAGTTTTTGCGCATGTAGATACCGGCAAGCAGAATTACCTGGACGCTACATTAGAAAAAGATCCAAGCCGCGGACAGAATGATGCTTTAATCGAGGTCTATCGTCGCTTACGCCCTGGAGATCTGGCTACTGTAGAGAACGCTACAAGTCTGATCGAGAACATGTTCTATAATTTTAAGCGTTTTGATTTCTCACGCGTCGGACGTTACAAGATAAACAAACGTCTGAATTTAGACATACCTAACACAACCGAAAACCGTATTCTGCGCTTAGAAGATTTAATTGCTATTGTTGCTGAAATAATTCGCCTAAATAACACCCAGGAGCCTGCTGACGATATCGACAGCCTAGCTAACCGACGTGTAAAACTGGTTGGCGAACTAGTCCAACGACAGTTTAGAATCGGTTTGTTGAGGATGGAGCGAAATACCAAAGACCGTATGAGCATGAGTGACATTGAAACCGTTCAACCAGCTCAGCTAATTAATGCCCGACCAGTAGTTGCAGCCGTAAGAGAATTCTTTGCTTCGAGCCAGCTCAGCCAGTTTATGGACCAGATTAACCCATTAAGTGAGTTAGCTCACAAACGCCGTCTTAGTTCGATGGGCCCTGGTGGATTAAGCCGTGAACGAGCCGGGTTTGAGGTGCGAGACGCCCACTCGACTCACTACGGCCGGATATGTGCTGTCGAAACTCCTGAAGGCGCTAACATCGGCCTGGTGCTTAATCTTGCTAACTACGCCCGGGTAAACGAGTACGGCTTTATAGAAACAGCTTATCGCAAAGTTATTAATGCCGTTACGGCCAAGGACTGTGTCGGCCACTATGCTGCGTCTGATTACCTCAATGAGCGCGGTACGGTGATTGTCAAAGAGGGTAAACAGCTGACTAAGGCCGATGCCGATAAGATGGCTCAGGTTAAAAAACAGGTCACTTGGCCGGTGAAGGCTAAAGTTACTGACGAAGTCGTCTATCTCGACGCTGCTGAAGAAGAATCTGCAATTATTGCCGGCGGCGGAAACGAAGTTGATGATGATGGCTACTTTGTTGATGAACGAGTCAGCGCACGTAATCGCTTAAATCCTGGAGAAGTTGACGCCAACGAAGTCAATTATATGGACGCTGCAAGGAATCAGATAATTGGCAGTAGCGCCGGATTGATTCCTTTTATTGAAAAGAACTATGTTTACCGTTCGTTAATGGGTAGTAACCAACAGCGTCAAGCCGTACCGCTGATTCAGCCGGCAGCGCCGATAGTCGGTACCGGTCTAGAGCGTGTAGCTGCACTTAACACGGGTCAGGTATTGCTAGCAGAAGCCGATGGTGAGGTAGTTAAGGCTAGTGCCGACCAAATTACCATTAAATATGCCGATAACCGCAATGTTAGCTATGAACCGCAGCATTTTGTGCGCAGTAACGAGGGCACATCAATTAATCAGAAAGTGGTTGTTAGTAGCGGTCAAAAAGTTAAAGCTGGCGACGTACTTGCTGAAGGAATGTCAATCTCCGGCGGTGAACTAGCACTGGGCAAAGACCTATTAGTCGCCTTTATGCCTTGGGCCGGATATAACTTTGAAGATGCGATTATTATTTCGCGTAGACTTGTTGAAGACGATACTCTGACCTCGATTCACATCGTGGACTTCATGATTGAGGTTCGTGAGACCAAGCTAGGTCCGGAAATCGTGACTCGAGACATTCCAAACGTTTCTGAGGAATCACTACGACACCTTGATGAAGACGGTATTGTCCGAATCGGTGCCGAAGTACACCCCGGAGATATTCTAGTTGGCAAGATTACACCTAAGGGTGAGCAGGAGTTAAGTTCAGAAGAGCGTTTGCTGCGTGCCATATTTGGCGAAAAAGCCAAAGAGGTACGCGATACATCGCAGCGCATGAGCAACGGCAAGCACGGCAAGGTTGTCGGCGTCAAGGTCTTCTCTAGAGAGAATGGCCATGAGCTAAAGGCTGGCGTGATCATGCAAATTCAGGTCTTCGTGGCCCAAATGCGCAAGATATCTGTCGGCGACAAACTTGGTGGACGCCACGGTAACAAGGGTGTGATTGCCCGTATTTTACCGGTAGAGGACATGCCTTTTATGGAGGACGGTACCCCTCTAGACATTATTCTCAACCCTCTAGGGGTTCCTTCAAGAATGAACATTGGACAGCTTTTTGAAACGCATCTAGGACTTGCCGCCCGTATCTTGGGCTTCCATGTCGCTAGTCCGTCATTTAATGGTGTTCCCGAAGAAAAAATTAGACAACTACTGACTGAAGCCGGAGTTCCCGCGGATGGTAAGCAGCAACTCTACGACGGTCGCAATGGCGAAGCCTTTAAAGAGCGTACTTCTGTAGGCAGCATGTATATCATCAAGCTGAACCACATGGTGGCAGATAAGATTCACGCCCGATCCACCGGTCCTTACACTATGGTGACTCAACAGCCTTTGGGCGGAAAAGCTCAAAATGGTGGACAGCGCTTCGGTGAAATGGAGGTCTGGGCACTTGAAGCCTTTGGCGCAGCTACTACTTTGCAGGAAATGCTGACCATTAAGTCAGATGACGTTTACGGACGCAGTAAGGCCTATGAGTCAATCATCAAAGGCACCGATATTGTCGGTCCTAAAGTTCCGGAAAGCTTCAACGTTCTAGTTAAGGAGCTCCAGGGCTTAGGACTAAAAGTTGACTTGGTTAAAGAGAGTGCGGTAGTGGATGCTGAGGCAGTTCTGGCTACCAACGTCCATAACGAAGCGGTTAGCCAAAGCGTAATTGATGTTCCAAAAGAAGACATTGCAGATATTGATGTAACTGAAGAGACGATTGGTGACGACTTTAGTATCGAAAGCGAACTAGATGACAGCGAAACTACTACGATAGATAACGATGCGGCAGCTCAAATAATAGCTGACGACGAGAAGGAGGCAGCATAAGATGGCAGCACATAACACCTACGGTACCGACATTGCCGACTTCGATGCAGTAAGACTGGCAATTGCCAGCCCGGCAGACATTTTAGAGTGGAGTTACGGAGAAGTAACTAAACCGGAGACTATTAACTACCGAACGCAAAAACCGGAACGCGACGGACTGTTTTGTGAACGAATTTTTGGTCCAGTCAAGGATATTAATCCGCATGACGCCAAGTACAAAGGGGTACGCAGCCGTGAGGCCGCCGTCGATAAGAACGGCGAGTTAGTAACTAAAAGTATTGTCCGTCGTGAGCGCATGGGCCACATTAACCTGGCCGTGCCAGTTGCTCATATCTGGTTTCTGCGTGGTACGCCAAGCGCCATGGGCCTGCTACTAGGCATGACCGTAAAAAACCTAGAGCGTGTAGCATACTTCGCTAGCTTCATCATAATTTCAGTTGATAGCGACAAACGCGATCAGCTACTAGCTGACAAAGAAGCGGAGTTTAATGCCGCTAAGGAAGCTGTTAAGCTACGTTTCGAGAAAGAAGCTACTGAGGAAAATGCCAACGTCAAAGCTCTTGCCGAGATGCAGACCAAAGAAATTGAGGAGCTTAGCAAAGAATTTGAGACTTACCGCGAACAACTAGGAGCTTTAGTTAAACTAAACTTAATTAGCGAGACTGACTACCGTGTTCTTCCAGACGAGTTACGGGCTATCGTTAAGGTCGGGATGGGCGGAGCTGCTCTTAAAGAGCTGCTAGATGAAATTGATTTGTCGATTTTAATTAAGGATTTAACTTCCGAAGTAGAAGAAGCTAAGGGACAGCGCCGCAAGCGCTTAATGAAACGCTTGCGTTTAATTGAAAGCATCGATCGAGCCGGTATTCAACCAGGCAGCATGTGTTTATCAATTCTTCCGGTCATTCCTCCAGACCTTCGTCCAATGGTTCAGCTGACCGGCGGTCGGTTTGCTACTTCCGATTTGAACGATCTTTATAGAAGGGTTATTAACCGGAATAATCGTCTAAAGAAGCTTATTGACTTAAATGCGCCGGAAGTCATTCGCCGCAACGAGCAACGCATGCTTCAGGAAGCCATTGACGCCCTAATTGACAACTCAGCTGCTAGAGGTGGTCGTGCAGTAGCCGCTACCGGACAACGTCGCCGCTTAAAGTCGCTTAGCGACATGCTTAAAGGTAAACAAGGCCGATTCCGCCA
>DAHVVZ010000013.1 GCA_027357065.1 Candidatus Saccharimonadota bacterium | reverse complement strand
TGTATCGGTCCATAACATATTGGACTCCGCTGGCATTAATTGTAGCGAGTCTAGCAAAGCTCGCATAGGACTTTTAAGTTTCAAGGTGAAATGAGGCCGTTCTGTGTTGTACCAGAGAACCCAATCCATAAGCTGGTAGTTAAAGCTTCCCATGTCATAGCCTAGGTCATCCAGGTGGTAATCTACAAACTCTTCCTGGATCGTACGGTTGTATCTCTCTATCTTGGCATTCATCTTAGGGTGCTTTGGATAATTCCAGTAGTGGGTTAGGCCTAGATCACCACAGGCTTCATGAAACAGTTTGTAGAACTCAGATCCGTTGTCTGTTTGAACTCTAGCTACCTCAAAGGGTGCA
Organism: Candidatus Saccharimonadota bacterium; assembly: GCA_027357065.1. GTDB lineage: Bacteria > Patescibacteriota > Saccharimonadia > Saccharimonadales > UBA4665 > JAJZWH01. The sequence continues at coordinate 8,516 of DAHVVZ010000013.1, read as the reverse complement.
ACCTCAATGAACTTGAGCAGGAAATCTTTAGCCCTAGCGCTAGATAGGCTGGTATACCCCATGGAAAAAGCAAACTCAGAGTTGTAATCTATGGCGCTAATAACATAGCGCCTGAGGTTAGAGACGAACTTAATAACACAATCTATCTGAACTAGATCTCCAGCTTTCTCTGGATGGTAGCTACCTCGCCTGTCCTTTTTAAGTTTGGGCTTGTTACTCCTGACATACATGCGTCCAGTACCACCATGTAATGACAGTTTTTGGTATTTTGGTAGTCTGCCTTGGATCTTAAGATCACTGAGGATCCTGCCGACAGTAGAAACGCTAGGACAGTCCAGGTTGGCCTTGGAGCAAACGGGCATAAGCAATACAGCTAGCTTAGCCTTGCCCAACCTAGGATGAAGCTCTCTCTGCGTAACAATAAAGTCGGCAATAACCGGGCTGGTACTGCGCCTACGTCTGTTTAACGGAGCTTTAGAGCCTGGTGCCAGACAGCTAATCCGACCATTGTTAGCCTTTAGAGTCTGTTTCCAGAGGTAGACCGTAGATCGGCTAACAGCAAATGCCTCCTTGGTAGCGTTAGCTCCATAACAGTCAAAGAAATTAAGTACTTTTATTCTGTGCTCAATAACCTTACGATCTTTATGATGGGTTATGTCTTCTATGTTCATAGCATTACGAGCATAACCCGTCACAAAGCCATACATAAAGACTGTTCTAGATACACTCTCGTGAGCCACTAATCCCTCCTAACTTTTGTTAGCTAGGAGTCCAATATGTTTCTGAACTTATGCATATATATTATTGACATTTGCAGTAAAGAGCTCTTTAGTTACTTAATTATACTGGCAACAAAGGATGGGCATGAGTAGTATTAGTTGCGGTATAGTTACGAAACAAAACAACCTTTTTGAGTTAAGCTTTAGGTTACCAGAGCCAGACGACAAACGAACTCGCGATTATTCACCAAAGTTTGTTGAAAAGCTTGGGGGAACTTTGAGACTTGTTAGTTATAGACCTGGTTATGACTGCCCTCATCTAGAAAAATTATTGCTCCATCGGTTTCTTCGTAAACAACTCTTACATCTCCGGCTATGCTAAAAGCTCTTTTGCCTTTTAGTTTACCCTTGAGGGTATGGTCATCAAGAGGGTAACCACGCTCACCATTGTGAAAAGCAGAAACTCGAGCCAGATATACGCCTCTTAAGTTTTTGATTGGAGCAATTCTCTGCTTATAGTGCTTCTCAAAGCCTATAGTTAGGCGAATTGGCTTCATAGTTTATCTAAATGGGCCATCATTTCTTCTACGGAGTAGAAAGGCTCACTAACATTCTTTCCCTGCTTTGCATCGTCTGCTGCTTTATTAAGCCGCTTGACGGCAGCGGCACTAGGTTCACCCCAATCGTCATCATCAAAACTTAGAATGCGGTTTTCAGCTTCCGCTTTAGCCCACACGCGAATATATGCCTGGGCAGAGTCAAAGCCAAGTCTCCTAGCCTTTGCCTCAAGCTTTTCTCGTACAGTTTTGTCCATAGGTATATGAAGCGTTGTTGTATTCATAATAATAAGTATATGAAATATATATTATTATGTCAAGATGCTATATCATTCATCTGTTATAATGAAAAGCGTGTCTTCACCTGTTTCTTGTGGTATAGTTATGTTTCAAACCAACCTTTTGAGATAAGTTTTAAGCTTCCAGAACCAGACGATAAGCGTACACGTGGCTACTCGCCAAGATTTATAGAAGAACTAAGAAACACCTAAGTCCACTCTGACAATAGCTTGGTGGATATGTGTTCACTGGCTTTATTCGCCAGTCTTTCGTCGTTAGTTATAAATAGATTAGCTTTATTCTTAATGGCAGTAACTAGGTGTATGGCGTCAGGAAGCCTTAAGCCACTCCCATGTTTAAGCCTTAATTCGCCAGCTTTCAAGCAAATGTCATCATCACATGCAGTAGTTGATAGATTCCTTATTTGTTCAATAAAATCCTCTATGTCTATAGTTTGCCTCCCAGTACCAAGACTAAGAACTTCGCCATAAATCAGAGACGAGGCCACCGCTTTGTGTTTTCCGCTAGCTATGTCTATTATAAGCTGTTGAGCAATAAGGCTGTGCTCTTCGTGCGGAGATAAAGCAGCAATGAGAACGTCACTATCAACTGCAACTAACATTGTCAGCCTCCTACCACTCCTGGTCGCGCATCTTATGCAATTTAGCACCAGCATTTACTGGGAATGCTTCACCATATTGACCCAAGAAGTCATCTAGACTTTTAACTTTACGAAAGACTATTTCATCCCCAGATACACGTTCAACTCTAAATCGCTGTCCTGCGGGCTTAGATATGCCTAGCTTCTTACGAGCTGTTTTGGGTATTACCACTTGATATTTGCTGGATAGAGTTACTACATCTGTTTTCATACGTTTAACTATAACGAAATGTTTTACAAAAGTCAAACGTTCTACGCTATTTTTTAATTAAACGTTTGTATTACTTTTAACAGGTATGATACGAAGTTTCCGAAGTCTGCCCGGCTTAATTACAAACTCCTCCCTGCTACCACATTTTGGACAATACGTGTAGAATACTGGCAATTCAACTATCACCTTAGGCTCAATTCCGTAAATTTTAAGTTTTGAGGTATTGGACTTAGTTACCTCATAGAGCTGTCTTGGCGTAAGTCTAGCTAAAACGTTGTCGCCACTTTTGCTTTGAAATTCACTCAGCGGTTCACCACACTGGTGACAGGTTGCTTTATAGATTATTTCATCGAACATACCCATAGAATTTATTATATACCTACATATCTCTGTTAAAATCAGTGTATGTCTTCATCTGTTTCTTGCGGAATTGTCGGTCTGCCTAATGTTGGTAAATCCACGCTTTTTAATGCCTTGACTAAAAGTTCGGTCTTGGCAGCTAATTATCCTTTCGCGACCATCGATCCCAATATCGGGATTGTAGCCGTTCCGGATCCAAGACTGGCTAAACTGGCAAACCTATACAAAACAGATAATATAGTTCCGGCAACCATAAAATTTGTAGACATTGCGGGGTTGGTTCGTGGCGCTAGCAAAGGAGAAGGTCTAGGCAATCAGTTCCTTTCACATATTAGATCTACTTCTGCCGTCATTGAGGTGGTTAGAGCGTTCAGTGATTCGCTTGTCACCCACGTTGACGGCGTTCCTGAGCCGGTGCGCGACATCGACACAATCACTACCGAACTGGTGTTGGCCGACTTGGAAACAATTACTAAAAGGTCGGCTATTTTAGAAAAAGAAGCCCGTGCCAACCCGAAGCTAAAACCCTTGTCAGAATTAGTCATGAAGGCCAAAGCAGTATTGGACTCCGGTAGCCCGCTTAATGCCGAACTCGCCGCTGATGAACTCAATGAACTTAAAGATCTTCAGCTATTAAGCGCAAAACCGGTAATCTACGCTTTCAATGTTGACGAAACAGACCTAAACGATATTAAGAAGACCGAGAAACTCAAGTCTATCGTCGCTCCGTCAGAAGCCGTCTTTATTTCCGCTAAATTAGAAGGCGAGCTCACGTCCTTAGATGACGACGAGGCCAGCGAGCTACGATCCAGTTACGGAGTAATGCAATCAGGGCTCGAATCAATGGTGACCGCCGCCTATGAAGCGCTCGGTTTACAAAGCTTTCTGACTGCCGGAGCCAAGGAAGTCAGAGCCTGGACGATACCAAAGGGCGCGACAGCCCCTCAAGCAGCGGGAGTAATCCACGGTGACTTCGAGCGGGGTTTCATAGCAGCGGAAGTTGTAAACTACGACGACCTTATAGGACTCGGTTCGATGACGGCCTGTAAGGCAGCCGGCAAGGTTCGTACTGAAGGCAAAACATATGTGATGCAGCCAAACGATGTCGTCGAATTCCGTTTCAACGTTTAGCTGGAAAAAGGCGACTGACGATACCGTCTTGTCCTTAGTAGGTACGGTAGTTTTGAATAAGCGATATTCATAGGGTTCAATTCATACGCTTTAGTGTTCGCTTTTATAGTATCCGGGTACTGAATCGAGTGTTGTCTAATCTCTTTTCTGGCCTCCTTGGTAATCTCTTCAATAACCGATTGATCGGTAGTCGCGTAATCTACGTTGTCCGCTTCCTGGGCCGCCGGCTCAGGAGTCTCTTTAGAAACCGGCTCACTACTAGACTGATTAATCTGCTTCTGAAAATTCTCGAGTAGACGCTGGGCAAACAGATAGTCGGCTAGTTGAGGATTGGGTTTAAGCATAGATTGGTTGGACTGATCGGCTATTTGTTTTTCGAGCTGCTGTTGCTGAGCCAATAAATACACCTGGAGTTGCTTATTTATATCCTCCAGGTGCTGCATTTGTAAGGAAGCCTGATCTTGTTGGTCCTTTTTAATTTCAGCCATCCGGTGCTGAACGTGTCCAATTAGTTTGCGTAGCAGCTGCTGATTATAACTCTTGAACACCAGGTTACGAGCGCCGCAATGGATGCTAATCTGAGCTCCGAAAACCCGGTGACTATAGTCAATGTCGCTTATCATATCGAAGCGAAGATCGTCCACATTCAAAAAACCCATTGGTTTCTTGTCTACCAGCAATACCCGAATATCCGTGGCGACCAACAGCGCAAACCCGCCCTCATAGAAACCGTTAACGCATTCGTATATGGTCTCGTCGGGCAGGATTATATTTGGCAGCTCTCTAATTTCGGCGTTATTGAACCTACCAGGATCAAAATTAATCGATCTCAGCTGGGCCTTTACGTAGTCCAAATCTACCATAACGCCTCCCCTCTTTTGTTTTTATATATTAGTACTTTGAGCTTAGAAAAACCGTAAGATTACTTACGTAAAATGCATGATATTAATCACATCATCCCTGTTATGCTTGCCAAATCGGGTATAAAAATATTAAATTAGTATATGTTAGCCAATTTAAAGCAAATAGCTGAATTGGTAGATGTTTTTTCGAAATACGGAGTTCGAAAGACATTTAAAAAAGGTGACTTTATTATTCACCCCGGGGAACAGCCGCCCGGGGTTTTTTATATCGTCCAGGGCCTGGTTAAAGCTTACGATATAACCCGTTATGGTGAAGAAAACCTGCTAATCATCCGTAAGCAAGATGAGCTTTTCCCGCTGATTTGGGCATTAACCGGGCAGGAACGGCACATCGCCTACCAAACACTGGCACCGACGACCACCCTGCAGATAACCAGGCAACACTTTGAAGAAGAAATTATCCAACATCCTGGAGCTCTGGCACCTCTCTTGGACATGACAATTGAGATGTATCGCTTACACAGTGAAAGGATTATTAATCTTGAGTACCGGACAGTCAAAGAGAGATTAGTATCTTTCATGCTGACAATGGGCAGCCGTTTCGGCAGCCGCACGAATGACGGTCTCTTGATTGAGGCTCCGCTCAGACACCAGGACATTGCAAGCTCGATTAATGCGACCAGGGAAACTACCAGCCGAGAGTTGTCGTTACTAGATAAAAAAGGCCTGATTAGCAAGCAGGGCTCAATTTATACTCTCAAGGACGTGTCCGCCCTGAGAGCGCTGATTAGATAGTACTCATTTCCATTTAAGGATGATGTTTTCGATTGTTTTGATTATCTTATTGTGATCGGGTATATCGTTTTTGTCATAGTAGTGCGCCGTTTCGAAAGGCTCATCGATAACGTCTAGGCAAAATACCGCGTCAGCCATAACATGTACCCTGTCGATTACCGGAACGCTGGCAAATGGAGTTGCCACTATCAGCTTGTCTATTGCAATCGGTTTTATTAATTCAGCCGCCATATCCAACTCGATGGTCGACTGCAGACCGTCAGACACCAATATGACGGTATGATGCTTTAGTATTTTTGTTGACATTAAGCCATCGCTGCCCAGTAATCGGTTTAGTTCTTGGAACTTGTGCAAACGCTCTTCCTCTAAATATCCGTGATATTCGCTAACCATTTCGTCTATCTCGCCGTCTGAAAATTCACGGTTATATGTAAACTTACCTCCGCTACCGATGCCGGCAATTGGCTTTAGTTCTCTTGGAAGTGTAATTTCTTGCATCACCATCATGGTTATGATGCAGTGCAGCCGCATTGCAATTTGAGCCCCGACCACTACCCCGCCATCATCCAGTGCAACAATACTACAATTTTCGTAGCGATAATCCGGCTCCATCATGGAAGCAAGCATACGACCCGCCTGCATTCGAGATGAAAAATACATATAATAAGGAGTTTAAACAGATTATGCTTAAATCACAAGGTAATTATGATGTTTTCTTGCTCTTGTCCGGTAGCTCAGTAAATAAAGCCGGTTATTTGCTTTTGACTAATAACTGAGAACTGCACATTGGGGTATTCCGCGTCAAACACTGATGGTTTTTTAACTTTCTGGTCTTTGTATTTGAACTCATAGGCGCTGATATTTGTACCAACCTCCTCAATCAAGTCAATCTCTTGCCGCGTAACGGAACGCCAGTAATAATGCCGAGCGAAAGTGGCTTGCTTTTGCAGGTACTTGTAACGCTCCACAACGCAATAGTTCTCCCAGAGTGCGCCTATGTCATTACGGTAATCTAATGCTTGAAGGTTGTTTATCAAGCCGTTGCGCACGCCTAGGTCGTAGAAATACACCTTGCGCAGTCGCCCAACTTCATTGCGCTGATTAGGTCGGAACTGCGGCAAGCGGAAGACGATAAAGGCTTTTTCTAGCAGGTCAATGTAGCGCATAGCGGTATCCTTATTAATGCCCAGATGGCTGGCAACCTCGCTGTAGGACATCTCGTTACCGACTTGAAATGCCAGTAAGCGCAGCAGACCATCCATAATGGTTGTGTCGTACACCGTGCTAGAACCAAATGCGTCCCGATACAGGTATCCATTAGCGAGATTACGCAAGTAGTTTACGGCGTCATCATGGCTCATGGGCCACGCCTTAGGGTAGCCACCAAATATCAGGCTCTTTTCTATTAAACGCTCTGCTTCTAGCGGCGTTTTGGCAACCTCGGTTGCAGCTAATGGGTACAGCATAAACTCCTGTGAGCGACCAGTTAGCGGTTCCTTGACAGTGTTAGCAAGGTCAATACTTGAGAAACCCGTAAGTAGAAGTTTTATGTCTGGAAATGTATCATGTATCAGCTTGGCTGTTAGCCCAACGTCTTTAATGCGTTGCGCTTCGTCAACTACCACTAACTCAGCATTGCCAAACAGACTTTTTAGCTCTGTACTAGTTTTGCCGGTCAGTCGCGCTCTAATATCTGGCTCATCACAGTTTAAGTACAGGCCATTGGCAGTATCCTCTAAGATCAATTGTGCCAGCGTGGTTTTACCGGTCTGCCTAGCACCATATACAATAGCTATGTTGCCCTTCTCTAAGCTTTGCGTAACTTGTTCTGTGATGTAACGCTTAATGGTCATGCGTATATAATATTATTTATATTTATTGCTAGTCGAGTAGCGTTATTCTATAGATTATTGCTACTATAACAGCGTTATTAGTCTTTTAGTTTCTAATATCTAGAGTTAAGTTATACAAACTTATTCTATAATTCGGAAGTGCCTAAAATCTATTTGGATACCACTTTTCAATTAAAAGCTTGCAGCTTATAAAAGCGCTCTTTATTGCCTTTGACACCCTCAATCTTAGAGTCGGCCTTAGCCAGTATCTTAAAGCCGGACTTAAGCCAAAGCTCAAGATCGGATAGAATGTCTCGACGGATGCGCTCATTCTTAATAACACCTTTGTTTTTAAGTTGAGCATCACGCGTCTCAAACTGCGGTTTAGCCATTGCCACAATGATGGTCTGTTTTGATGATATAGCGGCAATATGTGGCAATATGTCTTTTAGCGAAACGAACGAAACATCAATCAGAACCACATCTATGGAAAGGTCCGGCTTAAAGTCCCTTACGTCGGTCTTTTCAAACAATTTTACCAGCGGATTGAGCCGTAAAAGTCGATCCATCTGGTTGGTGCCCTTTTCTACGGCAAACACGCTTGCCGCTCCGTGTTTAAGTGCAAAGTCAGTGAACCCGCCGGTACTGCTGCCGACATCAAGCACGACTCTATTTTTAAAATCTAGCTTGAATATCTCAGCTACCGAAGCAAGCTTATACGCCGACCGGCTGACATATGTTTCATTTTGATCAATCAAAGACCGTCTTGAGCCTTTAGTATTATTGTCCATAGGCTAAGCCCGATTATAGATCTTATTCCTTAACGCGCTCCCGGTAAGCACCAGACGCAGTGTCGACGGAAATAATGTCACCCGTCTTAATGAATGCCGGGACTTTAATGACAATACCGGTTTCGAGTGTCGCATCTTTGGTTATAGATGTAGAAGTATCTCCCTTAACGGCGGTTTCCGTGTATTCAACTTTAAGCGGCACGTTCTTCGGCAAGTCAACGCTAATCGGCTTATCCTGGAAAAATTGCAGCTGTACCATGTCGCCGTCTTTAATATAGCCGGCGTTGTCGCCTATTAGATCGGACGGGACTTCAAAT
>DAHVVZ010000010.1 GCA_027357065.1 Candidatus Saccharimonadota bacterium | reverse complement strand
GATAAACATTAAGGTTACTAGCACTCTTGACTATTGAGTGCTAGTTTCTTAATATATAATTATTATTAGCGCTCGTTAAGAGCGGCTGCTAAGCGAAAGGTAATTGAATTATTATGGCGAAAGTTATAGGCATTGATCTTGGAACTACTAACTCGGCAATGGCGGTAATGCAGGCCGGAAAACCGGAAATTATCGCAAATAGCGAAGGAAACCGTACTACGCCATCGGTAGTGGCGGTTAATAAAAATGACGAAAGATTAGTCGGACAGGTAGCCCGTCGGCAACAAGTTACGAATTCAAAAAACACTATCTACGAGGTTAAGCGTTTAATTGGGCGCAACTTTAACGATACTGAGGTCCAGCGTGACATCAAGCTAATGGGCTATGAGATTAAAAAGAGCGGTAATGGCGTCAAGGTAGTCATGGCCGGTAAAGAATATAGCCCGGAAGAAATATCCGCAATGATTTTAGCTAAGCTTAAAGCTGATGCTGAAAGCTTTCTAGGAGATAAAGTTACTGAGGCGGTAATAACCGTTCCAGCATATTTTGATGACAGTCAACGACAAGCAACCAAAGACGCCGGTAAAATTGCCGGACTTGAGGTTAAACGGATTATTAACGAGCCAACGGCGGCGGCCTTAGCTTACGGCCTAGATAAAAAGAATAAAAAAGATGAGAAGATTGCCGTCTACGATCTAGGTGGAGGCACTTTCGATATCTCGATTCTTGAACTAGGCGACGGCGTATTTGAAGTTAAGAGTACTAATGGTGATACGCATTTAGGTGGCGCTGATTTCGACCGGGTCTTAGTTAACTATTTCGCAGCTGAATTCAAGAAAGAGAGCGGAATCGATATTAGTGACGACAAGGCAGCCATGCAACGGCTACGCGATGAAGCTGAAAAAGCTAAAATTGAACTTTCTTCCTCTAAGGAAGTTGATGTTAACTTGCCGTTCTTAACCGCCGATGCCGACGGACCTAAACACTTCGAGCATAAGCTTACCCGATCAAAACTTGAAAGCCTGGTCGGCGATCTGATAGATAAAACCGAAGGCCCATGCAAAAAAGCCTTAGACGATGCCGGCTTAAAGCCTAGCGAGATTGATGCCGTCGTATTAGTAGGTGGAATGACCAGAATGCCGGCTGTTCAGGAAAAAGTAAAAGCAATTTTTGGCAAAGATCCAATGAAGGGCGTTAACCCTGACGAAGTTGTGGCCATTGGCGCTGCTATTCAAGCCGGAGTACTTCAAGGTGAAGTCAAAGATGTGCTGCTACTAGACGTTACTCCGTTGTCCCTGGGCATTGAAACGATGGGTGGCGTAATGACCAAGTTGATTGAGCGCAACACGACTATCCCAACTTCTAAAAGCGAAGTTTTCTCTACCGCCGCGGATAATCAGCCGCAGGTCGAAATTCACGTGCTTCAAGGTGAGCGCGAAATGATCGATGGCAATAAGAGTTTAGGACGCTTTATCTTAGACGGTATTCCCCCAGCTCCGCGCGGCATCCCGCAAATTGAAGTTACGTTTAATATTGATGCCAACGGTATCTTGAATGTTAAAGCTAAGGATAAGGGTACTGGTAAAGAACAGAGTATTACGATAACCGGTTCGGGCAATCTGGACAAAACAGAGGTGGAGCGAATGGCTAAGGAGGCTGAAACTCACGCCGAGGAAGACCGGGATCGAAAGTCTGCCGTAGAAGCTCGAAACCTGCTTGACGGTGTAATCTACCAGGCCGAAAAGATGGCTGCTGACAACAAGGAGAAACTGGAAGAAGCCGACCTTAAAACGCTCAATACCGCAATTGAAGAAGCCAAAAAGGCGGTTAAGGACGATAAGGCAACTAAAGAAACACTTGATGATGCTGCCAAAAAATTAAGCGACACCATCATGCCAATCGGAGCTAAAATGTACGAGGGCCAGCCCGCCGCTGAAGGCGAAACAGATTCAAAAGCAGAGGCTACTTCTGACGAAAAAGAAGGCCCAATTGAAGGCGAAGTGATAGACGAGAAAGACAAGCCCAAAGAGAGCAAATAAACAAAATATTTTCTTGTTGGCGATAAAGGTTTTTTATAGACTTGATTAGCCTAACAAGGAGCATTAAGGTATGGTAGATTAAATGGCCCAGCGCGATTACTATGAAATACTTGGCGTATCTAAAAGTGCGTCGGCTGACGAGATTAAGAAAGCCTATCGCCGGGCGGCCATTGAGTCACACCCCGATCGTGGTGGCAATGAGGCTAAATTCAAAGAGGTTAATGAAGCCTACGAAGTTTTAAAGGATCCCGGCAAACGCCAGCGCTACGATCAGTTCGGACATGCTGGCGTCGGCGGGAACCCAACCGGTGGCGGTTACGATTTCGGTTCAGCGCACAACGTAAATTTTGATTTCGGTGATCTAGGTTTAGGGGATATCTTTAATAGCTTTTTCGGTGGCGGACCATCGGCTGCGAAAACTCAGCCGGGACGCGGTCGTGATGTAGAGACCCGAATCGAAGTAGATTTTAATGACGCAGTTTTCGGTACTGAGGTGGATCTAAACCTGAACTTGGAGGATGTCTGCCCCCACTGCAAGGGGACAACTGCTGAACCCGGATACCAACTCAAAACCTGTGACACCTGTAACGGTAGCGGGCAGGTAGTGCATGTCACGCGTACAGTGTTTGGCAATATTCAGCAAGCCAGCATTTGCCCAGTCTGCAAAGGTAGCGGTAAGGTCCCAGAGAAGGTTTGTACAGTATGCCATGGTAAAGGAACCATGCCTAAAGCCCAGACTATTAAGTTGAAGATTCCAGCCGGGGTTGATGACGGCGCAACCATTCGCCTGCGCGAGCATGGCGAAGCGGTGGCTGGCGGTAAAAAGGGCGATCTCTACGTAAATATCCGTGTTAAGCCACACAAGAAGTTTACCCGTGAAGGTGATTTAATTCTAAGTGATGAACATATCGACATGGTAGTCGCGGCGATTGGCGGCGAGATAGACGTAGATACCGTAGACGGCCCTGTAAGAATGAAGATTCCTGCCGGTACCCAGAGCCACAGTGACTTTAAACTATCCGGTCACGGTGTGCCACATCTTCGTGGCGGTAGCAGAGGGGCGCACATCGTTACCATCCTGGTTGACACGCCTACCAAACTCAATAAACAGCAGCAAGAGTTGCTGAAAGAGTTTAGTGAGGCCAGCGATAATAAGGGCAAAAAGGGCTTTTGGCGATAAAGTATATTGCTCTTATGGCAATCTCGACAGATAATAGTGGCCATGAAGATAAAAAATAATAACGAAAACGGTTTTATCCCATTGCTAATCTTTATTCTCTTAGTGGTTGCAGTCTTGATCTATCTGGCATATACTCGCGTGCACCATATTGCAAAATAGCAACTCTATGAATTATCACCTGACAGCCATAGGAACGACTGAAAAGATCGCCCTGCCGGATTATGGGCTAGATAACGTGCCGGCCAAAGTAGACACCGGCGCTGACAGTTCGGCCATCTGGGCCAGTAACATTATTGAAAAAGACTCTCAACTGCAGTTCACTCTTTTTGGACCGGCTTCCCCTTATTTCAACGGCAAGGTGATTCGTACTAAGAAATATAGCTCGGTAACCGTTAAGAACTCTTTTGGCCACTCTGAAGTCCGCTATAAAGTTAAGCTACGTCTTGGTATTGCCGGTCGTACCATTAAAGTTAGCGTCGGTTTAGCTAACCGTTCCGCTAACCGTTTCCCAGTTCTTATTGGTCGGAGAACCCTGCACGGCAAGTTCGTAGTTGATGTTGCCAAACGCAATCAGGCACTTGGTAACCATAAAGTTTTAATGCTCATCAACAATAAAAGTGCCGCCAACCGTAAATTTACGGAAGATCTAATGTCTAAAGGAATTGAGATTGAGCGGGTTACCTACGATCAGCTAGTATTTAGCCTAGGCGGAGAGGGAAATCGAATCACGATTACACCGAGTGGGGCGGACATATCCGATTATGGCTTGGTATACTTTAGAACCAGTAAAGTTCACGGTCGGGATTTTGTGGCGGCAGCAATCGCTCAATACCTGGCAAACCGTAACGCCGAATACATAGACCGCTCAGTTAACTTGCTTGCTAATCCTGACAAGTTGTATCAGTACATTATGTTAGCGGATAACGGAGTTGCCGTCCCGCAGTCTGTGTTTATGTTGCCCCATCTGCTTAACGATGCTTACGAGCGTTTGGTAGTGGACCTCGGGCTACCGTTTATTCTCAAAGACAGTAGCGGAAGCCGTGGCGAGCATAATTATCTAATTAATTCTCATGCTGAGTTTAGTCGCACTCTTCGGCAAGCCGAAGACCTAGACTTGTTATTAATTGCTCAAAAGTACATCCCTAATGACTTTGATTACCGCTTAATTACCTTGGGAGGGCAGGTTGTGTTGGCTATTAAACGAACGCGCAAGGTTAGTGAAACGCATCTAAACAATGTGTCACAGGGAGGACGTGCTGAGCTGGTTGACCCAGCCAGTTTAAAGCCAGCTCTTATAAATCAAGCTGGGCTATCTGCTAAACTTTTTCAGTTGCAAATTGCCGGGGTGGATTTAGTACAAGACAAAGTTAGCAAATTGTGGTATTGTCTGGAAGTTAATAAAGCGCCGCACATCTATAGCGGATCATTTATTGACGAAAAAGCAGCCGCTTTTGCGAATTACTTAAATCAACGGCTGCTTATCTAAATCGATTAGCCTAAGGACCGTTTGTATATTAAATAAGTAAAAGACAAGAACTATGAATATAGCAATTTTATCCAGAGGATTTAAGAACTACTCGACTATCAGGTTAGTTGAGGAGGCTAAAGCCCGTGGCCATGAAGTACAGGTAATCAACTATGCTAAGTGCTTCATGACACTCGAACAGAACACCCCGATCGTTAATTACCGGGGCGAGATACTGACAGATATTGATGCCATAGTGCCTCGAATATCCGCCAGGCTTACTAATTATGGCGCCTCGATTGTGCGTCAGTTTGAAATGCAAAACGTTTTTACTACCACTAGCTCAATTTCTATTGTACGGGCCAGGGATAAGTTGCGCAGCATGCAGCTGCTAGCTAAATCCGGAGTTGGTATCCCAAAGACCGTTTTTGCGCGCGAGACGGCAGACTATGAGGGTGTTTTAGAACAAGTTGGCGGCGCTCCGGTAATTATTAAAGTAGCCCGCGGTACTCACGGCACAGGAGTGGTTTTAGCGGAAACCCGCAAAGCGGCATTGGCCGTGATGCAAGCTTTTAATGTTGAAGGTGTGAACTTTTTGGTCCAGGAATACATTGCGGAGAGTAAAGGTGAAGATATTCGCGCATTTGTAGTTAACGGGAAGGTGATTGCCAGCATGATGCGCAAGAGTAGCGATGAGGATTTCCGGGCTAACCTCCATCAAGGCGGTGTGGGTCTGCCGGTAAAACTAACCGACCTGGAACGCAAGACCGCGCAAAAGGCTGCTAAGACCATGGGGCTGACAGTATCTGGAGTAGATATGTTGCGTTCAGAACGCGGACCGCTAGTGCTTGAAGTTAACGCTTCGCCGGGATTTGGCATCGAGAAGATAACCGGTCGCAACGTGGCCGCCAGTATTATTGAGTACACTGAGCATTCTGCTAAAACCGGTCGTCGGAAAGACAAAGTCGGCGCTTAAAAAAGCTCATGCTATAGTAAGCATGTGGTCTCTGGTAATATTTGGCTGGCAGCCATTGTCATAGCCCCAGTCGTAGCCATCTTCTTACTTAACGCTAATGCAGCGCTGGTATTCCTAAGTTTATGCTTGGGATATGTGCTCTATTCTTTTGACTCTCATAACGCAGCCAGCGCAATCCACTCCTTGCACCAATATAGCTATACGGCACATCTAAAACCATCATCAATCGCAATTAATCTATTCTTACTTTTAGGGCCGGCCGTCATAACCTTAATTACTCAGATAAGAACAGTTCACGGAAGCCGCCGTTTACTTAATTTAATACCGGCCCTCTTTTGCGGTCTGTTCGCGGCGCTAATCGTAGTTCCGGTACTTCCGGCATCAATAGCAACTTCTATCGGAAATACTACCGATTGGGCGAAGCTTACGCATTACGAAGGCGAGATAGTCGGCATCGGAGCGGCGGTCGCTATAGTATTCTTCTGGATGAGCGCTAGGCACGGTGGCGGGCGAAAGAATGCCCACAAAATAAAAGGCTAATTTAGCGGGTTATCTATAAAAACAGTCTTCGCAAGGAAGTCTTTTTGCTCCTGGTGCATTTCTTTAGGTAAATCCTTAAACCAGCCGTATTTCTTGGCTTCCTTGTTTTGTTTAATCGTGCCTTGGTACTTGGTTACTTCAAATGCAATTCCAACCGGACTATCCAAGCCGTTTTCGTAATGGCTGGGATACTCTATGTAGCCAAGTAGTTTTGTTCCCAGTACATCGATGCTTAGCTCGCGCTTGGCGATTCTTTTAACCGCGTCCGTCAAATGCTCAGCAAAGCGAACCGTACCGCCGGGAAGGTGCCACATGTCAATGCACGGCTCAATATCCCTTAAGGTTAATAGCACGCCTTGATCCGAACGAATGATAATCTCTACAGTTAAACGTGGAACCTTTCGGTATATTTCCCAAAACTCACGTTCCGATAAGGGATGTTTTTCTGCCATAAATTTAATACTAGCAGATTATGCTTGCTCAATTGTTTCTTTCATACCCCTAGCTGTCTAGGATGTACGGCGAATTGGTACTGGCGGAAGTTGAAAGTGCAAAAATGTAGATACTATGTATGTGGTTTTTTGCATTTTTAGAATTAAAGGGCCATCTTCCGGGCATCTAACAGATAGGAGAGCATTGACGTAAATAGATATTTGCGCCAGAATAGCAATTTATGTCAGAAATACCCTCCGTCGAAGTATTAGAAGCTATAAATCCCGTCAACTCTGGAACTGGTGAAGATGTTTTGGTATACAGGGGCTTGGAAGTAGCGGTACAAAAATATATGCCAACTAACGCACTGCGTTCAAGTGAGGTTTGGGATAGCGAACAAGGTAGTTTAGAAGAACTATCAAAAGCACGACAACTAGCTTCAGAATACTTACTTCGCACTTCAGAAAAGGTAGTTGAGTCTAATGCGGGTAACCGGGATTTATGGGCTGAGCGTTTTACCCAAGCTACAACTGAATTATATGGCGAACCTGAGCCTACCGAAGCGGCTAGGCTTCTATCAAACGAGTTTGGTCTACTTCAAAGCCTTAAGGGCAAAGAAGGTGTTTCTCAGCAACACGTTAACTTCTTGCTAGATGTTTATCAGCCAATTGTAGCTGAATCTTCCGATACGGGAGATATTGAGTCCGCTCAAGCACAAGTTGAACAAGAAAAAACTGCAATACGAGAATACGGTAAAGCAATAAAAGAAAAGTATCAGCCAATTTTTGACCTTGTCGAGGAAGCTGATAAATCTGAGTTTACGGCTACCGACTTACAGGAGTTGTTTACTAAGGCTCTGAGTTGGTTAAAGGATAACGATGACCCTAAGTGGAGCGAATGGGAAGTTATTTCAACTGACGGCACTTCGCTTTCAGTCGAAGCCCCTAACCGTAAAATAAAGATTGCAACACGCCGTGAGTCTGCTTCGCCCAAAGACGCTCGTGGTTTACTTGCGCATGAACTCCTAGTTCACGCTCTTAGAGGCAAGAATGGATATGAAACTGGCGATAAGAAATTAGCGACAGGACTTGCCGGTTATCTAAACGCTGAAGAAGGACTTGGTGTACTTACTGAAGAAGCTGTTAATGGCGAACTTCCCGAAAAAGCATACGACCGCTATGTTGATATTGCCTTAGCACTTGGTACCGTTGACGGTGTTCAAAGAACTCGTAAAGAGATGTTTCAAATTAGCTATGCACGGCAGCTAGTACGACTACAACTACAAGGTGCTGATGAAACAGCTATAGCATCACTAGTCCCTAGAGTATGGGGACACATTGACCGCATTTACAGGGGCGGTAAAGGTGATAGTCTGGGTACTAAGCAGGCAATCTTTGCTAAAGACATTTTTTACTATGTTGGCTACAAGCAGATGGCTGAGTATATAACCCATCAATTAGCTGACGGTAAGTCTGCAGCCGAAGTTTTCAATTATATATCACAAGCTAAGTTTGACCCTAACAACTTTCAACACGTTAATCGGGTAGCCAATCCAAAGACTACTACTTCAGAAAATTCTTAGGTTCCCAAAAGAATTAATATTTCCTGCAGGATTTTTAGTGTCAAAAGATAAAAAAGTTTATCCCCAAGAAATATCACCTATCTACAGATACAAACCTGATCAACTAAACAGAAAAATGGGTGTAAATGTCGATATGGAGGTTCACCAAAGAAATAAGTTATATATTTTCACCCATGAACTTCTTAGATGGAGAGTACTACTAGATAATCTATACAGACAAGAGCAGCTCAGTAAGAAAAGACTTAATTTGATGTATTCCTAGTGGGAGTTATGAGGGATTGTCTTCTTTAGCTTTAATGAGTGTTAAATCCAGTTTATAGGCTATATAATTTGCAGATTCTTCAGGGCTTAATTCAGATGTGTTTATCTTTAAAGATTCCACAAAGGGAATAGAGAATATACTCATGTCAGTTACTAAGTCTTTCATTATTTCTTTATTGGTTAGCTTTTTGTATCTCTTCCTTGAATTGTTATCGACTCTTTCTACTAGGTCTTTCGGGTTGGCGGTTAGCTCCACGAAATTAATCTCGGTTCCATATTCCTTAATTTTCGAAATATAATCTTTAAAGATAGCCTCGTCTTCTTTACCCCCATATACAACAGTAAAAATTAAATCAGTGTTATTCTTTGCGCAATATTCAAATACTTTGAACCTCAGTTCATCAACCAATCTGTAATTCTCATCTAACCTATCACCATAAATGTCTTTTACTAGGTCTCTTGTTAGATGATTATGGAATAGAGGTATACCAGTTAACTCTGACAACTTTTCTGCAACTGTCAACTTTCCAGAAGCTGGAGGACCATAGATAAATATCAGTTTCATTACTAGAGTATAACAAAAGCGGAAGCAAACCACCTCTGTTTTAAGCATAAGCAAATTGGAGGTGCAGCGCACAGTTAATTTACACTCCTTGGTTGAAGAAATGGAGCGTTGGCGGGGTATCATCGGTGATAAATGTATAGCCCATAAACAGGGCCAGGTTAGATATCATCGGTAGTAGATTGCTTGTGGGGTTAGCACTCTAGTCCTTAGGAAGCAGTCTGAAGGTGAAGAAAGTCCTCTTGCGAACGTACCCCGTTGTCTAAAACTGCGTCATACACATTAAACGACATGAAGTCATGTTTGCCATACTTACCTAGTCTGATTAAGTGATACTTTATTGATAGTATTGCCACTACCTGTTCTTGGCTTATAGCAGCTAGTTTTGTTTTATAGTCATCAAAGTCCTCATCAAACCTATTTGCCCATTCATGAGTCTGTAGCCATAAATCAATGCCCCATTTATCACCCTCAAAGGGTATCTCTATGCCAAGCCAGTAACCTTTAGGCATTCCTGGCCTTGTTCCAGTAAATGCAATGTTATCTACTGACGAGACTTTCCTTATAAAACTTGATGAAAGTAAGTCGGTGGCTAGACTCACATAATCGCTCTTGGTATTACGTCGGACAGAATGTCTATATCTAAATCCGGGTAAACCATCAGTCCATAGTCATAGCTGCCACCAATGGGTGAAACCTCGCCATATTTTGCAAATATATCTGAGATACCAGTTTCTTTTAGCATTTTATCTGCTTAATTGTGCAACCGTACCTGTTCTGCAAGCAATTCTTCGGCTGTGATGTTAGGATTATCAAATTGCGGCAGCGTCATCATAATAGTTGCTCCTAGTGATTGAGAGTTATCTTATACTAGATACCAGCATAACTGTTTACACCTTACACCTCTATAATAAAAATA
>DAHVVZ010000003.1 GCA_027357065.1 Candidatus Saccharimonadota bacterium | reverse complement strand
CGAACAGTTGTGTGGGTTTGGAGTGTTAAGCGTATCATTTTTAGTTTAGTTAAGTGTAAGTATATCCTAGGCTGGGCTCTATTAATAGTCGACTAACTCTTTGGGTCAATATACCCCTCATTTATTAGCATGTGCACAATATCCGCGAAAACTGGCTGAGCTCCATACGATCCAGCGTATCCTGGCACACCTGGTTTAATATTGTAAACAATAATTGCGTATTGAGGCTTATTGCCGCCTACGAACCCGATGTACGAACCGTTAAATATGTTGCTATAGTAGCCGCCACTCGGGCTGGCGACCTGAGCCGTACCGGTCTTTCCTCCCACTATATAGTTGGATGGAAAGTTCATGAATGAGAACCCGCCATTTAGGTAAGCTTTTACTACTCCCTCCATTAATGGTATAAGCTCCTGGCCGACTTGCGGTTTGACAACATTGCGCTCCAGTACTTTAGGTTTATTGATACTTACCTGACCGTTTGGAGATATTATCTTGTCAACCAAAGTCGGCTGGTAATAGGTTCCGCCATTCAGCACAGACGATAGAGCCGCTACTAATTGAATAGCCGTAATACTTACTCCCTGACCAAAAGCAGTATTCGCATAGCGTAAATCAATGCTTGGATCACCCAGGTTGGCTGGCGGAACATAGCCGGTTGCCTCATAGCCCTGTTCGATTCCAGTGGGCTGGCCGAGCAAAAAGTGACTTACCATGTAGTTATGCCAGGTGACAATCCCCTTAGACGTAATTTGCGTTCCGCCCGGTTGGCTCATTTGCATTAACATCCATGTAGCTCCGGTGTTTAAGGATAGAGCAAGGATACTTTGAATATTTTGCTCACGAGCGCCACCGTCCTGCTTAATGTCATGGATAGTAAAACCATTAATGACCCATTGGGCGGGATCAAAGAATGACTCGTTTGGAGTAATAGCACCAACGTTTAACGCCGCCGAGGTGGTCAATGTCTTCATGATTGATCCAGGTTCGATAGGATAGTCGACGGCAGCATTTTGAAATAGGCTTTGATTTGGAACCTGAGCGTAATCCGCCGGATTATATGTCGGATAATTAGCCATTGCTTTTACATGGCCGTTATAAGGGTTGATTACAATCGCGCTTAGTCCTTGGCTTTTAGTAGCCTTATATTCATTAGCAAGGATCGTCTCAAGCTGCTGCTGTATGCCCAGATTAAGCGTCAGGACAATATTTTTCCCTGGAGTTGGGGGAATTTGGGTATTGTCTTTGCTGGCAGCCAGAGGTACGCCATTTACGTCAGTGATAGCTTTAAGCAATCCAGGCTTACCGGCCAGTATCGGATTAAGTGCTTGCTCAATTCCATACTCCCCTACGCCGTTATTATTAACAAAGCCCAAAACCTGGGATGCTAATGAACCGTCCGGATACACCCTGTAGTCTTGACCCTGAGTGCCCAATCCCGGATCTTGCAAATTTGTTATCTTCTGGTTTTGACTCTGTGTTAGCTTATTAGCTATTACCACGTACTGAGTATTCTTCGCAGACAGTTCAGACGCGTAAGTACTAGGATTGCCGCCAATAATTTGGCTAATCTGGTTGGCTACCTGATTCGGCTTCTTGATAAATAACGGGTCAGCGAATAAAGTATAAAGCTCCTGATTAAGGACTATAGGGACATCACTGCTACCGTCCTCGGCCTCAATAATCCCCCTAGTAGCAGGAATTTGGTACTGTTTTAGCTGATCACTTAGTGCCGCTTGTTTGTAATGCCCATAGCGGATTATTTGAAGATAAAACAAACGCAAACCAAAAAGCGCCAGCACGGCCACTAACAGGACAGACCAGATTCTTATCCTGCCTGGACCTGAAGTTAATTTGGAGCTGAGCGTCACAGGCATTAGCCCTCCTAGTATAACTAATTTGTGGCGGTAGCTGAAGGCGTAAGCGGCACCATATTTTTAGCAACCGCACTACTCTGTGCCCTGCTAACAGATTGTAATTGCGCTGAATAGACCGCTAAATTAGCATTTTCATTTTTGAGTTGTGTCTGTTGTTGCTGAAGCGAATTCAGGCTAAAACCGTAGGCATTAGTTTTAGTAACCTGAGAAAGATAAAACAAACCCAGCAAACAAGCCAACACAATCAAAATGATGGTGTTGCTTATCGGCCCAAATGTCTTTGCGCGGGCTTTAATGCTAACCGAATTGCGGTTACGCCCAGCGAACTGGGATCGACTGAGTGCAAGTGAGCTTGAATAGGTCATAATTTTGTTTTTTCCTTTGGCCAGCCCTATCTTTGCAGATAAGGCTGGTTGTTTAGGCATTTAGAGCACGCGAACGTGGATCTTATATGCCCGGGAGTTGCTTTTTACCGGAATTGGCATTCGCAGTCCCTTTCATTTTTGTTTCGCTGCGACCCGTAATTTAGCACTACGGGATCGCGGATTATTGGCTATTTCGTGAGGCCCCGGGGCTACCGGGTGCTTAGTTAGTAGGGTCAGGGCGGCATCATAGCGGTTGCCTGACTCCCCGGCAAAAAACTGCTTAACAATCCTATCTTCCAAACTATGGAAGCTGATAACCGCTATGCGGCCACCGGGTGCAAGTAGTTTCAACCAGATCGGTAAAGCTTTGCTAAGCTGGGCGAGCTCGTCGTTAACGGCAATTCTAATTGCCATGAACGTACGAGTTGCCGGATTTACCCGACTATGCCCGCCCCACGCTTGTCGAACCAACCCCGCTAATTCGGTTGTCGAATTAATTGGGCGGTTTTTTACAATTAGCTTAGCAATCTGTCGGGACCGCGGCTCTTCGCCGTAGCTCCGTAAAATATCCGCTAACTGCTCTTCGCTCGTATGGTTCACGATATCCCCGGCAGTTTTTTCCTGCCGTTGATCCATTCGCATATCGAGAGGCGCGGTCTTAGCAAAGCTAAAACCTCTACTAACCTCGTTAAGGTGCGGTGACGACACTCCCAAATCCGCAAATATAATGTCAAAAGCTCGTTTTTTCAGAAGCAGTTCTTGAGCTGCACTTAAGTAATCTTGGTGCAGCAAACTTACGCCGCTGCCTTTGAACATCTTACTTAAATGTTCAATCGCTACTTCGTCGCGATCAATTAACACCGACTGAGCGTAATTCTCGGTCAGGCCAAGGATCGCACTTGCATGTCCGCCGAATCCTGCCGTGGCGTCAAGATAACGTTCACCCTTTTGAGGCTTAACATTATCGATGACTTCCGCCTGCAAAACTGGCGTATGACTCTTACTTTTGTGAGGATTTTGGTGCATCTTTTTCTTGTTTTTATTTTTGTACAAGGTCACCTATTCAGCAGCCAACTTTTTATTTTAAAATTTTTGTTTTTATGGTTCATGGAGAGCGTGTATGTAAGAAGGTCGAAGTTTAAAAACTGGAGCTTCTTACTGCTTGCCACGAAAGATTTGAGAGACTTTGTGTGAGGTGGAGTTTTGGGAGGTGTTTTAAAGAAAAGAACTAAGACTTTTTAAAGTGGGGTCTATTAGGTCCACTTGCTGACTGCCGAATAGCTAACCTCGAGGCTAGTATTCATGTACTTCACTTTTAGATTGTTAAAGAACTTCGGGTTTTCGATTTAAGACCTTGGTCTTAACCCACGGGGCTTTTGACTAAGCCGCCAGTATTGCCCGGCCCGTACAGCAATCAGGTCTTTACTGATACCTGCATAATCCAGCAGCTGCTGATCCAAGAGAATCCTCCCCTGTTTAGCATCTAATGGTCCCTCAATCTTGCCGGTTCTAAACTGAACATTGATGTCGGCCGTTTTCTCATCAAGGATATCCCCTTTGAGCGCCGGTTCCACCAATTCGTCCCAAACCGCCTTAGAATAGAGGTGCAGGTACTTTTTAAAACCGCGAGTGACTACTACCCCACTTTTGAACTCAGCGCGAAGTTCGGACGGTATGGTTAACCGTTTCTTATCGTCGAGCCGGCGTTCGAAGTAATCTATTGTAGCCATCCCTTTATCTGTACTAGTGGTTTTTATTTTTGTATGGTTCGCACTATTTTGGTGCCTTTCCATAATTGCCACTATAGCGAATATACTACCCACTTCTACCCACTGCAACCCATTTTAACCAAATATAGTCGTGATTTTGACACCACTTTAGGTTTGTTTTGTAATTAACACCTTAAGCACGGTATCTGGTACAAAAATTAAAATCTATTTTATAAAGAGTTACGGCAGCTCAAAAGGAAGAAAGTACTCTGTTAATGACCACTTAACCATACGCCGCTAGTTAATTAATCCAGATTAACGCTTAAGGTTATAATCTGTGGACAAATCAATTTATAAGGTTCTTGCGCTAAACAGCTAAACTTTTTAGGAATTTATAAATATTGCCATTAATTACAGAGGTAATGACATGTTGCATACATTATTTGTTCATGCCTTTAATCTTTTCTGGCACTTCTCAATCGAGCATTACTTAATCCTGTAGTTAGTTTAATTAAGCGGGGATTCACTCCGGCCTTGTATAAGAATGAAGCTACCCTAGCCGGGCTACCAGAATCAGTTTCACGCTCGTTTAATTGAGACTGATTACGCAACTTCCGATCAAAGTCGTAAACCGTTTTATCCAACTCTAACGAGCGGCTATTGTAACTCCTTAAATACAGCCCTCCATAGTGCTTGAGCCGACTTAGCGCAACGTATCCCATGCCACTTACAAAACTTCGTTTTAAATCGATTTCGGCCGTATCTAGACTCATGCCCTGACACTTATGGATAGTTATTGCCCAAGCAAGCTTAAGTGGTATTTGAAATAGTTCTGCACCCCTATTATCTACCTCCCTCTGCCAACTAAACGCTTCGGCGACAATAACCATCTTAGAATCTTTAAGTTCCACTGCCGGTAATCCATGGTTAAAAGCAACCACTCTGCCTTGAGAGCCATTTACAAAGCGCTTTAGGGGATCATTGGCTACAAACATAACCTGAGCTCCAACTTTTAGAATTAACTCATTTGGCGCCAGCACGGAGCGGGCAAGGTCGTTGGCTATTTCTGGCGCCCCCGTAGATTGGGCATAATAGGCTCTAAACTGGCCGCTAATATCCGCCAAACGCCGGTTATTTAAGGTATCGACATCCCTGTTATGGGTCATTAATACAGTCAGCGGTGGGTGCTCAATATTTTGGCGGGCGCTTAGCAGCTCTAGATGATACTTATTGAAACGTTGCTCCCTTAGAGCGGTCAGGATTTCTGCCAGCTCATCAGACGACTGGCGGTGTTGTTCGCTCAAGTAACAAACCCTCAGGTTAGCCTCATTCCAAGATTTTGACAAAAAACAATATGGTTTTCGATCTTTGCTTACAGGAGGTAGCTGGAAGAAATCACCAGAAAATACGACCTGTATACCACCGAACGGTAATAATGACGAGCGAGCGACTTTAAGCAAAGCATCCAACCCGTCGAGCATTGCCGCGTCGAGCATTGAAATTTCATCAATAATTAAGATTTCGGCTTCCATCAGTCGTTTAAGCAAGCGCGGATTGCCTAATAGAAGTTCTTCTTCCCTGGCATCAAGGCGCTGTCTGACCCCTAGCCCAGACCATGAATGAATGGTTACACCTCCGAGCAAGCTAGCTGCAATGCCAGTAGTAGCGGTCAGCGCCAAATGCCGGCCAGAACTTCTTAATTTATTTACGAACTGCTCTAAAACATAGCTCTTACCGGAACCAGGCGGACCGGTCAGAAAAATATTAGCACCGCTACTCAATATTTCTAAAGCCCTAGTTTGGGTCATTAAAGTTTTAGCTCCCTTATTGAGGCGGGCTAGATTATATACTTAACGCCTAGGAAGTGCTTTGCTTTTGCGGGTTTGGGTTATTGCGCCGGCGACGATGATCTTTATATGCCAGCTGCTGCCTTAATTGATCGATTCGAATGATGTATCTTTCCCATGGCTTTAATAGAGACGAATATTGCCAGTTAGGGGTAAGCACATGCAGTAGTTTGTTCTGGTTAGAAAGATATTCTATCAGACTGACAAAATCACCATCTCCAGAAACAATAATCGCCTTGTCATAGTTGGGAAGCTCCTTCATTGCGTAAAGTACCAAATCGGCATCAATGTTACCTTTCACTACCGGCTTATAGTCCTCGTCTTCCTTGTCTCCGGACGATACGTCAACAGTGGGTTTTAATGCAATTAGGTAGCCAAGCTCGTGCATATGTTCATAAAGCGCCTCATTCTCTTGCATATAGCCAATAAACATGAACGCTTTTGTGACATTAAACTGTTCTTGAAGGTAGGCCCTGAAGGCTCGCCAATCCATTTTCCAACCAACCTTCTGTACTCCCAGATTTAGATTCTGGCTGTCAATAAAAGCATAAACATTGGGTGTCTTTTTAGCTTTGCGTCGAGCTAGCATTTCTTATTCTTGCTCCAATTTCTGCTTTAAACTTTGAGTCAATGCATCAACGTTGATGCGTACCTGCTTTGCAGTGTCGCGATCTCTTAGAGTAACCGTTTGGTTCTCAAGAGACTCAAAATCTACTGTAATGCAAAACGGAGTACCTATCTCGTCTTGGCGGCGGTAGCGTTTGCCAATATTGCCATTATCGTCCCACAGAACCATACCGAACTGGCTCTTTAACTGGGCATAAACCTTGCTGGCTAAAGCCACCAGCTCAGGTTTGTTTTTCAGTAACGGGCTAACCGCTACTTTGACCGGAGCAATCCTTGGGTGGAATTTCATAACAATCCGTTCTTCTCCGGCGACACTATCGCGGGTATAGGCGTCAGTTAATACGGCTAAAAGCATCCTTCCAACCCCAACCGACGATTCAATCACATAAGGAGTAAACCGTTCCCCGCTTTGTTCGTCTAGGTAGCTTAGATCTTTGCCACTGGCCTTCGCATGACTGGATAAATCAAAGTCGCTTCGGTTATGCGTACCCCACAGTTCTTTAGGGCCCTGAGGAAAATTGAAGTAGATGTCGTGGGCGGCTTTGGCATAATGCGCTCTCTCCGTTGGGCTATGCTCATGCCAACTCAAGTTGCTTTCTTTAATCCCTAATTTGAGGGTTAGAAAATTCCAGGCAAAATCCCGCCACTTCTCATAATCCGCTTCTTGGTCTTTAGGATTTATGAAATACTGCATCTCCATTTGTTCTAACTCACGAACCCGAAATATAAAATCACGAGGTGAAATCTCATTACGAAATGCCTTACCAATCTGTGCAATCCCAAATGGCACTTTAGCACGCATTGTATCCTTAACATTTAAGAAGTTGGTGAATATTGAACCGGCAGTTTCCGGACGTAGATACACTTTTGCCGCTTCTTCTTGTACCGGCCCGACCCAGGTTTGCATCATCATATTGAAATATCTGGGCTCGCCCAAAGGATTGCCATCTGGAGATTTCTTACCCTTCAGTAGTTTAGAAAGTTCGGTTAAGTCTGTTGTATCAACTCCTGCAAGCTGATCAGCACGATAACGTTTATGAGTAACCTGATCCTCGACCATTGGATCGCTAAAGCCTGCCACGTGTCCGCTAGCCTGCCAAAGCATTGGATTCTGGATTATTGCGCCATCTACCCCAAAGATGTCGTCACGGGCATGTACTAACGAGTCCCACCACAGTTGCTTAAGATTGTTACTCAGCTCAATTCCTAATGGCCCGTAGTCGTAAAAACCGGCTAGTCCCCCGTAAATTTCACTTGATTGAAAAACAAAACCCCGTCGTTTGGAGAGGCTGACAATATCTTCCATTGTTGGTCGGCTCATATGCTTTTAGCTTCAGGTTTATTATCTATGGATTATACCCTTAGAGCCTCTATAACACTATCCGTTATAGTTGATACTCGTAGAGTAAGTTGATTAGCCCTGTAATTTGCTGGCTAAGCGAATCGGCGTTAATCACTCTGGCTAGAGGTCTAGGGTTATGCGCCGCAAACAATAAGCGCAAAAACTTTACCTGCTCCGGGGTATATCTTCCGCCGCTATTCTGAGGAGCAAAAGTCATTGTTGATGTATCGAAACTAAAAAGAGTGTTTTCAGCTAAGGCAAGCCCCTTAGCATCTGTAGTTAAGTTGGGCATGTGCCCGGAAAGAGCTAGCAGCTGGCACATAAACCAAAGCCGGGTCACACTAAGCGGCACCTCGAGGTCATTTAAACCAAAAAGCGTATCTTTGACTAGTTCAAAATAGGCCGCTTCGGGCTGATCTTCAGTTGCCCGGTTAATTATTTTAAGTAGTTCATAGCCAAATTGCACTCGATCGATGTCAGTTAGTATTTGTGGAAAATGGGACTCTAGGCGCGCTGAAACTAAGGTTGCCAGCTCACTCTTACCACGTATGTACGAAATATCGTTTAAAGAAAATAGCTCTATTCCGCCCGCCAATTTGCTCTTCAGCGTTCTCACTCCCCGCGCCATTAGGCTTAACTTCCCTGAATCTGGAGTTAGGACGGTAATAATACGGTCAGTTTCCCCATAGTTAGTCCGGCTTAAGACAATTGCCTTGGTCTTAAGCTGCTGCATCGGCGCTTAATTCCCTCTTTCGGGCGAGATTATTATCTACTGCTCTTAATAGATCCAGAAGAGAGGTATTCGGCTTATAAAGATAGGCGACTACTCCAAGCTCCCCGCTTAAGCTCTCTCTGCTAGCTCTAAATTCTAGTGGCGGTACTGTGGAGTAAATAATAGCCGGTATGTTTTCCCAGTCTTTATAAGATCTAAACTCGCAAAGAAACTCGATACCGCCATGGCCGACTAATTGAAGCTCTAAAATTACCATGTCCGGGGTTATTTTATCAGCCATGGTAACGCCGTCTTGAGCCGTGGCTACATGTATTACCTTGTGTCCGGCCGATTCCAAAGCGCCACTTAAAGTCTGACCAAGAATATTATCCGGTTCGATTAGTAAAATTTGCTTCGCTTTAGCCATCTCTTGCAGCCTTACACTAATGCCATTTGCGAAGAAGTCTGGAGTACAACCCCCAAACCGTACAGGCGATGATGTCGTGATACGTGTAGCTTTAGGTGCATTGCTCTAAAGATGGCATCAGCTACGAAAATACCAGCGGCCGGATTATGACTGACCTCAACTAGCGGCTGTCTAGAGACTCCGTAGAGCTTACGCCCTCGCTTTAAAGCATCGCTGCTGAGACTTGGTATATCTGCGTAAACGCCGGCCACAATACCATACCGGCAACGATGAGTAGCTAGTTGAAGTGTTGTCTGTTGGCCACTATTTTGTGCTGGCAAGGCCTCTATTAATGCGCTAGCCAGACCTACAACTGCAGCCTGCAAACCTTGGCGATGCGCTAAGACAGGCTCAAAACGCCCGCGAATATTCAGCTCGAGTGACACATTATACAAGCGCGCCAGTTCGCGCAACTGTTGATCCGCCTCATAAAGTACTGAGGATACAGACACTGCTTCAGGTGCTAATTCGTAACTATTCTGGTTTGCTAACTGTAAACCCATGGCATAACTCTCTACCAATTTAATGCCATTATCGGCAAGAGCTTTGATTTGATTTAAGTCGGTCTCTAGACCCAGAGCGCCAAACTCAGCTTGGCGTGAAATTTGAATCAATGGCAATTTTATTTGCTCAGCTATCGACAGCAAAAGATGCTGCGACAACATGGAACCCGGCGGCAAGATCGAAGTCA
>DAHVVZ010000050.1 GCA_027357065.1 Candidatus Saccharimonadota bacterium | reverse complement strand
TGTTCGGGTACTGCAAAAACTTAACCTTGCTAATCCGTCCGCCGCTGATAGTAACTGACACTTGAACATTGCCGTAATAGGCGTCCGCCACGCTGCCAACATAATTTCCGTCTTTATACTTTGAGCTAGGGGGAGCTGAGGTCGGGCTAGGTGGCGCAGCGGCTGACGTGGTACTTGAAGTTGCACTGGCCGTACTTGAACCGGACGATGATCCACCGCTCTTAGTATTACTACTTACTAGAGAAGCCGGCTTAGGAATAAGCGGCTGTTGATGCCTAATACCTACTGAATAAATCAGGTAGACTCCGAAAATGCCAAAACCAATTACTGCTTTCTTCATAAGTCCACACATAATGCCTAAGCTTCCTGTAGATAAGCTGATATGGGAAGTTTGATTTAGTTGTGCTAGTATCAACTACGTAAAGATATGACTACAAAAGTAACCAAAGCCGTTATCGCGGCGGCTGGCTTCGGTACTAGGTTTTTGCCCCAAACCAAGGCCATGCCTAAAGAAATGCTGCCCTTAGTCGACAAGCCGATTATTCAATATGTCGTTGAAGAACTGGTCGGTGTCGGAATTGAAGATGTTGTCATTGTCACCGGACAAAACAAGCGCAGTATTGAGGATCACTTCGATAAACCAAGCGAGGATTTGGTTTTAAATATTAAGAACGGTGGCGCAAGCAAAGCCAAGCTTTTAGATATGGTAAAAGATATTGCCAATTTGGCAAACTTCATTTACGTCCGTCAAAAAGGGCCTTACGGTAACGGCACGCCACTACTAAACAGCGAACACCTAATCGCTAACGAGCCCTTTATCTACACTTGGAGTGATGATTTTATTCGGGCAACACCGGCACGTTTCCAGCAAATGATAGATGTCTATAACCGCTACAAATGCCCGGTCTTAAGCGTCGTTCCAGTTAGTAACGACTCGGATTATGACAAGTACGGCTTTGCCGGCGGCGAACAGTTGGAAGAAGGAATTATAAATGTCAGCAGTATTGTCGAAAAGCCAGGCCGGGCCCATGCGCCAAGCAACCTTGCTACTGTCAGTGGTTTTATTCTCACTCCGGACGTCTTTAATTATTTGCGTCAGGCTCAGGCAAGTTTGGCGCCGGGAGCCGAACTCTATAGTAATGATGCACTTAAGCTGATGCTGGCCGACCATAAACAGATTGTTGCCTGTGAGATAAAAAACGGTCGTTACTATGACGCTGGAAATAAACTAGACTACATAAAAGCCGTGATTGAGTTCGCCCTGATGCAGGATGATTTACGCGCACCGTTAACTGACTTTATTCATTCGTTGACTGACAATAAAAGTTAGTTTAGGGCAGCTTTTTGCTCAGCCAATGTCTCAGCTTGTCTAGACTGTTTCAACAAGTAAAGTACCACGGACACCGCGGCTGTAAATAGCAAAAGCGCGCCGGAAATATATAAGGCGATGCGTAGTCCATTACCAAAGGCGTCATAGGCCGCGGCCGTGACATTATTTACCAGTGCGGCATGCGAGGCCAATTCAGCTATTGAAACATGCAGATTCTGAGGTGTGTGCCCGCCGTGAGTTATAGCGTAGATTACGAAAGATTGAAAGTTAGTCGGTAATTTCAGAGCTTTCAGTTTGCTAACCATGCCTCCAGTTAGCTGGGCGTTAACGATGGCTCCTAAAACAGCCACGCCGAAGACTCCGCCTAGTTCGCGAAAAGTATTAACTGTCGAGGCCGCCATACCGGAACGCTCCGGGGACACGATATTTAATACTGAAGAGGTCATGGTAACTAGCAAGATACCGAAACCGACTCCGGTTAGCGCTAGAGACCAGGAAAGAGCATTAACCGACACCGTTGGACTAATAATCTGGCGCAATATTAAGGTACCGCTTCCGGCTATCAGCGCACCCAAGACCACCAAGGGAATCGTCCGGGCGAATGTGTAGATTCGTCCGGCCAAAATTGCCGAGACAACAATCGCTGCAGTCATCGAAATAAAGGATAATGCAATCTTGTAACCGCTAAAACCGGCGATAAACTCCAGGTAAAGAGCAACAAAGAAAAAGACAGCAAAAATGCCGAAATTAGTACTAAAAGCTACGGCATTGGCGATTGAAAAGCGCAGCTTTCTAAAGAAAGCCAGAGGCAGAACCGGATCCTTACGGTGCAATTCGATTATTATGAAAGCTACCATGAACAATGCCGCGAGGACGAATAAGGTAATGATATGCGGGCTGCCGTAACCATCATTTTCGCCGACAATCACGGCTACCGATGCCGTACTAATGGACGCTCCACCGGCCGCTAAACCGAGAAGATCAAGCTTACGCCCCTGACGATCGGAACTTTCCGGCAAGTACAACCAACCGGCAATCAGGGCAATCGCACCAAAGATTGCACCAAAGGCAAACACTCCACGCCAGCTGGTAAATCCGATTATGATGCCGCCAATAATCGGCCCAAAGGCTAGAGCAATGCCGCTAACCGCCGCCCAGACGCCAAGTGCCCGGGATCTGGCATGACTGTCCGGATAGATATGACGGATCATTGATAGAGTACCCGGCTCGCTAGCCGCCGCGCCAAGACCCATAATTGCTCGACCGACAATTAAAATGTCCACCGATCCCGCAAGCATTGAAATAATCGAGCCGATCACAAACAGACTGACTCCGGATAGCATTACTTTCTTGCGTCCTAAAATATCTCCCAAAGTACCGCCAAACAGCATGAACACCGCAAAGGCCAGCATGTAGGCGTCAACAATCCACTGTAAGTCCTGCACCCCGGCCGCCAATGACGACTGTACATTACCCAGCACCACGCTGACTATCGTGTTGTCTAGGAAGGTCAAAAAGAGGATTACGCACAGGACTACCAGAGAGTGCCCGGCAGTCCGATGCTTCAGCCAGTTAAACATAGCTTATCTTAGGGTTTTCTTAAGCGCCGCATGGCAGTTATTTACAAATTGACGGGGCTGATCCGCCTAGGCTAAGTAAAGTACAAAGTGTCGAGTCGCTAACTACCCAAGTGCCGTTAATCTTGAGCATCTCGCCGCTTTGGTCTTTTAGTACCGGCTGGCCATTTAGTTCAATAGTGTAATTTAGGTTCAGTGTTGAAGCGCTAGTTAGGCTTGAGCTATTGACGACGACACTTAACGACTCATTGCTCAGCTGACTGAATTCGCTATTCATCGCCTGGGCAAATTGGCTGCCATTCTGCAGCAGTGCTTGGCGCTCGGTCATTGAAGTACTTAGGTTAAAGAACTTATTAAAGTTAGCCAGTGCGGTTTGAGTTGCCGCGGATTTCTGCGAAGCACTTAAACTGCTGCTCGATGAGCTGGCAGTCTTGTTCTTGCTACTGCTTGGAACAAAGATCAGAACTAGCACTAGTGCGATTACCACTACTACTAAAACAATGGTGCTCCAGAGTGTTGTTTTAGATAATTTCATAAAAGAGTCCTCCTTATACTTTACTTTTAACGTAAGTACACCTTAAATAACACTATAGCACCATTGGCAACTAGCAATAATTGAGCCGGCTGCCAAGGAAGACGCCAGACGAAGAGGGCGCCGCTAAACATCGCATATTATGGCTTACAACTTTTATTACCGGACATGCTTGCAATAATATATATTGCTGCGCTTTTTGCGGCCATGATGAACGCCTCATCATCTGTGGTGCAACGAATAGCTACCAAAAAGCCGGATCCTAAACGCTTGTTTTCGCAGCGTTTTGTATATGAGATATTTAAGAGTCGCCTCTTCCTATTGGGGCTCTTGCTGCAACTCCTTGCCGCCATCTCTCAAGCGGTTGCCTTAAAAAACGGTAGTTTAATTGTCGTTGAACCGTTACTGACCAGTGATTTAATTTTCCTGTTACTAATCATCCACTTTAAATTAAAAATCAGTATTAAACCGCGTGACTGGGTGGCAGCATTAGCGGTGATCGTGGGTTTAGCCGGACTGTTTCTAGCCTTCCAACCTCGGGGCGGACATCTAAGTTACCAGGCTCAACCCTGGATAATTTTGGCGTCAATCGTCGCGCCGCTAGTTGTCATCTTGGCCTTAATCATCCGTAAACTCAAATCGGCTAACTTGCGCGCCTTGCTGGCCGGCATGGCCGCTGCGATGGCGTTTGCGATGAATGCCGCCCTAGTTAAACTGTCATTTAACCTATATGCGGCGCATGGACTGGCTAGCTTACTAGCTAGTTGGCCGGTATACGCTTTTATAGTCTCCGGAATTATCTCGCTATACCTTATGGTCAATGCTTTCGGCTCAGGACCGCTAGCAATTTCTCAACCGGTCATGGAGGTTAGCGAACCGGCCATTGCAGCCACGATTGGTATTATGATTTTTGGTGATTCATTTGACTCGTCGCTTGCCGCAATAGCCGCCGGTTTAAGCTTTGTGGTAATTTTAATTACCGGAATCATACTCCTAGGCAGCTCACCGCGCATTCAACAGGCCGGTGAACAGGGCATCTAGTTACTTGAGGCCGCACCGCGAATTAGTTCGCTGCCGTCAATTAAGCGGCAATTATTAATCATGGCAAGGTTACAAGCTTGGGCGGTAAAGCTAGCGTTAGTAACTACCATTGCCTGTTCGCAATTGTAACTCTTAAGTCCGGCAACTGCCGCCCGGACGGCGCACACTCCAACCGGGCGCGCCGAACGCTTAACCTGTATGCCGAAACTAACGCCGTCTTTTACGGCGACAATGTCTACTCCCTGGTCATAATATTCGGTAGTCCTAAGCGAACTGAAGCCATTCTTAGCTAACCAGATTAGCATTTGGCGTTCAAACTGCACTCCGCTCATCTTCTGCCATTGCTTCGGCAGCAGGCGTTTATATTTATTTCGCTGCCGGTAATAAATAATCCAGAGTGCGATCAGGATTAGAGCGAGTACTTGCATTAATCCGATCCAAAACAGTAGTTGCTGGCGCTGCTTTAAGTTAAGGCTATGCCAATAACGCCAAATAAACGCCCCAAGCAGTGCAGCGCCCAATAGCAAAGCGCTGTCGTCAATTTCTCTAACGCGGGGATTCATAAGACTAGCTGCAGTATATGCCTAAAGGACGGCCCCAATTAAGCTGGGGTTCAGAATAACTTCAGAACCCATAGCTCAGGCTTTTTAAGCAAACCCTCACAATAATTTGCTATACTTCAAAGGTTGTTATGAAACTAGTGATTATGATTCCCTGCCTCAACGAAGAGGCAACTCTACCTTTAGTACTGAAGACTATTCCTAAGAAGATTAAGGGTATTGATAAAATTGAGTTGTTGGTAATTGACGACGGCTCCAGCGATCGCACCCAGGCCGTGGCTAAGGCGCTTGGGGTAAAGAATTTCCTGATTCATACCGCAAACCAGGGGCTGAGCCGCTCATTCCGGCACGGATTAAACCGCGCTCTAGCGATGGGGGCGGACATTATTGTGTTAACTGAAGGTGACAACCAGTACCCACAAGAACGGATTCCGGATTTAATTAAGCCAATTCTTAACGGCAAGGCTGACGTAGTCATTGCCGATCGCCAGACTCAAACCATCGCTCACTTCACGCGCCGTAAAAAATTCTTCCAAAAATTAGGTACCAAAGTCTTAAACTTGGCTGCCGGCACCAATGTTCCGGATGCAATTAGCGGCTTTAGGGCTTACTCACGCGCTGCAGCGCTGCAGCTCAACCCGATTGCCGATTACAGTTGGGCTACCGAAACCACTATTCAGGCGGCCCGCAAAGGTCACGCTATTGCAATCTTGCCGATTAAAACTAACCCTAAGACACGTGAATCTAGGCAGTTTAAAAGTTCCTGGCAGCATATCCGGCGCAGCAGCGTCACGATTGTAAGGGCCTTTATTATGTACCGACCATATGCGCTATTCTTTCCGGTCAGCGCCATACTTCTGGTTATTGGCTTAGTGCCACTAGTTAACTTCCTAATTATCGATCTCTCCGCCAGACATCCGGTTGGGCCGCATCACCTGCAAGGTTTAATCATTGGCTCAATCTTAATTGTCGGGTCTTTCATCAGCTTTACGCTAGGAGTAATTGCCGACTTAATCCGGATTAATAGAATGCTCTTAGAGGATCAGTTAGAACTAATTAAGAAGAGTAGTTTCGGCGATAAGCAGCTTCGTAGCCGGCTAGTTAAAGAACCATAGGTGGCTATCGTATTTTTCGCGGCCGGTAATAATTACCTTCTTAACTAATTTACGCGCCGCATCATTAACTTTAACTACAGTCTTGTTTTCTACGTCCCAAGAGGCATTACTGCGCGCAATAAAGGTAATGACGCCTCCGCCTTCTAAGAAGAACAGTAAAATGATTGCTGCAAATAGCGCTTTACGGGTGTTGGCTTTGGCTAACATGTGGCTTAAAGCCTGTCCGAAAATAGCAGCCAGCAAAAGTAGAATCGGCACCAGATAGCGGCCATTCATGTTTTCCAGAACTTTGGTGTAGGTATAGGTGTAGTAGCCTTGACCGATTAGCGCAACGATATATGCTCCGGAAATAAATAACAGCAGCAGGAGCTTTAAGTTATTTCGAAACAACTTACGCCACCACTTTAACACGGCAATTACCCCGCCGATTAGAAGAATCAACGTTGCCGCGCTCGGCAATGGCAAGGGCGGATAGTTGGTGAAATTGCCGTTTGGTCCATTCACTGCAAAGAAAAGCCTAAACCACATCCAATAAAGCCATTGGAAGGGATAAACGAAAATGGTGCTAAGCGAAACTGCGTTACCCGATGAGACAAGTTTAGTGTGCCGCTTATAGTTAGCCGCCCACGGAGAGTACGCCATGCACTGCTTTACAGATAGAACTTTCGAGCAATTGGGCTCAATGGAATGGTACTCAATTAGGTTACCAATATCTCGCTGGACAAACATCGCCAGCGGTACGACCATTAGAATAATTAAAGTCGCCTTTATAAGAGGCCGGCTAATGCTTTTCCAGCTTTCATTTAGCTGATTAAAAAACTTACGCACGCTGTGCTTACGATTGGCACGGAAAACGACAACTACCAAAAACAGCGCCATGGCGGCATAAATTGGCAGAAAGGCGTATTTTACGAGACTAGTTAGCAAGCCAATACCAATAAAGTAGCTGAAATCGAAAATTGAGACAGCGTGAGCCCGGATTTGATCGGTCAGTTTAAAGGTGATTAGAATCATTACGGCAGTCAGAGGAATCATTAGGTTGTCATAGTTAATCTGAGCCGCCAGTTGGGGCACGATTGGGATTAAGATAAACAGCATCAGGCTGAGGTTGGTTAAGGCCTTTGAAGTTCCGGCTTTCAGCAATACGCGGCGGAATAGCGTTATTCCCCAAACGAACAGCCCGACATTAATAAACCTTAATATAACGATCTGGACCATTTGACGTTTAGTGAACAGCTCAATTAGTCGGTACGGAAAACTCATCAGGTAGTGATAGAGATAAGACGGATCACGCGCTACGGCTCCGAAAGCATCGGCATTCGGTGGTTGATGCGTGAAGAACGGCAACCAATAGTGCGAATAGACCTTGATTAAACCGAAGTGATAATTCTCATCAAAAGCTTGAGGGTAGGCCGCGGAGATTGCAATCCAAGCCGCCTCAATTATGAAAACAACCAGCACCAGACGGTAAAACTTGTCCGATCGCAGATAGTTTAGGAATCTCTGCAAAGACTTAGTCATAACTTTGAACCTATTATACAGAACCGCCTGATGACGACCTTAACTTAAGCCCTATTTCGGACTTATAATTTTCTGCTTCTCCGATTGGTCTATGCCTTAGACGGCCAGGCCAGGAGTACTAATTTCTTTGTGGCTCGGATCATTAGCCGCTTTGCTCTTTTTAATAAAGAAGATGGCGATCATTGAGGCTAGAAAGGCAAAGCCGGAGGCTAACAGATAACCATTATGAAAACCGTGCACGTTAGCTGCGGCAATGGCTGCGGCGCTAGGTTGGGCATGTAAGTGCAGTGCTCTAAGGTAGTTTGAGATACTGCTCGATAAAACTCCTGTCAAGATTGCAAGCCCTAATGCGCCGCCTATCTGCTGAGAGGTGTTTAGCAGACCGGAAGCTAAACCGGCTTCATGCTGCGGCACTCCAGAAGTGGCAGCGATAGTGACAGCCACAAATAGCGCCCCCATGCCAAGACCCATGACCATCAGGCCCGGAGCTACGTTGCCCCAGAAACTGCCATCAACCGGTATACGGGCAATTAGGAACAAGCCGGCGCTGACTAATAACGGTGCGACAATTAAGATTGGCTTATAGCCGATGCGCCTAATTAAGCGCGGAATGGTTGAGGCCACTGAGGCAATAATTAAAGGCATCACTAGGAAATCTAGCCCGGTACGCACCGGAGAGTAGTGCAAAACATCTTGAAGATAGAGGGTCGTAAAGAAGAACACTGAAAACAAACCGGCCGCTAGAAGCAGCATCAGGGAGTTAGCACCGGCAATATTGCGGATCTTAAAAACCCTTAGCGGCATCAGAGGATGCTTAGCCCGGCTCTCGTTAACAACGAAGAAGACGACTAGCAATACCCCGATGATTAAAGTGATTAAAATGCGCGCGCTGCCCCAGCCATAAACCGGAGCTTCAGTTAAAGCATAGACGATGGCCATTAATCCCCCGGTAACCGAAGCCGCGCCGGGCAGGTCGAGACTCCTACGCTCTGATTCGGTTTTGTAGTGCCCGAGTAAACGTAACGAGAACAGGATAACAAAAATACCAACCGGCAAATTAATAAAGAAGTTCCAGCGCCAGGTCAGATACTGGGTAATTATTCCGCCTAAGAGAACGCCTACCGCTGCGCCGCCGGAAGCCACTGCGCCCCAGACACTTAGGGCCACATTGCGCTCGTGCCCTTCCTTATAGGTCACCAGTACGATTGAAAGAGCGGCCGGCGACATGAACGCCGCAGCTAGGCCTTGTATGGCCCGAAAGGTAATGAGCATCGTACCACTTTGACTTAAACCCGTGCCGAGAGAAGCAAGTGTAAATACGCTAATGCCGGATAAAAAAGCCAGACGGCGACCGAAATAGTCGGCAGTTCGTCCACCTAGCAGCAGGAAGCCTCCGAAAGCCAGAGTGTAGGCGCTAATTATCCACTGCAAATCGGCAGTACTCAAAGAGAAAGCCCGCTGCATGGATGGTAGGGCCACGTTGACGATTGAAATATCCAGCACTACCATGAACTGGGCCAAGGCAATCAATATTAGAATCAGCCAATGGCTGGTATGTTTCTTAGCAATAGCTGGTTTGGTCATTTAGCGGTTAATACTTTCCTTTTGAATTAAAAACTATGCGATTTTTGGCTTGAATGGTTCCCTATTATACATGGACAATAGTTGACATTGTCAACTAAAATAAACCAAACGGGAAGTTTATGAGCCAAACCGCGAAGACCACTACATACATTAAATTTATTGAATTTCTAATGTTCTCCAAACATCAGATATATGAGCTGGCCGCCCAACACGGCTTGAGCGGCATGCAGGCGATTACCGTCTGTTTCCTTGACCAACCCAAGCCCATGCATAGTTTTAATGAGTTATTTGGCTGCGACCCGTCGAACGTAAGCGGGATTATTGGGGGACTGGAGCTTAAAGGATTAGTCCGACGTTTCGAGGAGCCAAGCGATCACCGCATTAAAATGGTTGATTTAAGCTCGGCAGGTCAAGACGTTCGCAGCGAGTTACTCGCGAAGCTTTGCGGGCCGAAAAGCTCTTTGCTCGCAAAACTGTCTCCAGCCGAAACTGCTCAGTTCACAAAATTAATAACTAAACTGACCCAGGTTTAGATTTTTAATTACCTATCGGCGACAGGTAGTACTCAAGTTGACCCAAACTTCCGTCACTGGTAATTTGGTTTTCTGCCATATCGCCATTACCGCTAATCGGGTCAATAACGCCTGAATCGCCGTAGATAAACACCGGGTTAGTGCCACCCTTAACCACTATTTCAACGTGCCCGCCTAAATAGTTAAAGTAAGCCACGTCGCCAGGTTTCGGAATATAGCCACTACCTGCGGCATGATAAGTAAATCCTTGGTTAATAATATTATTGGCGTTATATTCGTCCCAGCCGTTTAAACCGCGTTCGCCGTTACTGAACGGAGCACCGGCCTGCTTATAGACATAGCTCACGAAATCGGCACACCACTCTTCATAAGGGTTGCCGGCAGTATAGTCATAAAGCAGAGTGTTATGCAGTTTAGGCTGGGTTTGCCAGGCCAGCCATTGCCGCTCGGCTTGGCAGGCTACTCTCTGACCTAAGTTGGATTGATTACAGCTGGGAGCGGAAGTTGTATAGATTGACTGCCCGCTCCAGTTGCTTGGCACCCAGACTTGACTTAGTGTACCCTGCTGGCTGCAGCTGGCTGTATCGACTTGCTTAGAGCTTCCTTTAGAGATGCTTAGGCAACGGTTATTGCCCAGATTTGAGTATCCCACTCCGTCAGCCTGCCATTCCTGGTTTTGGTTGTTTTGTTGGCAATTGTCTAGTACTACTATTGACCCCGTGCTAGTTAAACAATAGTTGCCATCAATTGTTATGTGATCAGCGCTGAGGGTAAAGTTCTGCTCAGCCATCCCGTTACAACCCGTGGCAACTAGTGTTGAACCGGGTTTTATTTTGCCGGGCGATACACTTAAGCAGTCACCAAGCTGACCAGAGCGTAACTCAGGAATCGGCGCATCGGCACTAGCCGGACTTAAGCTAGCGACGGCGACCGAAGCCCAGATTAAAAATGCCGAGACAACCAACATTATTACCAGATGAGTAAAGCCTTTCTGGTTTCTTTTAGCAGGAGGAGCGGATCTTAGGGGTCGGGTCGGCCCTAAAGGAGTCCGCTGCGAAATAGTTGGTGAGTGGTAATACGAAAAGCGTGAGGCCATTTATGTTTTAGCTATACCGGCACTATTATATACCAATCCGGCAATGGACGACCATGGCAACTTCAGCTACACTGTAGGTGTAGTTTGAAGGATATCACTCAATTATGATTAAAACTGATCTCGAACCAAAAGAGGAATTAACCTCGATGAGCGAGGATGAAGTTGGAACGCCGACATTTAGCGGTTTGTCACGGCCGGCCGCTTGGATGTTTAGCGTTGTCTCGGTTATTGTAATTTTCGCGGTTGCTGCAATCGCCTATCAGCTGCGCTCTAACAGCGGTACGGCTCCAAAATTCGGCGCGACCAGCAAGATTGGCAATGTAGCGGCTTTGCCAATCATTACCAGCACTAGCAGTACTCAGGCCGCCCCCGGTGTCAGCGGACTCAACAACAATGTCATTAACCTGCAGAACAATTTGCCAGCCTCAGGGCAGGGTAGTACAAAAGTAAATTCACTTCAGTCTTCAAGTAACAGTGCTTTAAATACCGGCCAAACGATTAATCCAAATCAACCATATTAGTATTTACTTATCTTAAGTAACTAATGTATAGTAGGGAACTATGAATAATAGTGACCAGCTTTCCCGAATTGATTCTGCCCTATTTGAAGTTATGAAGATTGCTAAACGGCCCCGTTACTGGGACGATTTTCAGCGTCGGCTCGGCGCTCAGATCGATCGCCCTGCTGCTGCAATTTTAAGACTGCTATCTGTTCAACCTTTGCAATTTAGTGATTTAGTAAGCAAGCTCGGGATTGAAGCTCCCTCGATAAGTCGCAAGGTCCATGAACTTGAGCAGGAAGGCTTAATCAACCGCAATCCGACCGACGACCGCCGGGTGCACATCTTAGACTTAA
The DNA here is from genome assembly GCA_027357065.1 of Candidatus Saccharimonadota bacterium. Lineage (GTDB taxonomy): Bacteria > Patescibacteriota > Saccharimonadia > Saccharimonadales > UBA4665 > JAJZWH01. The sequence continues at coordinate 12,064 of DAHVVZ010000050.1, read as the reverse complement.
GTGATCAAGGTAAGATTTTAGCGCAGAAAATTATTGACGTCCGCCTAGCAATGCTTAGCGAAGCTTTGGCTAATTGGTCAGCTACCGACATTCATGTGCTCGGCGAATCGCTGTCCCGCTTAGCTATAGATTTATCCACTAGCTACGGCATTAAGGATACGGCTAAGCAATAATGAATAACGACAAGAACGCTGCAGTGGCGGTCGCCAATAAAGGCGCAATTTTCGAGGGTCGCGACCGATCGCACGCTGAAATTATGGTAATTATCTCAGCCTTGATGCTAGCTATGCTCTTAGCCGCCCTCGACCAGACGATTGTCGCTACTGCTCTTCCGCGCATTGCCAGTGATCTGCATGGACTAAACAAGCTTTCCTGGGTCGCTACCGCCTATCTGCTGACCAGCGCCATCTCGACACCCTTATATGGAAAAATTGGCGATCTTTACGGACGCAAGAAAATCTTTCAAATTTCAATCATTATCTTCTTAGCCGGCTCGGCGTTAAGCGGGCTGTCACAAAACATGGATCAGTTGGTATTTTTTAGAGCGCTTCAGGGGCTAGGTGCCGGCGGTTTAATATCTTTGGTTCTCGCAATTATCGGTGACGTCGTGCCGCCACGGCAGCGAGGCAAGTATCAAGGATATTTTGGCGCCGTCTTTGGTGTTGCCAGTATTGCCGGTCCTTTACTGGGCGGTTTTTTAGCCAATGAAAATACTTTACTTGGAGTTTCCGGGTGGCGCTGGATTTTCTATATTAACGTGCCCTTAGGAATACTGGCCTTGATTGCCATTGCAACCCGACTCCATTTACCGAAATTTGTTACTGAGCACCAAATAGATTACCGTGGCGCATCTCTGCTTTCGTTGTCTGCCGGAGCTTTAATCTTTGTTTCTGTTTGGGCCGGAATTACCTACTCCTGGGGCTCATGGCAAATCCTCAGTCTGCTAATTGGCGGAGTCTTAATCGGCGCCTTATTTGTTCTTAATGAACGGCGCGCTAAAGAACCAATCATGCCAATTAATCTCTTTAAAAGCAGTATCTTCAGCGTCTCCGTAATTTTGTCTTTATTGACCGGGATTGTGATGTTCGCGACCATTTTATATATTCCCGAGTACCAGCAGATTGTACGTGGCTATAGCCCGATTAAGTCCGGATTAATGCTCTTTCCGATGGTCTTTGGCATCTTTGTCGCCTCGATTAGCTCAGGCAGGCTAATTACCCGCTGGGGGCACTACCGTCCCTTCCCGATTATTGGCGGGATACTAATCATCTTAGGTTTATGGCTGTTCTCCGGTCTTACGCTTTCAACTACTCAGTTGACTTTAGGTATCTGGATGGTCGTGTTGGGACTCGGCATCGGGTTATTCATGCAGGTGCCGGTCTTAGCAGTTCAGAACTCAGTTCCCTTCAAGCAAATGGGGGCCGGTACTTCAGTTGTCTCTTTTGCAAGAAGTATTGGCAGCAGCTTCGGCGGTGCAATATTCGGTACCATTTTGCTAACGCGCCTCAACAGCCACTTAAGTACTTTGCTGCCCCAGTTCAAGGGCAAGATAAACGCCTCCTCAATTGCCGGCGGTACTTCGGGGCTTGTTCACGTGCCACTACAAATTCAGGACAAGATATTCGAGGCTTTCGTTTTAGCCTTCCATGATTTATTTATCTACGCGATTCCGGTTGCCGCAATTACCCTAATATTTGCATTCCTGCTTAAAGAAATACCCTTGCGTGAAAGCGGTAAGGCTTATGCCGAAGGTGAGGCTTTTGAGCTTAAAGGTGACCTGGCGTGATTGAGGTTGAGCACTTAACTAAACACTATGGCAAGGTCAAGGCCGTTGAGGATATTTCCTTTAATGTAGCGGAGGGCGAGCTGTTCGCTCTGCTCGGTCCGAATGGCGCCGGCAAGTCAACGACTATTAAGATGCTCACCACTTTGCTTAAGCCGACTTCCGGTAAGCTCATCCTCAATGGGCATGATGTCGCCAAAGATCCGGACTCGGTACGCAGTAGCTTCGGTATCGTGTTCCAGGACCCCTCGCTAGATACCGATTTAACAGCAGCTGAAAATATGAAGCTGCATGCTGTGATGTATGACGTACCAAAGGGCGAAGTTAATCCTCGAATTGAGGAACTGCTACGACTGGTTGGCCTATGGGACCGCCGCAACAGCATGGTTAAAACCTTTTCCGGAGGTATGAAGCGGCGGCTGGAGATTGCCCGTGGTTTGCTGCACCACCCTAAAGTACTATTCCTAGACGAGCCAACGTTGGGTCTGGACACTCAGACGCGTAATCTACTTTGGCAGTACATCGACAGCTTGTCTAAAGATAAGCATATGACGATTCTCTTTACTACCCACTACTTAGAGGAGGCCGAGACTAACGCCAACCGGATTGCAATTATCGATCACGGCAAACTGTTACGTATCGGTTCTTCAGCCGAGTTAACCGCCGAGACCAAGACCACCAGCTTAGAGGAAGCCTATTTAGCTCTAACCGGTAGAACTATCCGCGATGAAGAAGTCGATCCCCATGAATCATGGCGCGCTATCCGCCGGGCAAGGAACATGCGATGAGGGTAATATATATTCTCTGGCAAAGACAGCTGAAACGCTATTTCCGCAGCCGTTCACGGATTGTTGGAGCTATCGGTCAGCCGCTTTTATTTTTGCTGGCCCTGGGTTACGGATTAGGTTCGGTATACAGGGAGGCCGGACAGGGCGACTACCTGCGCTTCCTAGTTCCCGGCATCATGGTGCAGACCGTACTGTTCTCAGCGATGTTCTTTGGAGCGATGATTATCTTTGACCGTCAGTTCGGCTTTCTCAAGGAAACCATGGTCGCGCCGGTCAGCCGTTTTAAAATTATGATTGGCGGGGCTTTAGGCGGTGCCACAACTGCCGTGATGCAAGGCTCGTTAGTCTTCTTTATTTCCCTGCTTTTAGGTTTTCGGCCACTGCACTGGATAATGACCCTGATGGCCCTAGTTTTCATGAGCCTGCTGGCTTTAGCGATTGCGGCTTTTTCTTCGGCAATTGGATCATTTGTCCAAGACATGCAGGGCTTCCAAGCGATTAACCAGTTTCTGGTTTTCCCGCTTTATTTCTTAAGCGGTGCTCTCTACCCATTAACACATGTCCCGACTTGGCTCCGGATTATTGCCGAGGTGAACCCAATTTCATATACTGTGGACTCGCTTAGGTGGGCAATGAACGGCACTTCGCGCTTTACCATTGCGCATGACTTAATCGCCATGGGGATTACTCTTGTCGTGATGCTGATCTTCGCAACTGTTCGCTTCCGCTACATTGAAGCTTAGTTATTGTGCACTTTCGGCCAGATAACTTTCGCCGTAATCGACTCTTTTTTAATCCAACCGAAGTGACGGCTGTCACTGCTAAAATTCAAATTGTCGCCAATAAAGAAAACCTTGTCTTTGCTAACCCGCTCAGCACGTTTGACCTTCTCTAAGCCCCCCTGATAAAAAATGCAGACATCTCCGGGCTTAATCGTTTTAAACCAGCCGCTGGCCACCAGCAACTGTCCTGGAGTTAATCTCGGGCTCATGCTACTGCCAACTACCCGGCGCAGCATCAGAAGACGCCATTTAGGCGGTTTTGGATTGTCGGAAGATCTCGGCGATTTCATCAATCTGATCAACCAGTTTCTGTCCCTCGCTAACATCTAAGGAGTGTTTGCAGACGGAGGCCTGCTTAATGGCCATCCAGAACTGTTCATGCAATTTCGGGAAACGCTCTAAATGTTCCGGCTTAAAGTAGTCCGCCCAAAGCACCATTAAATGGTGTTTAACCAACTCGGCGCGTTCCTCTTTTATAATGATTGCCCGGATCTGATCGGTAGGGCTGAAGTTCGGATAGCGCTTCATAATTTCAACCACCGATTCGGCCTCAATTCTGGCCTGTGCCGGATCGTAAACCCCGCACGGTAGGTCGCAGTGCGCGTAAACTGGCTTAATCTTAAAATGTTTCAGCGTCATGATTTAATATCCCCCTTATTAAAGTATCTAGTTAACTGGTCCTTAAATTATAGCAGTTGCAGCTTACTTCTTCTGGTTCTTGCGCCAGGCCGCAATTTCCGCATGATGACCGCTTAAGAGTACTTTTGGAATGCCTAGGCCGCGGTACTCTTCCGGACGCGTGTACTGCGGAAACTCCACCGCATCGCTGCCCTGAAAAGACTCGTCTTGAGCCGAGTTAGCGCCGCCAAGGACTCCGGGGAGTAATCTAACTACCGAATCAATAATAACCATCGCCGGCAGTTCGCCCCCGGTCAACACATACTGGCCGATACAGTACTCTAGATCGACCCAGTTGGTAACCCGTTCGTCATAGCCCTCGTACCTTGGACAGAGAATGATTAGCCCCTTGTTCGCTGCCGCCAGCTGATTAGCGTCATCCTGCTTAAACATTTTGCCACGCGGGGTTGGCAAAATAACCGAAGCCGTAGGGTCCAGGCTTTTAGCGTGTTCGATAGCCCGAACCAGGGGGTCGACCATTAAGAGCATCCCGTCACCGCCACCGTAAGGGGTATCGTCAACCCGCTTACGCAGTCCTTTACCGAAGTCCCTGAGGTTAATTAGCTGGTAGTCTACAATCCCCTTGTCCGAAGCCTTAAAAAGCATCGATGAGTTTAGCACACCCTTAAACATCTCCGGGAAGAGAGTAATAACTTGGATGCGCATCATGAGCTATCTAGGCGATCGGCGGCTTAGAGATCGAGGTCGTCCATCTCTTCAAGCTCGCGCCTGGTTTTGCTATAGCGATCTTTGGTTTCCGGTTCGTCTTCAGTTGCTTCGTCGTTACTAGGCAAACTGGTTTCTAGTTCTTCTTGCTCTGTAGTGGCGGCTTCTTTGGTTTCCTCGGCGGCAACCGGTTCGTTATTCTCGCTGGCTCTGGACTCACGGCGTTCACTAGGAAAGCCATTGTCGACAATTTTTAGATTGTAGCGGGCATCGTTCTTGGTGCCTAAAGCACGCAGTAAGGTTCTTATACTTTGGGCGGTGGCGCCACGCTTACCAATCACCCGGCCAAGATCTTCCGGATCGACGGTCAACTCCAGCAGTACCCCTTTTTCATCAATCCGCCGCACAATAGATACGGCGTCAGGATTGCTGACAAGTGATTTAACTACGTATTCGACAAATTGCTGGTCAATGCTGTTACTCATGAATAGTACCCTTCTCCCTACAGTTATACGTTAAATCTAGTATAGCATTTTAATTAAGACCGCTTTAGGCGGCTTGAGTTTCACTTGGAGTTGGCGCTGTTTCGCTGTCGGCAGTTGGCTCAACAGGCGCTTCTACTGTAGTGGCTTCTTCGGTTGCGGCTTCTGCCGGCGCGGCGGTTTTTTCTTCCTCAACAGCTGCAGCCGGTGCCGTGGAGCGTCGCTTATCCGGGTTACGTACCGCTCGGGATTTAACTTTCGGCGCGGCGACCCAACTTGGCAGTTTAACTTTTTCGGCTTTTAAAATTGAAGCCACTCGAGGTGAGGGCTGAGCGCCGTGCTCTAAATAATATTCGGCTTTCTGATGGTCCAAGCTAACTTGCTTGGCATGAGGATCATAAGAACCAATGTAAGCGACGATCTTGCCGCTGGTAGGTGTACGACGGGCATCTTGGACCACCAATCTAAACATGGCGTGTCCTTTGCGACCGGTTCGTTGCATCCGAATAACTAGCATCTAATTCCTTCTCTTAATCAAACGTTGGCAATGGTTAACTATTTTACAGATTAGCTAACCTGTAGTCAACAAGACTCTGCTTTTTAATCATGGCTTCAGATAACTTTGCAAGGCTTCGCTGGCCGCTTGTTGCTGGCCGGCCTGCTTGCTTGGGCCCTTGCCCTGGCCGATTAGTCTGCCGCCGACGTAAACGCCTACGGTAAAAGATTTATCGTGATCCGGTCCCTCTTCGACGATTACTTTATATACCGGCGTTAAACCCTCACGGCTTTGAGCAACTTCCTGAAGCTGGGATTTCGGGTCAATCCAAGAACCGTTGTTTAAGATGTCCTTAAAGGTCGAGAGAATGGTCCGGCTAATATATTCCTTAGCTATAAGGTACCCCTGATCGAGATAAATGGCACCGACTACCGCCTCAAAAGTGTTGGCCAGAATCTGCTCACGGGCCCTTCTGGTACCCCGCCTTTCACCGCGGCTAAGACGCAGCATCGACTCAAAATCGCCCTTTTGAGCGGCGGCACTAATGCTCTCAGTGCGCACTAAGGCGCTACGCCAGTTGGTCAGCACGCCTTCTTGTTCCTGGTAGTTAACAAACAGGTACTCCGTAACAACCATCTCAAGAACGGCGTCGCCTAAGAATTCCAGCCTTTCGTTATGCTCGAGAACCGTTTTCTTGTGCTCGTTTAAATACGAGCGGTGCGTAAAAGCCGTAATTAGCAGGTTAATGTCTCTAAATTCGAAGCCCAGGACATCCCGGGAGAACTTCTGGTAAGCGGTTGCGTCATTCATTGGTCTAGAAAAATCCTAATGTGCGGCTTCGCGGATCTGCTTTAAACCAAGTAGAATCAGCTTGCCAATATCCTCGTAGGCGATCTTATCTATTGCGTCGTTAGCCGAAAGCCATTTTAGGTCTTTAAGCCAATCTTCGCCTTTCAAATCATCAGTATCGCCTAATCCTTGCACTAAGTAAATATGCATCGTCATTAAGACCAGGGTATGGCTGCGGCGGTAACGGAAGTTAACCTTCCCTAGCCAGTTCATTACACGCATGCTTTTTAGTCCGGTTTCCTCTCTTATTTCGCGCTCGGCAGTGGCTTTTGGTTCTTCGTTGGGCTCGACATGGCCTTTCGGTATCGTCCAGCGTTGCTTAGCGTCTTGGATTAATAGCAGCTCGGTTTCATTGGTTTTGGGATTGCGGCGCCAAACTATGCCCCCGGCAGTTGTCTCATGAACTGCTTCGGCAATTTCCGGCCGCCTGGTAACCAAGCGCCGAAAACCCTTAATCGGTTTTGGTCGGTGCATATTAAGCTCTCTTGCCTGTCTTTTTCTTAGGGGTAGTTTTAGCCTTTTGCGGGCTGGCGGCTTTTAGCTGATCCTTAGTCGACAGCTTAAGTAGAGTTCCGAGTACGCCGTTAATAAAACGCGATGAATTTTCTCCGCCAAAAGCCTTAGCCAGCTCAACAGCTTCATTAATCGCGACTTTGGGCGGCACGTCGGTTTCGTTCTTTAGCTCCCAGAGGCCAATTCTCAGCACAATCCGGTCCATGCGGGCGATTTGATCAATCGGCCACTCCGGAGCGACCGGCTGCAGTTCACTATCTAACGAGCCAGCGTTTTTAACCACGCCCTCCACCAGCTGCCGGATAAAGTCGGTATCGTCGACGGTTTCGGCGTATCTGCCAATATTACGTTTTAACACCTCTTCAAGATCAAAATTCTGATCACCGGCTTCGGTTCGGAAGTCGTATTCATATAGCGTCTGTAAAGCTACAATGCGCCCTAAGTGTCGGTTTGATGCCATTTTTGCTATACCTCTAGAGTTTAGTTTAGTACTGAACTTGGGCTTTAGCTTAAGTTAATTGACTTATTGGCCTTAACTTAAAGTAAAACGGACCGTGCAATTAAAATTAAGCGGCCGTCTTGCCGCTCTCGCGCTTGGTCGTTCTAACCTTTACTGGTGAGGTCTTGTTAACTTGGCGTGCTAACTTAAGCACCAAATGACTGCGTCTGGCTCCGGTAGCTCGAGGACTGGTCCGTTTTTTGGGTTTACCCATATCTTAGCTAAACTCCTCCTTACTAGTGAGGATTAATATTATCTTCTACCTATACTTTAGCAGATGAGCTCTAGCTATTTCAACGCCAAGGCAATATTCTAAACAACCAGGCTAAGCAGTTTGTCTGGAATATATATCACGCGCTTTAATTCTTTACCTGTTAGATGGGCCTGGATCTTAGGATCTGCGAGGGCGGAAGCAACTACTTCATCCTGGCTTTTGCCGATTGCTAAGTTTAGCTCGCCCCTTAGTTTACCGTTAATCTGAACTGCAATACTAACGCTCTCCTGTTTTAGCCAGCGCTCTTCATACCCCGGCCACTGCTCAAGCTGAATCAGCTGCTTATTGCCCAGACGCTGCCAGATTTCTTCGCAGAGGTGCGGCGCAAACGGAGATAAAAGTTTGGTGAAGGTCTCTAGCGCCCACTGCCAGTCTTTGGATTTGAAGTGATCGGCGGCCTTTAGCTTATATAGCCCATTTAGACCCTCCATCATAGCCGCGATGGCCGTATTAAAGCTCATCTGCTCCAGATCCTGGCTTACTTGCTTGCCAACCCGGTTAATAAGCTTTTTTAGCTCGGTATCGTCTTTAGTTGCCGCCGCTTTGCTGTCCAGGTACTGATCGACTAGAGTCCAAAAGCGTTGCAAGAAGCGGTAGGTGCCGCCTAAAGCTTCCGGACTCCAAGGGGTTGTCTGGTCATAGGGTGCTAAGAAGGTAATTGCGAGACGCAGCGCATCAGCACCGTAGCCGCTGTCAATTACTTCCTTAGGATCAACTACGTTGCCTTTGCTTTTACTCATCTTAGTGCCATCGGCCGCCAGCACTATGCCCTGACCGCGGCGGGCCAGGTAGGGCTCCGGGGTCGGCACTAAACCTTGATCGAACAGGAACTCGTGCCAGAAACGCGAGTAAAGCAAGTGCAGCGTAGTGTGCTCCATGCCGCCCAGGTAAAGGTCGACGCTGCCCCAATATTTCAACTTTGCCGGATCCGCGAAAGCACTTGAGTTGTGCGGATCGAAATAGCGCAGGTAGTACCAGCTGCTGCCGGCCCAGTTAGGCATCGTGTCGGTCTCGCGGCGGGAGGGTAGTCCACAAATTGGGCAGCTGGTGTTGACCCATTCCTTAATCGCGGCTAGCGGACTCTCGCCATTTGAGCTCGGCTCGTAGTTTTCGACTTCCGGCAAAAGCACCGGAAGATCCTCGTCCTTAACCGCTACGGCTCCGTGTTTCGGGCAATGAATGATTGGAATTGGTTCGCCCCAGTAGCGCTGGCGGCTGAAAATCCAATCATGAAGACGGTAATTGACCCGCTCTTTAGCTTGGCCAGATTTAGTTAAATCGGTGACTATTTTCTCGCGGACGGTAGAACTTGGCAAAGCGTCATATTTTGGACTGCTGTTCGTGACCACGCCCTCGTTAATAAAAGGCAGGTCGTCACGCAGCTCGCCTTTAGCGGGTTTAACCACGTATTTAATTTTAAGGTGATGCTCTTTAGCGAACTCAAAGTCACGCTCGTCATGCGCCGGTACGGCCATAATCGCTCCGGTACCGTAACCCATTAAGATGTACTCCCCAATCCAAATCGGGATCTTTTCTTTAGTTGCCGGATTATATGCGTAGGCGCCCGTAAATACTCCGCTCTTATTCTTTTCGGAAGACTGGCGTTCCAGCTCGCTCTTAGTGGCGGACGATTCGATATAGTTTTTAACTTCGGCCTTCATTTCCTTAGTTGTTATCTGTTCTACCAAGGGGTGCTCAGGTGCCAGGACCATGAAAGTGGCGCCGTAAAGAGTATCCGGCCGGGTAGTAAATACGCTGATGCTTAAGTCCTTTTGATCAACTATTGCAAACTTAATCTCGGCACCCTGACTTTTACCAATCCAGCTTATTTGCTGATCGGCAATCCGCGAAGGATAATCGAGCGTATCTAAGCCTTTAATTAAGCGGTCCGCGTAATCGGTAATCCTAAGCATCCACTGCTTAATTAGCTTTTTGGTTACTACCGTGTCGCAGCGCTCGTGACGTCCGTTAATAACTTCCTCGTTGGATAAGCCGGTCTTGCAGAACGGACACCAGTTAACGGCAATTTCCGCCTGGTAGGCTAAGCCGGCTTTAAAGAAACGCAAAAACAGCCACTGCGTCCACTTATAGTAATCCGGGTCAGTGGTTTTAAAACTGCGGCTCCAGTCAAAACTGAAGCCCATACTTTCCAGTTGATTCTGGAAATTGGCAACCGCCTCTTCGGTGGCCTGCTGCGGAGAGATGTGGTTTTTAATGGCGTAGTTCTCAGCCGGCAGCCCAAAAGCGTCATAGCCCATCGGGAAGAGCACGTTATATCCGAGCATCCGCTTCTGCCTGGCCATAATATCTCCCAGCGTATACTCGCGCATGTGGCCGATATGCATGCCTGAGCCCGAAGGATAAGGAAATTCAGTCAGCATCACATATTTTTCGCGTTTGGGATCAAAATCCTTAGCCTCACTAATGCCGCTCTTAGCCCAGGCAGCCTGCCATTTGGGCTCAATTTCTTTAGGGTTGTATCTGCTCATAGGGAAAATTAACTAACGTCCTTTAAGATAAAGTATATCAGGGGAGAGGGTAGCTTAGTACTGTTTTAGGTAGTTGCTGGAAAATGCCGTGCTTAGTTGACGACGCTGCTGCGCGCGCTGCAGCGCCAAATCTACCAGCTCTTCTACTAATTGCACGTTTGAAACGCCGGCTTGGCGCCAGTTATGGGCGTAAAGACTGCCGGGGAGCGGATTAACTTCATTGAAGTATACCTGGCTGGTTCGGCTGTCGATTAACAGATCGACTCTTGCGATCCCGGCGCAGCCTAAAAGCGAGTAAACTTTAAGCGCGGTAGTCTCTGCCTGCTTATATAGTTTAGGCGGCAGATCGGCCGGCAGCTTACTGTATCCTTGAGCGCCGTTTTCTTTCCCCTTCCCTTTTTTACCGCCATTCATATACTTAGTTTCAAAGTCAAAGAGATTACTGTCTTTAAGCAGCGGCTGCTCAACTAACGCCGCTCTTGGCTCCTGATTGCCGATTATTGGCACGGTAACCTCAATTAAATTATTAACCGCCTCTTCGACCAATACTTTGTCGTCGTAATGGGCGGCCACTTCAATGGCCTGAACTAAGGCTTGGCTATTTTCAACTCTTGAAATTGCGATGCTTGAGCCTAAATGCACCGGCTTAACAAACAGCGGGTAAGTTAGACCAGCAAGCCTAGTCAGAATGGCCTTTCGATCGGCTTCAAAGTCTCTGCCGTAAAACCACTCGAATTTAGAGGTTAGAACTCCTTCTGAGGCGGCCAGAGTCTTAGCCAGCGCTTTGTCCATCGCTATAGCCGCAGCCGGCATTGGGCAGCCGACGTAAGGGACGCCTGCCATCTCAAGTAGTCCCATTAGTTCGCCGTCTTCGCCGTGCGTGCCGTGGGTTGCCGGAAATGCTACATCGACGGTTATGACTTTCTTGCGCTTAAGGACTAGCTCAAGCTTTCCGTCCATCCGGATTGCTAGGGGCTTCAGCTTGGCCAAAAACGCCTCAATGTTGCCGCTTGAGTAAAGTGCGATGTCCGAAAGGGAGGGATCGCAGTACCACTTGCCTTTTTTGTCTATATATACCGGCACCACGTTATATTTGCCGGATAGCTCAAGCGGCTTAATGACGCTAGCAATAGCCGTAACGATTGAAATATCGTGCTCGGTGGAGCGTGAACCGAAAATTACGGCAACTGTGAGTTTACTCATACTAACTACTTAGTATACCTAACTCTTTAGGCATAATTATCTGTCCAGTCGTTTTGCATTAAAACCAGATCGCCTTTAGCAACTAATCGGTCCAGGTGGTTATAGAAATCTAAGGGATCGTCAATTAGTTTAAGCTCGCCCTTAAAACCTGCATCTCTTAAGCCTTGGCTAATTATGCCGCTGACCGAGTTTTGCATTAAAACCACGATATCCGGTTTGGCTGCTGCAATCAGTTTGCCGGCCTGCAAATGCACAGCCTTAGTTTCTTTCCCCTGGTCAACTAATCCGGGAGTCACATAAATCTTGCGCTTAGCCGGAAGTTCGCCCAGCAGTTCAGTTCCGGCACGAATACCGTCAATATTGCCGTTATATGTATCATCAATAATCCAAGCACCGTCCAGCTCGTAGGGCTGCATGCGGTGCTCGTAGGGTTCGGTGTTCGCAATTGCCGATTCGATGTCTGACGCTTTTAAGCCGAACTTAACTCCCAGGATAGCGCTTAAAGATAACGGCCCGATTTGATGCCTGCCCAGTAGTTTGCTGCTTAAGTTTAGCTCTTTTT
>DAHVVZ010000031.1 GCA_027357065.1 Candidatus Saccharimonadota bacterium | reverse complement strand
CCCTCTTTGGAATGTTGAAATATATTTTTCAATCGCGCAGCAGAAAGGACTAATAAGCTCGTGTCCAGGTTTTTGCCAGATAGCAGCAAAATCAAGAAGGCAGCTGCTAGCAGTGCAATGCTTGGAGGACTTAGCTACCTGAGCTCACTCTTAGGACTAGAGAATTCTGATGCAAAGGCCCTAGGAGAAGTCGGCGATAAGCTCAAAGAAGAGTTTGAAACAGTAGAGGATAAGGTTAGCTTACTCCTAGCAGAACTTATGGAGCTGGCCGAAATCGTTGCAGATGAGGCTAAATCGCTTGCCACGACTAACCACGCTCATTCTATCGCTGCAGTTGCTAGCGTAGAACAAGCCAAGGCTAAACTCGAAATAGTCGCAGCCGCACTGAAAGATCAGCACCCTATCGCAGATAAGGATCTGGCTCGCGCCGTTAAAGAAGCCAAAAAGGCAATTGTTGATGCTAAGAAGTTTTTATTAAAGACTGAGCACACTAATCATCTGTAGGGGCGCTATAGCAGAAAAAAATACAGCGCTTAAGGCTAGCGTTAAATTTAGCGCAGCGATATAATGGGATTGTTACTGTTAGAGACAAAAAAGGAAATAAAGGGATATAAAAGCGTATGGCTAATGCCAGGCAGTTAAAGGCCTCAGATTTTGTTCACTTGCATAACCACACCCATTTCTCGGTGTTAGACGGCTTGACCAAAATCCCGGCTTTAATTAGCCAAATTAAGGATTTTGGCATGGAATCAGTAGCCATCACTGACCATGGTACATTAAGCGGCGCCATCGACTTTTATACCGAAGCAAAAGATAAGGGCATTAAGCCGATTATTGGCATGGAAGCCTACGTTGCTCCAAGATCAAATCAGGACCGCGAACCGAGCAAGGATAAAAATAGCTATCACCTAACCGTGCTGGCCAAAAATCACGCCGGCTACTTAAATCTGATGCGCCTGGCTACGCTAGCTAGCTTGGAGGGATTTTACTACCGTCCAAGAATCGATTTTGAAGCTTTAACTAAGTATCACGAGGGGCTTATTGTACTCAGCGGTTGCATTGGTGGAGAAGTTGCCGATCACTTGCGTTCCAATCAGGAAAAGTTAGCTGAAGCGGCAGCGCTTAAATATAAGAAACTGCTGGGAGACAATTACTATCTTGAGCTTCAGGACCATGGGCACCCTGACCATCCTGGACATTGGAGCGATCAGGAAAGGGTTAATGCCGGTCTGCTTAAGCTAGCCAAGAAACTAAACATTCCGGCAGTACTGACTTGCGACGCACACTATCTTAAGTCCGAGGATAAAGAGGCACACGAAATTTTACTTTGCGTCCAAACCGGCTCATTTTTAAGCGATAAGGATCGGATGTCTTTAGCTGATTTTGATCTAAGCGTTACCGACCCCAAAACAATTATTCAGCGCTGGGGCAAGGATCATCCGGAATTAATTTTAAACACTAAAGCGATTGCCGATTCTGTTGATCTAACAATCAAACTAGATAGCATCCTAATTCCTAAATTCCCTATACCCGAGGGCCAAGTCAGCGAGCATGATTATCTGGAAAAATTGGTTTATCGGGGGCTAGCCTGGCGTTATGCCGAGATGGATCGTACGCAAGCTAATAAACTAAGCGTTAAAGAAGCTAAGCAAAAACTGCCGGAAGAGATTCTTAAGCGCGCCGAATACGAGCTAACGGTTATCGATAATATGGGCTTTCAGGGCTACTTCCTGATTATTAACGACTTTATATCCTGGGGAAAGAGCCAAGGTATCGTTTTTGGTCCCGGCAGAGGTAGTGCTGCTGGATCAATCGTTTCCTACGCGCTAGACATAACCTCGCTTGACCCGCTGAAGTTTGATTTACTTTTTGAGCGTTTCTTAAACCCGGACCGCATTAGCATGCCGGATGTAGATATCGACATTATGGATACCAGGCGCAATGAGGTAATAGCCTATTGCGCCGACAAGTATGGCCACAACCGGGTAGCTAATATTGTGACTTTTGGCACAATGGCTGCTAGAAATGCGGTGCGTGACGTCTCTCGAGTACTTCAAGTACCCTACGCTGAAGCTGATCGTCTAGCTAAAATGATTCCACCGCCAGTGCAGGGTATTCATACGCCGCTAAAGCGTTCGATCCAGAAGAACCATGATCTCAAACACGAATATGAGACTAATCCTCAAGCCAAACGAGTCTTTGACTTGGCAACTCAACTGGAGGGAACAATTCGTTCGCACGGGGTGCATGCCGCAGGTGTAGTTATCGCACCGGACGACATCGTGAAGTATGCGCCTCTGGAGATGGCGCAGAAAGGGGTTGTCGCGACCCAGTATTCAATGGGCCCAATCGAGCATCTAGGATTGCTTAAGATGGACTTTTTGGGACTAAGCAACCTGACTGTGATTAAAAACGCTTTAAGAATTATTAAGCGGGTATATAACGAGGACATCGACATCGAGAAGCTGCCCTTAGACGACAAAGCGACATATGAGCTTTTCCAGCGTGGCGACACAACCGGAGTGTTTCAGTTTGAGTCAGCCGGCATGAGGCGTTACTTAAAAATGCTGGAGCCGACCAACTTTGAAGACATCGTCGCTATGAATGCACTTTATCGACCGGGTCCGATGCAGTTCATCGATGAGTTTATCTCCCGCAAAAGAGGCGAGAGGAAGATTTCTTACCCAGACCGCAGCATGGAACCAGCGCTGAAGGCTACTTACGGCGTTCTGGTTTACCAGGAACAGGTTATGCAGATCAGCAAAGACGTTTGCGGCTTTAGCGGCGGCGAAGCGGATACTCTGCGTAAGGCGATCGGGAAAAAGAAGATAGATATTATGCGCAAGATGCGGCAGCGGATGATTGAGGGTGCCAAAGAGGTATCCGGGATTAAAGAATCTACAATGGAGAAGTTTTGGCAGCAGCTTGAAGAATTCGCGGCCTACTGCTTTAACAAAAGTCATGCCGCCTGTTACTCATTAATTGCCTACCAAACGGCTTACCTAAAGGCGCACTGGCCGGCAGCATTCATGGCCGCTCTAATGACCTCTGTATATGACGATACCGAGCGCCTGGCTGTAGAAATTAGCGAATGCCAGAGAATGAATATTCCGGTCTTACCGCCAGATATTAACGAGTCGTTTAATGAATTCGCGGTTATCCAAAACGCAGACTCGGCATCCATTCGCTTTAGCTTGAAAGCCATCAAAAACGTTGGCAGCAATGCTGTCGATGAGATTATCCGGGCTCGTGAAGCCGGGCCCTTTGAAAGTTTGGAAGACTTTCTGTCTCGTGTGGATTACCACGCCGTAAACCGTAAGTCTTTTGAGAGCCTCATTAAGGCCGGAGTTTTCGATCGCTTCCATGACCGCAGTGTCTTGCTGGATAGTTTGGATATGATCATGGTTTACGCCTCACGGTCTCAGAAACAAGCCGAGCATGGCCAGACCGACTTGTTTGGCGGACAGGATAAGACGATTGTTTCGCGCGGTCAGCTCAATTTACCGCCGGCTTCAACTGATCAGACATTGATGCCTCGCGATCATTTGATCTGGGAACGAGAATTGCTAGGTCTCTATTTGTCAAAGCATCCGCTGACTCTATATGAACAGTACTTAAAGGATCGAGCCAGACCAATTGCCGAACTAAATGAGAATATGGACGGCGAAGCGGTTCAAATTGGCGGCATCGTTAATGGTGTGCGAGAGATTACCACTAAAAATGGTCAGAAGATGGCGTTCGTTAAAGTTGAGGACATGAGCGGGGATATTGAGGTAATCTTGTTTCCTTCAATGTACTCACAGTACGCTAGCCTCTGCGTCTTAGATAAGGTATTAATTGTCAGGGGCAAGATTAGTGCTAAAGACCGCGACGGACGGATAAGTACCGATCTGAAGATTATGCTCGACACGGCCAGCGAAGTATCGGTCGAGCAAGCCGAGGCCTCTCGACAGCCAGACACTAACGCGGCGCTAACTTTGAACGGCCCAGGAGCTAAGGGTAAGAATGAAGGGCAGCGCTTGTTTATTCGACTTGCCAGCTCAGAAGACCAACGTTTACTGATTGATTTAAAGCGAACCATAGACAAGCATCAGGGATCAACTGAAGTCGTTTTAGTTCTCGGTGAAGAACAGCGCAAACAAGCCATTAAACTACCGTCTGGGATTGAGATTGAAAGTGACGGCCCAAGGCTACTTAAAGAGCTAATGGGTAGTGAAAACGTAGCCCTGAGCTAATATTTAGACTGCACCATTATGGTGAGCCAAAAGTAATCCGACTACGCTAATAGTGACTAGGGCAATATCTAGCATTGGGTGTTTCGCGACGAAGTCTTCACCGCGGACAAAGACTTTATGCCAGGCAAAGGCGTGGCGCAGAAAGAAAATGGCTAAAGCAGCGACGCCAATACTCGACTCAAGTACTGTCGAGAAACTGAGTGCTGTCAGACTAGGAGCCGAGTTAGCGGCAACTGGAGAATGCCAGATGCCGGCCGCAATTATCCCAGCACCAATAATGGCAATAATTGGCAAATAAGGCCAATAAGGCTTTAGATAATTCTTAGTAACGCGGTGATGCCCAGCCTTAATCTTTTTATGAACAGAGCCGGGTCTTGGCTTAGTGGTAAGTGACATATTTGTTTTTTTACTTAACAACTTAAACTATACCATAAGTCAAATAGTAGAGCGCCATAGCGGCAGCGGTACTGACATTAAAAGATTCTTTTTGGCCTAGCATTGGGATTTCGACAATTTGCGAGCAGGCACTAAGAATTTCAGGATCTACTCCGCTAACTTCGTTGCCGACTACTAAAGCTACCTCGCCGTTGCACTTAAATTGACTTAGCGGTATAGAAGCTGCACTTTGCTCTAAAGCGACGACCGTGACATTGCGAGCTTTTAGGTTACTGATCAGGCTTTTAATGTCCGGCTGATAGCTCCAAACTTGAGTAAGTTCGGCGCCCAGAGAGGTTTTAGCGATTCTACGCTGAATCTTTTCGGCTAAATAAGGCGCCCGCTGATCGCCGCTTGGCAGTTTTGGGTAAGGCGTAATCCCACATATAAATACTTCGCTAACCCCTAGTCCTTCTGCGACTCTAAGCATAGCGCCAACGTTATGGGCGCTGCGTATATTATCCGCAATGAGGTAAAGTTTTAGTGACATCTATCTAGATATCATACAAGAAG
>DAHVVZ010000006.1 GCA_027357065.1 Candidatus Saccharimonadota bacterium | reverse complement strand
GATTGCGAAAGACTTTATTGCCGAGGCGATTATCTCGATATTTCGAAAAGTTTTCTCCGATGACTCTAGTGGCGGTCACCGTATAGAATACATTTTAAGAAATGCGATTTACACGGCTTTTAGTGTGCCCAACGCTACCCTGTCTACCCTTTCTAAGCTGTTGACTAATGATCTCTACCGTAATGGCGTAGTGTCTAACCTTGCGGACTCAGACCTTAAGCAGTTTTGGCTTGGTGAGTACAATAAGGCCGGTAGTTTTCAGCGGGTAAAAATGATCAGTGGCGTTACGGCAAAACTTGGCCGCTTCCAAAGATCTGCTTCTGTAGCCGGGATTATTAACCAGCCTAAATCAACGATTGATTTTGACAAGCTATACGATGAAGGAAAAATACTAATCTGTAACCTTGCTAAGGGTACCTTAGGAGAGGACAACTCAACGCTGCTTGGCATGGTTATATTAGCCAAGTTGCAGCTGGCAGCAATCAGAAGAGTTTTGCATTCGCTTCAAGAACGTACGCCTTTTTACTTATATGTAGACGAGTTTGAGCAGTTTAATGCCCCGATATTCTCGCAGCTGATTAGCGAAGCGCGTAAGTTCGGCTTGTTTTTAACTCTAGCCGAGCAAACTACGGCTTACCAAAGCGACCAGGAAAGTAATATTCTTCTAGCCAACGTTGGCAACGTAGTAAGTTTTCGAACTGCTGCAGATATTGATATGCGAAGAGTCTTGCCGCTATTTCAACCTTACGTAAGGGGGTTTGATTTAGCTAATCTAGAGCCCTATAAGTTTTATCTAAAGGCTTCTGGAGAAAGAGCCAAGCGGCCACTTAGCGCGCAGACTATTACACTAAAAGGAGAAGGTAGTTTGCGAGTCGCGAACGCGATTATTAAGCAAAGCCAACAAAAGTACTCCGTTACTCCGCTTAATTCTAGCCCTAACGAGGACTACTCCAGACTACAAAGAGTTCCTTTAGCTAAGAGTTAAGGTGGCTTTAGAAGAGACTGTTTTGTATAATCCTTACGAGTAACAGTAGGTTTACAAATATTAGGGCGTCGCCAAGTGGTAAGGCACCAGGTTTTGGTCCTGGCATTCGGGGGTTCGAATCCCTCCGCCCTAGCCAGAAATAACTTAATAGCATAGCAGGACTGTTTAATACTAGAGTTCTTTATTTAAGTTAGCTGACTATTATTATAATTTTCTAGAGTACGACAAAGGATATTGGCATAGATATTAGGACGTTGCTTGCTTGACTATCGGAATAATGACTTTTACACGAGCTTTAATATGCCTGATGAGTGCATAGCTACGAAGTTAATTACTTATGCTTGCATACTCAGATATTACTGGGCTACAGTTAGCTAACCATGGCGAGCAATCGAAACGATCCGGCTAAATTTATGGCGCCACTATACATGAACCACCTCGAGGGTCGTATGGTGCGGCTAAGAAACAAAAAAGACTCAACAGAGATACTTTTTATTGGCGATCTAAGCGCCAATCTTGAGTACTGGTGGGGTCTAATTCGTGCGCTTAACGACTTTGGTAGCGTCACTGCTCCCGATTTGCCAGGTATTGGCGGCATGACTAGTTTTTATAAAATCGGCAAACGCCCGAGCTTGGATAACTTCGCCGACTATCTATCGTCTTTCGTAAAGATGAGTTATCGTAATCGGCGAATTGTAATTGTCGGAGTAGGATTTGGCTTTGCTGTCGTCACCCGTATGTTGGCTAAAAATCCAGATATTGCCGCTCGGGTCAATCTGTTAATCTCTTTAGGTGGATATGCCGATCATGAAGATTTTATTTCTAGGCACCATTCGGCCTATGCTTATCAGCTGCTTGGAAATTTGTTTTCGATGCGCATCCCCGCGGCCATTTTAAAATCTACGGTGTATAACCGTAATCTTCTGAGGCATAAATACCTGCACCATATTTCCCTTCCCAATTCCAGTAGTGCGAAAAAAGTACTGGCTGAAAATGAAGTCCAGCGTTGGTTAAGCAGTGATCTGCGCACTTTCGGAGCGGTGGTCAGTCAGTTAACTAAATTTAGTAACTGTCAGCACCACATACCTCTTAATGTCACTCATGTCTCACTGAGCAAAAAAGAGCTGAACCAAAACCACATCGATCAGCACCTAAGAATTATTTTTGAC
This sequence comes from Candidatus Saccharimonadota bacterium, assembly GCA_027357065.1. Classification (GTDB taxonomy): domain Bacteria; phylum Patescibacteriota; class Saccharimonadia; order Saccharimonadales; family UBA4665; genus JAJZWH01. The sequence goes on along the minus strand of DAHVVZ010000006.1, from coordinate 26,156 downwards.
GACGTGGTCATGTTGCACCAAATTAAGAAAAACGTCTATTCGCTCAAGAAAGATAAACGTTCGGCAGGCGCTTTTTTACCTCCGGAGCTAAAACAGCAGTTGCGCGCAGTCTAGATTAATAAGGCGAGCATTTGCGTTTGCTTATTGCATAAGTGATAATTAGCTTATGTTCCACTTCGGACATTTTAATGAAGAGGATAAAAAAGTCTCCCGCGTAGAGGTTACTGTGTCTAATGAGACACTAATCCGTATAGTGTTGATTGTTCTAATCACTATCGGCTTAGTTGAGGCCTTTCTAAGAATAAAGGCAGCGCTGGTGCTGCTTTTACTTTCCTTCTTCCTGAGTTTAGTATTAAACGGCCCGGTAACTTGGATTGCCAACTTTTTACCTGGAAAGATCCGCGGTAGTCGCTTAATTGCCACTACCGTCTCTTATATCGTGGTTATTGTGATACTCGGGGCCTTCATTGCCTATATTATTCCACCCTTCGTGCATCAGACAGAGCGCTTTATTGCAGCTGCCCCGAATCTGGTCCGCGATACTCAAAACCAACATACCGCTTTAGGGAAGTTTGTGCGCAATCACCACTTACAGAGTCAGGTTAACAATTTATCTTCCCAGCTATCTCGGCAACTTAAGAATATTGGCGGGGTAGCTTTTAATTCAATTATTAGGATTGCCAAAGACGTCTTTTCGATGCTTGCGGTGTTGGCTTTAACTTTCATGATGCTAATAGAGGGACCGCGCTGGCTAAACGGCTTGCGTTCGATATTTGTGCGTCCGCAGCATAATAATGCCGTTAATCGTGTGGCGCACGAGATGTACCGGGTCATTAGGGGCTATGTCAATGGACAGGTATTACTGGCGATTATTGCCGCCCTACTGGTCGCGCCTTCGTTATTTATTATGGGAGTTAGTTATCCGGTGGCCCTTATGGCGATTGTTTTTATTAGCGGTTTGATCCCGATGCTTGGACATACCATTGGCGCTACTATTTTAACCGTTGTTGCGCTATTTCACTCCGTTACGGCGGCGATTGTAGTTCTTGTCTGGTACGTTATCTACATTAATATCGAGAACTATGTTCTAGCTCCGAGGATTCAGGCAAATACTACTAAGATGTCGCCGTTACTAGTTTTAATTGCAATTGTCGTGGGTATTAACTTCGGGGGATTGCTTGGCGGGTTGATTGCCATACCGGTTGCCGCAATCATTAGAGTATTGATTATAGAATTTCTAGAACAACAGAACAGATTACCGAAAAACTATCTAAAAGACATCAATGAGGAGAGCGGTACTTAAGACAAGTACTGCCAAAGTGGCCCGCTTGGCCGATCGAGAACCGTTATCTTGGCCTCTTCCAATTGGCTGCGAATTTGATCTGCTTGAGCCCAGTTTTTGTCTGCTCTGGCCGCTTCACGCTGCGCTATCAGCTGCTTATATTGGTCATCGATATCTTTAACTTGCGTGAGTCTTAGTCCGAGCAGATCGTCAACTAAGTTAGCTACTTTGTTAATTGACTCGACGTTAGGGTTTAATGCCTCAGCCTGGTCGAGCCAGCTCTCTAAAGTAGCTAGGGCCTGGGGAGAGTTTAGGTCGTTTTGCATTTGTCCCAGCAGATCTGGCGGCTCTAACTGGGCCTGGCCTGCACTTTGAAAGCGGCGAACGGCAAAGTTGCGGTATCTTAAGAGACGCGCCTGGGCAGCCGACATGCTGTCCCAGCTAAACTTGCTTTGCGTACGGTAGTGAGACTCAAGGCAAAGCATCCTTAAAGTCTCATCTGAAAAACCTCTGGCTTCAATATCCTCAAGGGTAATGGTATTGCCCAAACTCTTAGATATCTTCGTGTCGTTAATGAGGATGTGGTTAGTATGCATCCAGATCTTGGCCAGCGGTTTATTGGTGAGGGCTTCGGATTGGGCGATCTCGTTAGTGTGATGCACTGGTATGTGATCAATCCCGCCGCTATGAATATCTACGGTTTCGCCTAGGTACTTTAGGCACATCGAGGAACACTCAATATGCCATCCCGGGAAGCCCTTTCCCCATGGGCTATCCCACTCCATGTCGCGTTTGCGATCTAGAGGCGAGAACTTCCATAAGGCAAAGTCCGACGGATTATGTTTATCTGGGTTAACCTCTATTCTAGCTGCGCTTTGTTGCTCGTCGATATCTAAGCGCGCAAAATCTGCATAACGAGGGAACTTCTGAGTATCATAGTAGACTCCGTCTGCTAACTGATAGGTATAACCTTTGGCTTCTAGTTTAGAAATAAAGTCTATTTGATCGGCTATGTGGTCAGTGGCTTTGGGAATATGATCTGGACGGCTAATATTTAATTTCTCCAGGCCTTTTAGAAAATACTCGCTATAAAAGTTAGCAATGTCCCAAGCCGTTTTCCCTTCTTTGGCGGCCTGTTTGGCCAGTTTATCTTCACCCTCGTCAGCATCAGAAGTTAAATGGCCCACATCTGTGATATTAATTACCCAATCAGGGGTATAGCCCGATAGTTTCAAAGTCCTAATCAGTAAATCGTAGCGGATAAAGGTAAACCAGTTGCCAATATGCATATAGTCATAGACAGTTGGTCCACAAGTGTATACCGAGACTATTGGTGGATGCTGGGGCTTCAGTTCCTCGATTTGTCGTGTTAAGGTGTTATAAAGACGCATCCGGTTAGTCCTCATTGTCTAGTAAATGACTAGCCTTACTGATTACATCATTAATTAACTGGTCTGCATCGCGACCATCGGTTAACTTAAAGCCGCTAGCGTAGTCATGACCGCCGCCACCAAAACTTTCTGCTAGCTTTGCGGCAATCGGAAAGCCGTGATTTGAACGTATCTTGGCCGTTATCTTTCCCTGCGGATAGATTTTAAAAACGATTGCGATGTCTGTCCCGGTAGTAAAGCGCATGTCTTCGAGTACTAGCATCGGCGGGTTATAGAGCGGGCTATAGCGTTCAATTTCCGGCCAAGGGATAGTGAGGACGGCAATCCGGTCGTTATTAAAGTAACTTATTCTCTCGAGCAGTTGACCTTTGTAGTGCATCAGGTCTGGGCTTTTACGCATATAACTGCGTCGGGTTGACTCTAGGTCGGCTAATGAAACTCCAGAGTCTACCAGTTCGGCGATGGTATAGATTGTTTGAGCATTAACATTTTCGGTAGTCAGCCCAAGGGTGTCGGAAAGGATTGAGGCGGCGAGAGCGTTTCTAGCGCCGTTATTGAGCTCTAGATTTAGTTGTTTGGCTAGAGCGTAAATGACTTGAGAGGTTGCGGCGGCCTCTGGATCGACCAGACTAATCGTCGCGTAATCAATAGTTGAACTCGTCGCATGGTGGTCAATGACGATTAATGGTTTCTTGCGCAGAGATATTGGCTGCGAGACATTGTTAGTTAGATTTTCGATCAAGGAAAGCGAAGAGGTATCGAGCAATATAGCTAGGTCAAAGTTGATGCTTACTTCTTGAGATACACGGTCCCAACCCGGTAGGTAGGCTAAGTAGGATGGTATTTTAATGCCGCAAATTATTTCGGTTTCTTTACCCATCAGCATTAAGATTTGCTCAATCGCAATAGCACTGCCCAAGCTGTCGCCGTCTGGATTATCCGGCTGGACTATAAGGACCTTGCTTGAGGAATCCAGCAACTCTTTAATTTGCTCGGCTTGAGGATATGAGGCAAGATTTGCCATGCTATTTGTTCCCGTTGTCTGGCTGACTTAAAATTTGGCGGTGTTCTATGGCTCTGCCTAAGGTAATCTGGTCAGCGTACTCTAAGTCAACACCAATCGGCAGACCGCGCGCCAAGCGACTAATCTTAATCTTTTTAGGGCCGATTTGTTGCTGAATATATAGGGCTGTAGATTCGCCTTCTACGCTGGCGTTGGTCGCTAAGATAAGCTCTGTGACATTATCCTCGTCAATTCTTTGCAGCAGCTCTTTAATGTGTAGCTGTTCGGGTGATATGCCATCAATGGGCGAAACCAGACCCCCTAACACATGGTAGGTTCCATGGTACTGGGAGGTTTTTTCAATAGCCAAGATATCAAAAGGTTCGGCGACCACCGCTACGACAGTCTTGTCTCGCCTAGGGTCGGTGTAGAGATCTGAATATTGCTGATCTGCAGGAATTAACGCGAACGTCTTTTCGCAGTACCCTATTCCTGAAGGTAGTGCCGTAAGGGCTGCTGCTAGACGCGATCCGGCGTTTAAATCATGGCGCACGAACCAGTAAGCATACCTTTCGGCGGTCCTTGGTCCTACTCCTGGCAAGGCGTTAAAAGCGTCAATTAGTTCACTTAGCGCCGGTGGCAATACGTTCATAATAGCTAGTTTATGGTGTCCTTTTCTCTATTTTCTCGGCCTTAATGTAAATGCTTACAGTCCTAGGCCGCCAAGCAAGCCCATGAAGGGTTGCATCTTTTCGGTTGCTAAGCGTTGGCTTTTTTGAATGGCATCACGAATTGCCTCTTCAAGCCAGCGCTCCAGTTGAGTAATGTCATCCAAATCTACTAAGCTCGGGTCAATATGGATCTTTTTAAGTTTTTGCTCGCCGTTAAATTCAACCCTAACGGCTCCGTCTCCCTTTTCAACTTCTATGATTTCGTGCTCTAGCTCTTTTTGAACTTTTTTAATTTTAAGTGCCATTTTAGCTTGGTCTATTCTACTCATAGTATCTACTTGCCCTTCGCTTAATTGATATTAAAGTCGTTAATAACAAAGTCGAATTACGCTCAATGTTACTGGCTAGTATAACATCCTGAGCAGGGGTTAGTTTAGATGCAGATTGTAGCTTGAGGTTGTCGCCGGATCATTAGCCCAAGCAACAAAATAACTGCGTGCTCCATAGACCGCACCAAGTCCAATTACTAAAAACATGATCATTAATCCGAGGTTTCTGGCGATCGGGTTACGCGGGAAGATCGAGTACCATTCTTTAAGCAGAAATGCGATACCAGTGCCGGTGGTCACGCTAACCAGAGGTAGTAGGGCCAGTGGACTAATAATGCCGAAGCTTGAGATTAGCCATCCGGCCGCCATTAAGATTAAAACTGAACGCCAGCGCCAATTGGCAAGTCTGGTCAGGTAGCTTATTAGGCCTAGTAGAAATAATACGCTAAAGGTGATTGGCAAGACCGGCAAGTGGCCAATACTGAGCGCGGAACTTAATCCATCGCTATGAAAGAAAAGATCTCCAGGCACCCGAATAAAATTAAGTAGAAAGTTGTGTCCCGCGGTAGTAAGTTTGTTGCCTAAGTTGTATCCGAGCCAGGTTTTAAGCTGAGCGTTCTGGTAGTGGGCGATTAATTGGTAAGCCAGTGGCACTAGTAAAACTAGCGGCAATAAAACTGTCAGTATCTTAGTGGTAAGCTTTTGAGCTTTAAAAGCGCTAGTAATAGCGCGCCAAACAAGCACTGTGCCGACTAGAGCCACCCAGATGCCGCCAGGCAGATAGAAAGCCCCGGCTAGAACGAACATCAACAAAATTAGTCCGATTAAGGAAGGTTTACGGTTGAGAACTGCAATAGCCAGCAGCAACGCCACAAAAAGCAGCAGCTGGGACACTAAAGGAGTGGCTTCCCTGCCGACGCTAAGCAGGCCGAGGTTAAATACTACGATTACACTTGCCAGTATGCCAATTTTGTATCCGTGCCAGCTACTAACCAGTATGTAAACCACGAAGACTACTAAGAGTGCAATGATTACTGACGCCAGTCGAAAACCATATACGCTACGGTTCAGCGCGTAAGTTAAGTGTAAGAGCGCGTAGTACGGCCCATAAATACCATTCAAGGACTTCCACCACGGACTAAAAATGAACAGCTGATGTTTCGTATTCAATTCTTCGCTATTAACAAAGCCGGCGGTCAGACTTGAGAGTCTAAAAAGCAGTAAACCTAAGCCTAAGCCTAAACTTATTAATAAGCCGTAGAATTCGATGCTCGGGCGCGCAATTCTAAGCTTTATTCTGGACAAGCGAAGTTTAGACGGTAAGTTTAGATTAGGGGCCATCTTAAACCGCTAAAATGGTGCATTATGCTTGGTATCTAATGAGCGAAAACGTTGACGTTCATTATCGAAGAACAGCTCAACTCCTCCTACCGGACCGTTACGGTGTTTCTTAACAATAATATCGGTAATTTTCTTGCGGTCGGTTTCAGGGTTATAAAACTCTTCGCGGTAAATAAAGGCTACGACGTCGGCATCCTGTTCCAGAGAGCCACTTTCCCTTAGGTCGGACAACTGCGGAATCTGTGGGCTTCGGCTTTCTACCGAACGGTTTAGTTGCGAAGCCGCAAGTAATGGTACGTCTAGTTCGCGGGCGATACTTTTCAGTCCGCGTGAGATATCGGAAATTTCTTGAACGCGATTTCCGTCATTGCTAAAACGACTGCCGCCGCTCATTAATTGCAAGTAGTCAATAATAATCATGCCAAGCGGGTGGCGGTGGTTTTCCCTTCTTGCGATAGTGCGTAGGTCGCTGACGGATATGCCGGGCGTGTCGTCGATATAGATTGGAGCTTCACTTAAAGCGCCCATCGCTTCGCCAATCTTTTCGAAGTCCGTATCAGTTAGGTTGCCAGTTCTTAATGACCAGGCATCCACCCCTGACTCGATACTTAACAGGCGGTCAACTAATTGCTCCTTGCTCATTTCTAAGCTAAAAAATAGTACTGGTTGCTTCGATTTAACAGCAACGTTGTGTGCGAAGTTTAGCATTAATGCGGTTTTGCCCATCGAAGGTCGCGCCGCAAGGATGAATAAATCGGAACGTTGAAAGCCGGCTAGAAGATTATCTAGATCTTTGAAACCGGTCGCTAAACCGCGTAGTTTCTTTTTGTCCTTATGCAAGTCATCAAGACGTTCAAAACTTTCGGCAAGAATAGTTTCCAAGCTCACCACGGATTGTTTGATATGCTGCTCGCTGACTGCGAAGAGGTTGCTTTCAGCCTCTTCAATTAGCTCGTGCAGGGCTTTAGTCTCGTCAAAGCCTAGCGATACCATTTGCTGAGAAACGGAAATTAGGCGTCGGCGCAAGGCTTTTTGGGCCACTATGTCGGCGTATTGCTCGACGTGCGCGGCAGTTGGAACGAAGTTTGTGAGCTCTGTTAAATATCCGGCACCACCAATGCTGTCCAGCTCGCCGTTGGCCTTGAGTTGGTTAGCAAGAGTAAGAACATCAATGGCTGAGCGCTGGGTGTAAAGCTCGTTCATTGCGGAATAGATAATTTCGTGTCGTTTGTCGAAAAAGTCGGTAGGTCTTATCTGATCGGCTATTTTTACGATGGCATCGGTATCGATAAGTATCGAGCCAAGCAGCGACGCTTCGGCATCGATGTTTTGCGGCGGTTGCTGAAGCGATTTAGTTATATCAGACATAATTTTTGGTCTCGGCTCTACCTAGAAGCTCTATTATATTATCTGCCCTAGATATACCCTAACAGTTATAAACACGTTTTCCCCTTACTAAATTAACTCTCCTCCTCCAAAAATTGAGCTAATTGCTTCGAGCTTATTAGATTCGGCTTCTTTGCCAGGGCCTTCCTTATCTAAAAGCGATTGGTCAATCACACATTCAATGACGTAGCTCTGTCCGCTGACTTTTTTAATGGCAGATTGAATGTATGAAAGATTCTTAGGTTCGTTAACTCTATTTTTGTGGAACTGATAGGCGAACTTAAGTCTAATTATGTTATTTGCGCTGTCAAAGTCTAGGCTTGCCATTCGGACCACTCCGTAAAGAGTGTTATGGCTGTTTCTAAGTAGACCTAAAACATCGTTCCATGAATCCTTGTCCATAGTCTGGGTAGCTTTGGTTTTTGATATAACTTTCTCTTCTTCAACTGGAGCTGCGGTTTTAGATGAGGTAACCGGCATATTAGAGTCTAGATTAGGCTCTTTTTCGTTATTTATCTTTTTTTCCGTTTTAGTCTTGGCGCTATTTTTCTCGTCCGCGGCTTTTGGCAAAGATTGGCTTTCGTGCTTTTTGGCTGCTGGAGGTTCGTGGTTAGTAGGTTGAATCTCTTTGACGCTTTCTGTATCTGGCAACTGGCTAGAGACGGAGCTTGGTTTAGCCGAAATCTGCGGTAAAGCCTTGAGCAGGCAGATCTCGAGATAGGTCTCAGGATTTGTAGCTGCCCCTACATCTAGTAAGTCTTCAAGTAACTTTAGGGCAAGATCGCTTGCTAACGGAGATTGGTCATCAATAAGCTTTTGTCGCAACTCTTTAGATAGTCTTGTAGCAATCGACGTCGCCGGGTATCCCTGTTCAATTAAATCATGGGTCAGTACGATCACCTGGTTTAACTTGGCTTTACTTAAGGCATCGATAAGCTCGTCAATTAGCTGGCTGGGAGGTATGCCGAGCAAAGTGCTGATGTCAGTTTCGGATATCGGCTGAGCATAATTGGCTGCTTGATCCAATAAGGCAATGCTGTCTCGAAAACTTCCCTGACCGTGCTCGGCAATCATCTCTAAGGCCTTAGCGTCGATTTTGATGCCTTCATGTTTGGCGATTGATGCTAAATGTTTAACCACCGCTTCCTTCTTAATCGGCTTAAAGGCAAAGCGCTGAGTGCGGCTGACAATCGTTTCAGGCATCTTTTGCAGTTCGGTAGTGGCTAGAATATAGACAACGTGCTCTGGCGGTTCTTCAAGAGTTTTCAGCAGGGCATTAAACGACTCTCGGGTAAGCATATGTACCTCGTCGATGATGTAAACCTTGTATTTAGCGCTTACCGGGGCCACATAGACCTTTTCGATCAGTGCCTTGGTCTCTTCGAGCTTACGATTGGAGGCGGCGTCAATCTCTATGATGTCGATGTGTCCTGAATCGTCATCGTATTCTAGGCCGTTGATGTCGTGGGCGAAGATCCGGGCTACAGAAGTTTTGCCAACTCCCTTTGGCCCAGTAAATAGGTAGGCATGTGAAATTCGGCCGCTTTTAATAGCTTGGTCCAGGGTTTTAGTAATATGCTCCTGGCCAATAACCTCGGACAGGCTTTTAGACCGGTATTTGCGATATAGCGCTTGCCCCATAGTGAATAGACCTATTATATCTTAAAAAGTGCTGAGCTTGGGAGTAAAACCTGTTTACAGAGCGGCTTCTAGGGCGGCCCACTCGGCATTATCGTCTTCTGGGATGTTAACGCTTACCTGATCGCCGGGCTTAGCCTTAAAGTAGGTTACGCTAGCTAACAGGACACGGTAGCTCTTGTCGCCGACTGACACTAAGTAGTGACCATTCTCAAGATTTAAGGTTCCGACAACCTGTTTTCTTGGAACTGGGCCAATTTGCTTATAAAGAAAAGCTCCATCATCAGAAATAGTCAGCTTTAAGATATCTCCTTGTACGAGTTTGGACTTAGAAGCGTAATTAGCCGGTACGGGGTATGTCTTTGCGTCGCTGCCGACCATATTCTGACCATCAAAAACACCCTCTATTATTTTTCCCAAGGTGTCCTCACGGGCTATAGGGGCAATCTTCTCGTCATCACCGACCAGGCTAACTAATAGCTCACTAGCCGCCGCTAGATTGGTTTCTGCTTCTCTGATTAACGACCGAAGTCTTTTGATTTGTTTATCTGGTACGTCTGGCATGTTGGTATCTATTCACTTCCTCCGACCTAATCCGTATTTGTCTCGGACAGTTAGATTCAAACTAACATTAATGCGCACTAATGTCAAAGTGTTCTGTGGATAAAGAACACTTTTCTCTAATTAGCTCGAAAGTTAAATCGTTTAAAATTAAGCTAATTCTACTGTAGCGCCGGCTTCTTCAAGCTTTTTCTTAGCGGCTTCAGCGTCTTCAGTCTTAGCTTTCTCAAGAATCGTCTTTGGCGCGCCATCGACTAAAGCCTTAGCTTCGCCCAGGCCTAGGTTAGTAATGTCCTTAACGGCCTTAATAACAGCCACTTTTTGAGCGCCTGCGTCTTTAAGCACGACATCGTATTCACTTTTTGCTTCCTCGACTTCAGCGGCTCCAGCGGCTGCAGGAGCGGCCACAGCAGCTACCGCGGCGGCTGGTTCAATTCCGTACTTATCTTTTAGGATGTTACTAAGTTCGTTTACCTCAAGAACGGTCAACTTGACCAGCTCTTCAGCTAATTTCTCGATATTATTACTATTTGCCATAACTTCTCTCCTTAAAATTCTAATTAATTATTATGCTTGGCTTGCGCTAGCTTCTAGTGCCGAAATTATTGCCGGCAATCCGGATCTGGTAGCGCTGATAACTGAACGGATTGGGGTGCCGAGTAAGGCAACAACCAATGCAATCAGTTCCGGTTTGCTTGGCAGTTTCGCCAAATCGCTGACCTGATCGGCGCCGAGCCAGTTACCATCCGCAGTAATAGCCCCGACGAATTCTAGGGTCGGGTTGGTTTTAGCAAAATTCGCTAAACTAGCCGCGGCTGCCACTTCGTCGCTGTCGTTAAATGCATACGCAAGCATTCCCTCAAGGGGGCCGACATCAACTGACTTAAAGCGATCCAGTTGCGACAAAGCTTTGATTACTAAACGGTTTTTTACTACCTTAATAACCGTACCGTTTTCTCTGGCCTCACGACGAAGAGATTGCAAGCTTTTAACAGGAGTTCCCTGATACTTGACGATAACGGTCATCTTAGATGAACTGAGCAGTTCGCCAATACTTGAGACGACTTGCTCCTTCTTTTCCTTAGTTAAAGGCATAGTGATTACGCTTTCGTTATTTAGTTGACTTTATTATTCCGGGCTATCGACCATATTTTGTTAGCTCGAAATATTTAACCTTTGTTGCCGTAGAAGTGCTCATCTAACTATCTAAAGTAGAGATGAGTGCTTCTTTAAGAGTTGAACTAGACCTCGGCGACATTATCAAGGAAAATTTCCCGTCGCTGTCTTCAGGCAACTTAAAGCTAATTGTAACAGGATGAAGATTAAATGCAATATTTTTACTTCTTTGGGCAGCTTAAGCTAAAGACGAAATAAGCGCAATATTGTAATTGACAACGAGAAGTAATACTAGTAATCTTAATTTCGGTTTTAAAAATGACTATAGAGAAAATAGATTCAGAGGAGTTAGATTTTGACAGATCTCCGAAAGTAGCTGTCATTCTTAGCTATCTTAGCGATAGCAGTGCTCCATATCGAAATCGTTTTGCCAAGGGGTATCTTCCCCGCCGACCGGATGAATCAATCGATCCGGAAGCTCTTAAATTATTTTCGGATCAAAAGGCCTTACGTTTTCTTGGCGAACATGTTTTAGAACTTTACGGCTCTTCGGAACGTAATTCAGTATATCTCCACGCTGGCGATGTGGTACTAAATGCTGAGCACAACCGTATACGATTTCATGCCGCTAGAATAGCGGCTGTTTTAGAGGGTAAAGACCCTGATGATTTCTTGCTTCCACCAATTGACTTTGATAATCCCGACCGCTACGTTCAATACTCTCGTGCATCTGGCAACAGTGAGCTGTTGAGACCTGAGTCGGTATTTTTACCGGGCAAGAAATATGATTCAGGCATAGCCTGCTCTTATGACTTTAGTCGTTCTTTCCCTACTGACGAGATACCTACGATTGGCATTAGTGGCATTACCTACTTACGCAGTCAAGATAGTGAAGCTTAAGGTTTAGACTGTTTTTTCTTAGTTTTTCTTTCTCCGCGGTTTGTCGATAGAAGGTTGAGCTTAAACTGGGTGTAGCGCTCGGCTGCTAGGCGAGTTAGTTCGGGATCCTCATCTCGATTTACGAAGATCATGGCATCGCAAATAATGGGGTGGTATTTGGCTATTTCCTCATGCATCGATTTAATTAACTTTCGGTATCCTGGGTGACCCTGCGGGCTGGTTCTTAACTCGTGCAGGTGAAAGGCCTCCCTGGCGTTGTATGTCATTTTCCAGCGCATGCGGTGTCCTAGTAAAGTTGCATACTGGGCCTCCAGTTGGTAACCGGCTGCTGTCAGATTGCTGTATAGCTTAAGCGACAAATCGAAGGCTTCTTCAAAGATATCGCTAAGTCCGGCTGCCTCAACTAGTTCCGGAATGTCATAGCCGTATCTGGGGGTCAGCTCTTGCCAACTCAAATCTTCGACCATGCGATGCCTTTGTAAATCTCTAAAAATGCCATAATCGCATACAATATCCCAGCTATAATGAGCTTTTTCTAAAGCCCGGCCTGGTCGTTGACGGCGGTTTAATCTTTCGCCGAAATAGCTGTTCATGACCTTAACTTTATCTTCATAGCTGAGAGTAGTGACGTTCTTACGAATAACTTCTAGCGGTAAATCACTGTACTCGTAAAGCATCTCGGGTACCAAGTCGAGCTCATTGCGCGGCCAAATATCGACTAATGTGGCTTTAGCTTCGGAGTTTTGCGCGAGTTTCTGGCCAAGCAAGTCTTTGGAAAGTTCTTTCATCGCATGAGAGGTGTTCGATCGGTAAGCTACGATTGCCCCGCCGCGGTCTGGCTTATCCGCTCGTTCTAGAAACATCGGTATTACTTTCCTAGCCTGCTTTAGTAGTGACTGTCCGGCATTCCTTGCTTCGCTAGAGTCGTCTGCCAGAAGGTGCATGATCAGAGACTCTATAGCCTGTCCGGAAGCATATATCCCTACGGTTGACGTGGTAGCTACTGGAAGCATTGCCCTGGCAACATCACAGGCCTGTGCTTTGACCGAAGAGCGGAATGCGGCATCGCGCTCACTCGCCGGAACACTGCTGCTGGCTTCTATGTAGTTGCTCATCTTATGGACTAACGAGGAGTAAAGATCAAACACTTGGTCCATTATTTGTTTGTAGGTTTTTTTGGACTGAACATCTAAGCCATCCGGAACCAGGTAGCGGTAGTTGCCGTGTTCGTCTTTTTTGTCGTAATAAATATAGCGCGTTGATTGCTCAAGGTAGGAAGCTAACCTTCCCCATTCAAGTTTTTTAGTTAGCAAGTTGGAAGCCTGTTCGACAACCACATGAATTCCTGCTAATTGCTGCACCGAATCATCGCCGTAAGCCGTAATCACTCGCTTTAGTAGGTCGGCGTCTCTACCCCGGTTTTGTGCAAATTCCTCAAGCAAAATAACACGCATATCGTCGCCACGTCGACTTAATCGGGCCATCGCCGCAGCAACGGTTGCCGGTGAAAAATAGTCATAAAATGCGTAAATATTGCCCTGTGGGTCGGTAACGGCTAGGTCAAGAACTTTTTTCCCGCTCTCAGTAATTCGGAAGACATCGTTTTCTTTAATGATGAGTTTTTCGCTTGAGTCACTAGTTATTTGTGGCGGCCGGGACTCTAATTGAGCTTGGTTAATTGTCGGGAAAGATTTAGGACTTTGGATATCCGTGTTACGAATCGCTAAAGCTTTAACAACATGGGGCCAGATGCGGTTCGCAACCTCAGCTTCTGACCCGGTAGCTACAACTATTGGATAGCCACGCTGATTGGCCTCCCATAGATAGCCGGCTCTAACCCGCTCTAAAAATTCGGAATCCAGATGGTCGAAACGCTCGCCCTGATTGCGAGCCCCGGCATGCTTAATTAAGTCTTGCACCGGAGCGTCCATAACAATTGTCAAGTCCGGCTCCATGCCATTTACCGCAAATTCAATTATCCGGTTAATTGTATCGTAATCTTTAACGTCTCCGCGGCCATAGTATTGGACCGTAAGGGTAGTTAAATAATTGCGATCAACAATGCAAGTTACTCCTTGGTCTAAACTTTTAGCAATCACCTGGAGAGATTGAGAACGAGCTGCGTTGTAAAGTAGTACTTCGGTTATGGTATTCATAGGGTAGGTCGGATCTTGGGTCAGATGTCTGATCGTGCGAGCCGTTAAGTCGCTCTGCGAATCCGGTTCACGCAAAGTACGAATTGGTAAGCCGGCGGCTTGTAACCGTCGCGAGAGTTCCAAAACTTGAGTTGTTTTTCCGACTCCCCCTGGACCTTCAATTACTATGTACTTGCCCCTATTCATAGGCCATGCCGTCAATTGCTTTGGGCAAACTACGATTATCTTTGTAAGCTTTCGGGAGCATCATATCCGGAGCCCAGGTTTTTATAATGGTCTCTATGTCGGTTCCCTGTTGGTATTTACCGCTAAAGCCGCTATCTCTGCCCTCGCCGTAGCTACCTTCAACCGGACCGGTGTGGTGAAAGACGGCCTGCGCGATCCTTTCTCCTACTGGTAAAAGTACCGTTTCGTGTTGATTTAGGTTGTATATCTCTAAGGTCAGGCGATTAATGTAACCTGGATCTACCCAACCGGCATCAAAACAAACAGCCACACCGTTGCGTCCCCAGCTAGAGCGACTTTTAAGCTCGTATGCTCCTGGCGGTAAGATGCCGAAGAATTCATGCGTGTGAGCTAGAATACGTTCACCAGGCTTCAAGCTAATTACAGGGTGATCAGGCGGTATGTTCTTGAGGGGCAAGAAACTGTTTAGCTTGCACCATTCTTGGTGTGGCATGGCTTTATATGGGCCGTCGAAATACCGTTCTACATCTTCTTTGTCGAAGGGATTATAAATGGCGCGCTGATTCATGCGCTCTATTCGGTAAAAGTAATGCCCAAGCGTAACGTCCATGCTGGCATGGGCGACATGTTTGGGATTAAACGGGACGCAGAGAATATGCCCACCCTTGATTGCCTCGCGAATTTCGGTGTTACTATAAACTCCCAAAGGAGTATGCCCTCACATATTTATTTCTTTATTCTATTTTACATATTTTCTTGCACAATTGGCAAATATAAATAAAGTTCTAAAGGTTCTAATAATTAAGTACAATGGTATTAACTAATAAGCATGAAATCTAAAAACTCAGCATCCCGAACAAATCTTGTTGTGTTGTTTATTGCCATGATTGTTGGGCTGTACGGATTATTTATTATCGCAAGCACCTTGTTTGATCAATTTAGGGTGCATCGCCTAAAGCTATTAAATAGCTTTACTATTGACGTCCATTTACTGTTGGGACTTGGCTTTGTCTATTTAAGTCTTCTGCTGTATAGACGTAAACGAACGGCCTTAGTTTTAGCTGCAGCTGCTTTTACATTCCTTCTTGGTGAGGGTACGGCCGAATATCTTGATCACTTGC
This sequence comes from Candidatus Saccharimonadota bacterium, assembly GCA_027357065.1. Taxonomy (GTDB): domain Bacteria; phylum Patescibacteriota; class Saccharimonadia; order Saccharimonadales; family UBA4665; genus JAJZWH01. The sequence goes on along the minus strand of DAHVVZ010000006.1, from coordinate 11,075 downwards.
ATGTCGGACGGGTATCTTTAGTAATCCTATTCCGTTATGTATTTTTGCCAGTTGCCATTTTAGTAGCCTTAATGGTGTCTCGAAACGATTTTCGGGTTAAGAGCGATATTCGTGCCTTTCGGGGTTCTCTGATCTTAGCATTATCTGTTTTAGTTATTACGCTAGCCTATGGCGTAAGTGGTTTTTTGCTAATGGATGAGACGGATTTTCATGTAGAAATCAACTTCCCTAGTGCAATTCACCATACTATTGATCAGTTTGATCTCACAACCAATCATCCTCTTCATCCCTATACCAAGCGCGCTAAGCTGTTTATGGACTCCTTGTCTTTTGTCAGTACTGCATCGGTGGCCTATCTCGTAATCTCATTGGTGCAGCCGGTGCGAGCTCGTTTTATCGACCAAAGCGAACAGCGTAAACGTATTAAGGCTCTTATGGATGAGTATGGGGCTCCAAGTGAGGATTTCTTTAAGCTGTGGCCTCAGGATAAACACTATTTTTTTAATCAGAAGGGCGACGCCGCGCTGGCTTATTACACTAAACGCGGCGTGGCGCTTGTCTTAGCCGATCCGGTTGGTAGGCAACAATCTTTTAAAAAACTTCTTAGAGAGTTTTCGGAGCTTTGCTGGGCTAATGATTGGCAGCCAGCGCTGGTTCACGTTGATGCGAAATACCGAACAATTTATGACTCTGCAGGTTACCAGCTGCAATTAATTGGTCAAGAGGCTTACGTTGATGTAAATCACTTCTGTGAAGTTACGGCCGTTAACAAGTACTTTCGTAATATTAAAAACCGCTTCGAAAAAGAAAACTTTAGCTTTGAGCTTCTTGTTCCTCCACATCACGATGCGATCGTAGATCGTCTCAGGAAAATATCTGACGACTGGTTAAGCAAACCCGGACGAACCGAGCGTGGCTTTGTGATGGGCTATTTCAATGAGGAATATATTCAGCAATGTAGTGTTGCCGTAGTGCGTGATGCCGCCCAAACCATCCAAGCATTCTTAAATATCGTGCCGTCTAACAGTTTTAGTCCTAACGAAGTGACCTATGACATGTTACGCGCCTCAGCTTCTGCGCCACCAAATTGTAATGACTTTTTGCTCTACGGCTTGTTATTTAAGCTCAGGGAGAATAATCAATCTAGTTTAAGCCTAGGCTTGTCGCCACTGGTAGGCTTAGACTTGCCACAGGCTGAAGAGAACTTGGTGTCTAGCGTACTGCGCTTTGCCTATGTTAACGGTGACCGGATTTATTCTTTTAGCGGTTTACATCGTTTTAAATCTAAGTATGAACCGAGATGGGATGATCGTTATCTAGGGTATCGAGGTGGCGTACGTGGCTTTACGAAAATGCTTAATGCCTTACTTCTTGCGATGCGGTTGCCTAAAAGCGCGCGCTTAAAGCGCTAACTTTAAAGACGGTCCCATAGATGTCGACAAGTGCATATTGATGATGTAGGCACCCTTCACGCTGGCCGGCTTATTTGACTGCACGCTAGAGATTACGGCGTTTAAGTTTTCAATTAAGGCCTCAGGCTTAAAACTGACTTTGCCGACTGGAATATGCAGATTGCTGCCACTATCGACGCGGTATTCAACTTTACCGGACTTCGCTTCTTTAATAGCTTGTGCAATATCATTCGTTACGGTGCCACTTTTAGGATTTGGCATCAGTCCGCGAGGGCCAAGCAGGCGCGCGTACTTACCCAGTTTAGCCATTTGCGCTGGAGTGGAGATCAAAACATCAAAACTAAAGCTACCGGTTTCAAGCTCAGAGATTACATTGCTCTCACCAACTAGATCTGCCCCAGCAGCCTTAGCTGTCTCAGCTTCATCTCCGCTTACAAAAACAGCAACTCTTAATGTCCTTCCGCTTCCCGAAGGTAGAAGTACTGTGTCGCGGATATTTTCATCAGCCTGTCTTGGATCAACGCCAAGTTTCATGTGCAATTCTACAGTCGCATCGAATTTAACCGGATTGGTTTTGCCAATTAAGCGTGCTGCTTCTTCGAGCGTGTATTTCTTATCTTGATCAATGAGAGCATAGACATTTTTATAGGCCTTGGGGCGTCGTTCTAAACGGCTAACTCCTCGGTGGCTAGTCTTAGGCTGCTCCTTTTTCTCTTCAGCTGACGCTTTAACGCTAAGCTTGCGTTCTTCTTTGGCCTGTTTCTCTTCCGCCTCAGCGATTGCCTTAAGACTGCGTTTACCGGCTTTGGCTGTACTGACTTTCGCGTCTTTAGCGGGCTTGGCTATAGTTGGCTCGATAACTGCTTCTTTGGCAGTATCTACTTGGGGTGTTTTCTTGGTTGGCATATATTATCAAATCCTTTCGTGGTAATAACGGCATATTTATGAGCCTCCCACTAATTATTAATTAACTAAACTTAAAAAAACTATTTCTCTATTTCAACGCCCATGCTGCGAGCGGTTCCGGCTACCATCTTTTTCACGGCTTCTAGATCATCGGTATTCATGTCTTTAGCCTTATCTTCAGCAATTGCGGCTAAGTCGGCTTGGCTAAGCTTCTTAGAAATCTTTTCGCTGTTCGGTTTCCCGGATCCCTTGGTAATCTTAAGGGCTGCACGGATGCGATCATCGGTTGGTGTCGTTACGTACCTAAAGTTCATACTGCGGTCTTCATAAATCACAATATGTACGGTTAGCTCAGCGCCGTTTAAATCTTTGGTTTGCTCATTGAATGGATTAATGAAATCCATCATGTTTACGCCGTATTGTCCGAGCGTACTACCAACTGGCGGCGCAGGATTGGCCTGGCCGGCACGAATTTTGAGTTTAAGATTTGCCTTAATGGCTTTACTAGCCATGATATCTCCTTAATTTTGAGCACGTAACAGATTGCTATTTTAGCAATTTAGGAGTTGTTTGACAACTCGCTATACGCGTTTGACCTGCAGACTATCTAATTCGACGGGTGTTTCTCGGCCAAACATGTTAACTAACACCTTGAGTTTGCCCTTTTGCTCGTCAATTTCGTTAATAGCGCCGTCAAAACTTTTAAACGGTCCGTCAATAATGTTAACCACGTCACCGATATTGTAATCAATCTTGTGTTTAGGTTGATCTAGGCCCATGCGTTTTTGAATTTTCTCAATTTCATCTTGCTCAATTGGCGTCGGATCGGTGCCACTGCCGACAAAACCAGTTACGCTTGGCGTATTTCTAACGATGTACCAGGCATCTTCGCTAAGCTTCATTTGAACAAGGACGTAACCTTGGAAAATTCGCTTTTCAACTACTCTACGTTTGCCGTTCTTGATTTCGATCATCTTTTCTTTAGGTACTAAGACTTCGAAAATCTTATCGCCCATATCCAGACTTTCGGCACGTTGACGGATACTTTCAGCGACTTTCTCCTCGTATCCGCTGTAAGTGTGAATCGCATACCAGCGTTTGCTGGTGTCGTAGCGTTTGTTTGTAGTTAATGCTGCCATATCTTATCCTTCTCCTTAATGAATAGACTCGCCTTAATGCCCTAATATAATAATTCTAAATAAGCGTGTTAATCCGTAATCCAATGATGCGACTACCGCTCCGATAATTATTGCAAAACCAATAACCGCTACTGTTAAACGATAAGTCTCGCGTCTTGACGGCCAAGTTACTAGCTTAATCTCTTTCCAGCTATTGCGTAGATAAGCCGGAACAATAATCCGTCCAATGAAACGCAAAACCTTGGCAATTATCCGAAATGCTTTGTACTGATTAAGAAATTTGCCTAGTTTTTGGAATGGTTTTTTAATGCTGCCATAAATTACACTTCGGCGGGACTTTTTTTTCGGCTTTTCTGTTTTAGCCGTTTCAGATTTTTCTCTGATCGTTTGCGCCGGTCGTAATTTGCGTTTAGGGCCGTCTGCCATGATTGTTTTTCTCCATCTAAAAAGCCTACAATTACGTTAACTGTAGGCCACTAATGTCAAGTTTAGCATTGTGCACCATTAGGAGCAATAGGGTGTTGGATTAGATATCTCTCTAGCCTATACTTTATAGATAATGCTTAAGTTAAGCGGATCACAAATATTAGGTCAATTTTAATATGCTGCTGAGCGTCCTACTACTATTAGTCGTCGGTTTGTTTGAAGTATACCTAGGAACTAAGAGATTATGGGCCAAACGTCAACTTCTGAGCACCATTTTCTCTTTGGTGACCATTGTAGTCAGCCTATACCTTTTACTTATTAGCGTTGTTAAACAACAGTTTTTTATCGTCCTCTTGGTCTTTATTGCTCTTTATCAGCTGTTTAATCTATATAGGTTAGCCAAGAGCCGAATTAATCAAGAACATTTGCGCCGGATTACTTTGCGCAGCGGTTTTAGGTTGTGGTTGGTTCAATTATTGGTCGCTGCTGCGGGGCTGTTTATTTACTACTATGAACCGACATTCGATATTGAGCTTGCTCTAGCGGTGTTTAGTTATGTTTTTGGCTTAAGTATACTGGCCTCAACTTGGCGCAGTAGACACGTTACTCAAGCAGTCGAAAATAACAGTAAGCTATTGCCAAGCAATGATCTCCCGACTCTTACGGTAGCAATACCAGCGCGCGATGAATCGGACTCGCTTTTAAATTGTCTAGGTTCGATATTAAAAAACGATTATCCGAAGTTGGAGGTATTTGTTCTAGACGATAGCTCAACGGATCGACGGACACCGGAAATTATACGTTCGTTCGCTCATGACGGCGTGGAGTTTATTCCAGGCGAACCGTTTAACGAAGAATGGTTGGCTAAAAACTGGGCCTACCAGCAATTACTTGAAGCGGCCAATGGAGAGATAATCCTATTTTGCGGCGCTGATGTGAATTTCAATGAGGAAGCGCTGCGCTTTCTTGTCTCTTCTTTAGTTAGTCGGGATAAGCAAATGCTTTCGATTTTGCCTAATAATGAACTGCCAAAGTCTATTTGGCGACGCTTTTATCAGCCGCTTCGATATGCCTGGGAAATCAGTATCCCTAGGCGGGCTCTACACCGCCCACCGGTTTTATCTACCTGCTGGATTGCCAGACGCGAGTTCCTTAATAATAATGGCGGATTTAAAGCGGTAAGTAGACGAATTTCTCCAGAAAGCTATTTTTCTAAACAGGCCTTAAAGGCCGATGGCTATAGCTTCTTTCATTACGGAGGGATCTTTAGTCAAAAGCTAAACAGTGAGCAATTTGAGACCTCAATTCGGCTGCGCTATCCGCAATTAAGGCGGCAAGTGGAGTCTGTAATGTTAGCTACGCTCGTAGAGCTACTAGGCGGTATAGCTTCATTGATTTTAATAGTGCTGGCTCTATTTAGCCTTAATTGGTTGGTGCTCTTTCTCTCCGTATTTGCGTACGTTTTTATCGGATCAGCTTTCTGCATGCTTTTAAGTCTGACTTATGGGAAAAAGATGCCAAGCGGCCTTATCTTATGGCCCTTGTATTTTGTGCTAGATATCTATTTAATGCATCTCTCGATGTGGCGCTATGAGCTTGGGGTAGTTTTATGGAAAGGCCGCAGTATTGCTCCTTCGGTCATGAATCACGAGACGCAGCCTACTCCTTAGAGTCGCTACTTGGAGGCATGTTAGGAAATATTACGCTAAACGTCGAACCTTTATTAAGTTCGCTTTTAAAGCTAATTTCTGCTCCAATTAGTTTTGCTAATTTCATTGTCACGTATAGTCCTAAGCCGGTGCCATTGATAGCACGAGCTCGAACATCGTCGGAGCGGAAGAATTTGTCAAAAATGCGCTCTTGGTCCGATTTAGTGATGCCGATACCGGTGTCACTGACACTAATTTCGACATTCATGTGTCTCTGGTAAGCACTAATAGTGATCTGACCTTTAGGAGTATATTTAATGGCGTTGGTAATCAGGTTCTGCATAATTTCTCGGACGTAAAGCTTAGAAGAGCTTAGAATCTCCAGTTTTGGATCAAGCTCGGTTTTAATCTGCAATCCATGGTCCATAGCTTCGGGAAGATAGTTGCTGGCTAGTTCTAGGACTAAATCATGCACGTTAATTGGTTCAACTTCTACTGTTAATTTGCCACGCTCGGCTCGGCTGAGGGTCGCTAGATCGTTAATCATGTCAGCTAAGAAAAGCACCTGATCATGAGCAGCCTTGAGTGCTGTTTTGATTTTTTCCATGTCGCCGCTCTTGTCAAAAATTAGTTGAGCGTTTGAGATATTTCCTTCGGCGATAGTAATCGGCGTACGTAACTCGTGAGAAACGACACTAATGAATTCATCGCGTTCTTCTTCTAGAGATTTTTCGGCAGTAATATCTCGCAGCAGCAGTACGTAGCCGCCAGTTTCTCGTCCGGCATCGTTATATCCTAAATGTACAGGAGCGATACTTAAGTACAGGTCCGACACGCTGCCGTCGCTATAGGATATCCGTAAGTCGCGGTTGGTGGTCGGAGCATTAGCATCACGTACCAGTTTGACGATGTCTACCGTATGGTAATTCTGGTCGACTGGTTTTAAAACATCCTTTAAGTAATCACCTTCTTTTAAATTATTGCGGTCGAGGATGTTAAGTGCGGCACCATTAAAAAGGACCACCTTAATGTTCTTATCTACCGCAATAACTCCGTCGGCCATACTATTAACCAGGCTTGTTAGCCTGTTAAAGGCCATCGACTCGAGGTTTTTATTCTTTGGAGTTGGTATTAGTTTGTGTACATCCATTAAAGTGCTTAACCTTAAGCTATTGTAGCGAAGTAATTAATATTTAACTATCCCTCACGAGTTAAGATTCTCGGATTATAGTTTTTTATCTCTCGCTTCAGGTGTTGGGCATTTGCAGATATCTGATTTAAGACATCCCAAAACGCCGGCCCATGATTAAGCTCTTTGGTGTGGGCCAGTTCATGACAAATTACGTAGTCAATTAACTCACTTGGCAGCTGTGTAAGAAATAAATTTAAAACGATTTTATGATCTTTATCGCAGCTTCCCCAACGACGTGAGAGTTGCTTAATTTTAAGTTCGCTATAGGGCAGATTAAATTGCCTAGAGAGTGAGTCGATTCGAGGCGGTAATTTAACTTCTGCCTGCAGACGTAGGGCTTTAATTACGGCTTGCTGCGCTTTTTTCTGAACATCTGGGTGGTTGATGTTTAAGTTATCTGGGTAGGTGACCGTAATCTTATTGCCTTGAATTTTATGCGTCGGTTTTGAAATGTTTGGCGACATAGCGAAGTAAAGCTCATGACCGCTAGTAAATCTTTGATTTGCTAAAAAGCGCAGTTCTAAGGGCTGTTTACTCACAATCCAAGCTGCTTTGGACTGGGCAAAGTTGACGCCTGCTTGATATGGAGCCCAGGATGGAATTGAGACCCTAACTTTTCCTTGAGGGGATAAGCTAAGTGTAATTTGGCGGCTGGAACGTCTCTTGGAGACACTAACCGTACCGATAGTTTCTATTTCGTAGATTTTTGTGGCCATCTTTTATTAAACTATCGCACAATACGGAATTGGTTTAAAGATTATTTAATGCTAGCGAATAACAATATTGCGTCGGCGGTTGAGATCGACCCTACCGGCACTGGGATTTGGAATAAGATTGACCAAGCCGGGCTTGGTCAGGCCGCTGCTTAAATCATCGATGTGTTGCAGCATGTTCATATCGTTTAACTTTTTTAAGATAGCCGATAGTTGCGTACTAAACACGTGTTTGCCGCTGACTACCACATAATCTTCGGCATTTGTTGGGTTTTGCATGTTTCCAACTATTGCGTCAAATGTTTTGCGGTCCATTGATTCAGAGTAGCGATCATCACTCTTTCGGCGGTCTCGGCGTTGAGTTCTAAGGAAGGCCGATTCTGAATCAATCTGCAGCCAGATAACCAAGGGCTGACACTTGTATTTTCTAGCCAAATTGCGCAGGGCTTGTCTTTGGATGGCTCTTAATACGTTCGTGTCGAATATTACGCTCATGCCGGCACCCAGAAATTCCTGAGCCATATATTCCATTAGATTCGTTACGGCTTCATTTTCGCTACGATCGAAGCGCGGTGTAGTAAAGAGGTCGTGACGGATTCTTTCACCTTGCACGTGTGCTGCAGACAAGCTAGTTGCTAGTTGCCTGGCGACATAACTTTTGCCGGCTCCGGGGTAACCGTAAAGCATAATTAAAAGTGGCTGTGAGGGAACAATCTTATTCATTACTGTTTAGATATACCAGATTTAGCTTATTAATAAAAGCATAAGCACAGATAAAGTCGCGGCATTTTTATTTAACTTATTGCTAATCTAATTTATAGTATTAACTCGAGTGCACAAAGGGGTGTACGTTAATGGTAAGCGGCAGCTCTCCAAAAGCTGTGCTGTCGGTTCAAATCCGACCACCCCTGCCAAGTGTTTTTGTTAAGTACCGAAATTGACTGTAAGTCACGGATAGATTTTGCACATCAGACACTTTTAAGCATAAGTATGTTGACTAAAGGTATTCACTAATTTAGTATTATATTTAAGTTAAAAAATAAATGTGCGGAGGGTTTGTGAAGAATTTTATAAGTATTGTTTTTTCAGCGCTTGTTATGCTCGTATTGTTACTAGTTCCAGGATCAGTTGCTTTTGCTAGCTTAGCACCAACTTTTGATCAAACTATCAATGCCGGTACGCTAACGGCTAGTATTAATCAAGCTGGCGATACGACGCCGGTCAGTAATCCGACGGTCTCTTTTCCGGCGCAAAATTACAGCTTTTCTTGCAATACTAGTACCGCAACTCTTGGCGACTCCAACGATTTAATTAATGTTACCAACTTAGCGTCAGGAATTAATACTTGGAATATTGCGTTAGCGGCTACCGGCGGAACTTCTGCGACATGGACCGGCACCACTCATACCACCGATACCTATGCCTACAACAATACCGCTGGATCCGGGTGCACTTCAGGAGACCTAACAGTTAACCCAGCAGCAGGAACTATTACTCTTGATTGTAATAGCGCTTGTACGTCGAATAATTCAACAGTTTCTTTAGGGGCATCTGCGGCTTTTAATGGATCGACAACAACAAGCGTAACATTGATGAGTGATACTGCCGGAACCGCATGGGAGGGCTATGTCACGGGCATAGGCTTGAGTCAGACTATTCCGGCCTTAACCCCTAGTGATAGCTATACTTTACCAATGACCATCACTCTCTCTCACACCTAGAAAACGGTTATTTGCTACGAAAAATTAGCCTAAGCATAAGATATGCTGTATAAATTCTAATAAGATGATAAAGAAGCTTCCACTAGTCGCGTTGTGCTCAGTAATTGTGTCTAGCTTCTTTTTATATGCAAGTGCTTCAGCAATCAACTATGGTGGAATTGGCGGTAGGCCAGTCTACAGCAATCCTTCAAATCCTCGCACCCAATCAATTTTTATATTTACGTTGAAACCCGGTCAATCAGGAAGTAATGCTGTTGAAGTTCAAAACGATACCAATCAAACCCAGACAATCACCGTTGATGCGGTAGACTCTGAGCTAGCTACCGGCGGTCAGTTTACATGCAAACAAGCTGTCGAACCGAAAACCGACGTCGGGGCATGGATCAATTTACAGTCGACTTCGGTCACTGTCCCTGCCAATTCAACTAGAGATGTGCCCTTTACTGTTACTGTTCCAGATTCTAATACGATTAGCGTTGGCGAACACGACGGCTGTATTACCCTGCAAGCATCATCACAGACCGCAGCTCCATCAAATAAAAATGGTATCGTACTAAGTTTTCGCACGGCCATTAGAGTAGTTGTTACGATTCCCGGTAAGCTAGTTAAAAAATTAGGGATTACATCTGTCAAAGTAGCTAATGGAAGTGATGGTAGTTATTTAGTCACTCCATCGATTGACAATCAGGGGAATGTTTCTTTAGATGCAAAATTACACCTACAGTTGCTGTCTTTTTACGGAGCATCTTCCCAGACAGTAGATGAGGGAACGATGCCGGTCTTGCCTCAGAGCAGCATGGTTTCTAGCTACGATCTAAACCACCCGTTCTGGGGCGGCTTTTATGTAGCCAGAGCTACCGTTTCATACAACGATGATCCAAATACCGGACTAGGATTGCAAGATAACTCAAACCAGAAGATTTTAGTTATGGATTCTGCAGTATTTTTTGCGACACCAAAACCGCTGGCTGCAATTATTGAAATTATAGTTCTGCTTGCTGTCGTGCTAGCACTTTATTGGCTAATTAGAACCCGAAAGTTTAATCGTCAAGTAAACACCAGCTGGGAAAAATATATTGTCAAACATGGCGATACGCTCGAGAAACTAGCAGAAAGAACAGGTGTGTCTTGGAAAAAGTTAGCCGTATCTAACAAAATAAAAGCTCCCTATACGCTAACTGAAAAACAAACAATAAAATTACCGCCTAAACCTAAGGACTAGTATTTATGCTGCTATTGAGCCGCAGCAAGTACCTTGCAACAGCTGGCATGCTGCTACTAATGGTCTGCGGCATATTTATTCCCAGTACCGCTTATGCCAGTACAACGTTAGTTCAAAGCAACTATAGTACTTCCGGCTCAGCGAGTTTCTCTACCGCCGCTACAGCTGGGTACTTACTTGTTGCTATTTGTTCAAGTGACGGCGCTTATACGATAACTGCGCCTAGCGGATTTTCGACCGCGATTAACGAGTCTTCTGATCCGTCACAAGCTATATTTTATAAAGTAGCTACTGGAGGCGAGACAACTATAAGTTGTACGTATAGTGGCGGTACTGATGCGATTCAGATTATGGAGTTTAGTGGTACCGAAAATGTCAGCCCTTTAGATGCAATCAATACTGTGACTTCTTCGGGGTCTAGCGGTACGGCATCGTCAGGAACCGTTACTAACAATAATTATAACGATCTTTTGATCGCTGGTATTACTTCTGACACCAACACATCGCCGTCCGGCTGGACAAACTCATTCACGCAGATTATTTCTACTTCTAGTGGTGGTAAACCTGCAACAAGAATGGCCTTCGGTAGTGCATATTTTACAGTGAGCAGTCCTAGTAGTTATTCTACAAGTGCTACTGTAGCAAGTGGATATAACTGGCGAGGGCAAATTGCAGCGTTTAAAATTGCTCCAACC
>DAHVVZ010000001.1 GCA_027357065.1 Candidatus Saccharimonadota bacterium | reverse complement strand
CTGTAGTTCTTTCTCATTAGCAAAGTTCTTCTTAGATACAGGATTTAATACCTTGCCATTTATTGAAAATATCGCCATATATTGCAATTATACTACTTTTACCTCTGTATCATGAACATAAAGCATACTTTCTAGAATTTGTTTATAAGGACTTTTTACTAATTTAAATACCGAGCATCTTAAATAAATCTTATTTATCCACGGTAAAGATCAAAAATATACTTGCAATACACATTATGTGGATAGTATACTATCCATATAATGTTAGTCGAGGGTAACTTATTGTGACTATAAACCAATCAAGCCAGTTGCTAGTTAGTAGTCGTTTGGCTTCAATCGACGCTGCCTTGCAAAGAATATTTGTCAACTCTCAGGAAGAGACCCTAACATCTAAGGCTCGTGGGATTATGGGCGAATTAATAGCAGAACTTACCGATGAAGATCTTGAGATATATATAACAGAATTTCAACACTTGATTAATTACTGGTTTGATCGGTACGAAAGAAAATTGTTTGATGGTCAGACTCTGCGCCAAATTCTTGGGATCGGTTAAGCTATGCAAGATTATTCCAAGAGCAATAATAGACAAAAAGCTATTATATATTTGCGTGTTTCTACAGAAGAACAGGTAGACAATTATTCTTTGGATACTCAGGCAGATATCTGTCAAAAAGAAGCTGAAAGGCGTGGTTTAGAAATAGTTGAGACGTTCCGCGAGGAGGGTCGATCGGCTAAAACAATACGAGAAAGACCAACCCTACTTGAATTGCTTGAGTATTGCCGTAAGCATAGGAACAATCTGCAAGCATTAATTGTATACCGCCTTGATCGCATATCTCGCCAAACTGCTGACTACTTAGCTATACGCAAGAAACTAGCAGAATATGGAGTAACCTTAATTTCTGCCAGTGAACCAACCGGTGATACGCCAACAGAAAGATTTATCGAGACTATGCTGGCTGGTTTTGCCCAAATGGATAACGATGTCCGAGGCGAACGCTCGCGTAACGGCATGAAGGCAAGATTTATGAGTGGTTTATATAATGGACGACCTCCTATGGGATATCAAAAGCAAAATGGTTATGCAGTCAAAGATCCTGTGACTTTTAGTGTCATCCAAGAGGCCTGGAGTCTTATGGCTACAGGCACAAAGAGCTTGAGGGATATGGCCAATTTCTTAAGCGACAGAGGAGTTGCGCTTAAACGTAAAGGCTACATAGATACGCCTCCACGCAAACAAACAATGAGCAGCATTTTTCACAATAAGTTTTATGCCGGAAAGGTTGTTTCTAAAAAATACGGCCTTGAAGTTCATGGCCAGCATCCACCCATGATTACTGAAGAAACCTTCTATAAGGTTCAGTCTATACTCGATGGGAAAAACCATAACACACCTGTTATGTTAGCTAGACGAAGCCAAAACAACCCAGACTTTCCATTGAGACGGATTGTACGTTGCGGTCGTTGCGGGCAGTCGTTTACTGGAGCATGGAGTAAGGGTAAGTGTCAGTTATACGGCTATTACTTCTGCATTAAGCGTTGTGGTGCAAAATCTAACGTTCCTTTTACTGATATTGATCCAGAAACTACCAAACTTCTTAATGAAATTACCCTAAAAAAGGAAACAGCAGATCTTATAAGTGCTTTCATAAGACGCACATACTACTTACGTATTGGATTATTACGTAAAAAGCGAGATCAGTCCGAGTTTGAGCTAAAGCAGGTCTACGAGACCCGTCAATCCTTAATAGAGAAAAACTTAAATGGCACTTACTCTGACGATATATTTAAAGAACAAAACAAGATTCTTGAAGAAAAGATTAAAGCAATTCAAGCATCTAAAGACGAAACCATTATTGAGAAGTACAACCTAGAGGACATAACTTCATTTATCCAAAATAAGTTTACAAACCTTAATAGCACCTATAATGAAGCTGATTTGGAACGTAAACGAGTGTTGCTGTGTTCGATATTTCCTAAAGGTCTGACATGGAGCTATCCAGGCTATTCCAACACCCAAATTAGCCCATTCTACCGATGTTTTCTAGATATTCAAGACAAAAAGGTCGGGATTGGTGCGAGTGAAGAGACTCTAACTCTCGACCTCTTCCTTGGCAAGGAAGCGCTCTAAACAACTGAGCTACACTCGCGTAATTTCTTTCCTATTCTAGCAAATATTGATTGCCAAAATAATATGGTGGCGCCTCCCAGACTCGAACTGGGGACACAAGGCTCTTCAGGCCTCTGCTCTACCAACTGAGCTAAAGCGCCAATTATGTTAAATGGTGGAGCTAGCGAGATTCGAACTCGCGACCTACTCAATGCCATTGAGTCGCGCTACCAACTGCGCCATAGCCCCGTATTTCACCTATAAATAATACCAGTTTGACCTCTTTAAACAAAAACCGGCATAAACGCCGGTAGTCGGGAGGACGTGCGCGCCCACCCAAGGGCCCTTTTTGTTTTGCATAGAATCATTTTTGTTTTAGCGTCACGCCAAGAGCCTTAGCGCACGACACCTTCCATAAATAGCATAACAATATTGCTAAAGCTTAGTCAAGTAGTTGGCTCAAGGCTCGCTCGTCAATAGCGTTAGTTCCGAGCTTCCTTGCCTGTTCGACCTTGCTTGTGCCAGGGTTATTTCCAATAACCAGATAATCGGTGTCCTTAGCTATTGACGTTTGAAACCGTCCACCTAAGGCACGTATCTTATCGGCGGCTGCTTCCCGGCTCAGACCCTCCAGTGTTCCTGTTATAACAAAGTTCATTCCGTTTAGTTTTCCGGCTTGAGATTGCTTGACCGGTTCAGGCCAGACGCCTAGATGCTTAAACTTTTCTAGCAGCCGACGATTTACCGGCTCAGCGAAGTATTCTACTACAGCTTCAGCCACTACTTCTCCAACTCCTTCCACATTAGTTAGATCTTCAACTGTAGCATCCATAATCGCTTCAAACGTTTTAAAGTGGTTTGCAAGATCAATTGCGGTTTGGGCGCCTATATGCCTAATTCCCAGTCCGTACAAAAAGCGTGACAATGAAGGGTGAACTTTTGTGCTAATAGCCTCAATTAGCTTGCTTGCTGAAACGCTAGCGAAACGCTCCAGACTCATGACTTGTTCGGTCTTTAAACTATAGATGTCCGCCGGATCTTTAATTAAGCCCTTGTCCAGCAAGGCAATAATGTTCTTCTCCCCTAAGCCTTCAATGTCTAGCGCTTCTTTTGATGCATAATGCTGAATCTGCTTCCAAGTACGAGATGGGCAGTTAGGATTAGGGCAACGCCAGGCTGCGTCTTCGGCCTTTAGTTTAACTAGCTTACTGCCACAAATCGGGCAAAGCGAAGGCATTTCAAAAACCCGTTCTTTGCCGGTACGTAGTTTAACTAGTGGCTCAACTACTTCCGGAATGATGTCTCCGGCCTTATGGACTATGACGCTATCGCCAATCCGAATGTCTTTGCGCTTTATCTCGGCCTCATTATGTAAAGTTGCCATCTGAACAGTGCTGCCAGCAATAACTACCGGTTCTAGCACGGCGACGGGAGTTGCGGTACCGGTGCGGCCAATCGAAACAAAGATATCTCTAACGATAGTGGTGGCTTGTTCGGCAGCATACTTAAAGGCAATTGCGCCCCTTGGTGCCTTGCCGGCTACGCCAAGTTTATCGAATAGCTGCCGATCATTGAGCTTAACTACTATTCCGTCAGTATTAAACTCCAAATTTTTTCTTTTATGTTCCCAGCCGTTAACAAAATCCATGATCTGGCTAACGCTATTTAGCAATTTAGCGGCATGATTCGTACTAAAGCCCAGATCGGCAAGTACCTGGTAGGCAAAGCTGTTAGTCGCAACTTCGGCCTGATTGTCTCTAAGTAAATCATAGGCCCTAAAGTGTAAGGGTCGACTGGCAACGAGTCCGGGGTCCAGTTGACGGATGGTGCCGGCCGCAGTGTTGCGCGGGTTGGCAAACAAAGGCTGACCCAGTTTTTGACGTTCTTCATTAAGACGTTCGAAGTCGGCCTTATACATAACAATCTCGCCCCGAACTTCGGTTCGGCCTTTTAAGAAGCTTTGGTACTTTGTTGCAGCCCTTAAGGACAAGGGGATTGAATCCATAGTCCGAACGTTTAGGGTTATATCCTCCCCAACATAGCCGTCGCCACGGGTCACCCCTCGTTCCAGTAAGCCGTCATTATAGATAAGCGCGCAGGCTAACCCATCCATCTTGATGTCTGCAAAATATTCTTTCTTAAAGTCCGGTGCGGCCTTCTCGATGCGCTTTACCCAAGCCTCAACTTCTTCCTCGCTAAAAACATCATTTAGACTAAGCATCCGCGTCGTGTGCCTAACTTCACTAAAGCCTGGCAGCACCGCTCCAGCTACTCTTTGGGTAGGGCTATCCGGTGTAATCAGTTCGGGGTATTGTTCTTCAAGCTGGGCTAGTTCGTGCTTTAGACTGTCCGCCGCTTCATCGCTAATAATTGATTCATTTAAAACGTGGTAGTGGTAACGGTAATCATTTATTAAATCCTTGAGTTTATTGGCTCGCTCTCTGGCCTGGTTTAGATTCATAGCAGAAGCTCCCGGTAGAGGTTATACAGGTAGCTATGGGTGAGCGCAAGCATCAAAAGCGACATTAAAATAAAGGCCCACGGTGCGGCCGGTGCGGCCCAGGCAATGAACGGCAAAACAATTATTGACGAGATAATAAAGAGCGCAACGGGCAGAAAAGCTAGTCTCGGCAAAATAAGCAAGCGCCGCTTGCGCACTAAATCCTTCGCTGAGCGTAAGGCCTTAATAGGTGTCATATCTGGCAAAGTCACAATATATAGGGCAACGATTGAGCTACTTAACCAGTAGATAGTTGGCAACGCCAAAAGAATCATGACAACAATAAACAGCAGTTTCTCTAAAGCCGTGACTGCCACGGCATCGTTGACGGCGGTAACGTAAATAGAAATTCCGGCAATCATTGGCAGTAACTCAAGGCCAATAACTAAAAGTACTGCTAGAAACGGAATAAGGGGATACATGCCTTTATAAAAGGAGTCGCGCAAGCTTGCCGGAGCCTTATTGGAAGCGTTACGGATGACCCAAATAATAGCCAGGCTGGCGATAATCGCAAGCAGCATCGAGTAGCCCAAGCCGCTGCCCCCGGAGCTTGAACCACCAAACGAGCCCACCATTAAGGCGTAGACACTCAGGTTCCCGCCTAAACTGGAAAGATGACCATGAAAAAGGCTGCTCAGTTGGGTTTTAGCCGAGGCGACGCTTAAACCGCTGGAAAAACCTTGAGCGATAGCAAAATTAACGAAACCGTAGACCAGCAGAATCAGGAGGATGGTCCAGCGTTGACGCCACAGAACGATTAAAGCGCCCTTGCTTAGTTCAATGACACTAGGCAGGCGGCGATAGGGCACGGTTTTAGGCATTGGCGACTTAGCAGATTTTTTAGAACGCGGGCGTTTAGCGGTGGCAGCAGCAGCTTTAGGCATGGGTTTCCATGTTTTCCAGTCTTTTAATACGATCCTCAATCGGTGGATGGGTGCTAAAAAGATTGGTTATAGTGTGCGCTTTGAGCGGGTTGGCGAAGAAGAAGTGAGCCGTGGCAGTGTTTTGCTTCTTTAGCGTACTTCCGGTTCTTTCGATTTTCTTTAGGGCCGAGATTAAACCTTCCGGGTAGCGGGTAGTCAGCGCTCCGGTCGCATCAGCCAGATATTCACGCTGGCGCGATACGGCCATCTGAATCATAAACGCCACTAGAGGAGCTAAAACAGCCGCTGCAATCCCAATAAACAGCGCGATCTGGTCTTCTTCATTTCGTTCCCCGCCCCTAAAGAAACTCATCTGCAGTAAAATATCTGCGATTAAAGATATTGCCGCCATCAGAGCGAAAGCGATCATGCTAACCCGGCTGTCATAGTTTTTAACATGTCCCAGCTCGTGCGCAAAAACGCCCGTTAATTCATCGTCGTTCATAATCTCTAACAAGCCACTGGTTGCACAAACGGCAGCATGCTTTGGATCACGGCCGGTAGCAAAAGCGTTAGGTGCCGGATCATCCATAATAAAGACCCGTGGCATCGGTAGTCCGTCAGCAATCGACAGGTTCTCAATAATTCGCCACAGTCTCGGGTTATCCTGTTTTTTAATCTCTTTGGCTGAATTAATCGCCAAACTCAGGCGCATGCCAACGAAATAACTGATTGTGGAGTAAATTATGGCCCCGATGACTACACCGATTAGGACTGCCGGGCTACCTCCGGCATAGGCGTAATCAAAAATGTCCGCCAGACCGGCAATAATTAATATGAATAGGGAGATGATCAAGATGCTCTTGCGTTTGTTATGGGCAATTTCAGAGTACATATTTTAGCGACCCTCTTACATCAATTCTTAAAGTATTTAGAACTTTACGTCGACCGGTTGAGCGACCTGAGCGGTTTGCGCGTCGTCGAGTTCAAAGAACTCCTTATCCTGCTTGTAGCCGGCGATATTGGCAAAGAACTTGGTTGGGTAGGTGCGGCGTTTAGTATTGAAATCCCTGACCACGCCGTTATAGAAGCGGCGCGAGGCCTGAATTTTATCCTCAGTATCTACCAGCTCGTTTTGCAGTTCCTGGAAGTTCTGGGTCGCCTTGAGGTCCGGGTAATTCTCGGCTACCGCAAAAAGGCTTTTTAGCGTTGACTGAAACTGATTTTCAGCTTGCGCGGTTTGGGCTGGACCGGTGGCGCTGAGGGCCTTAGACCTAGCCGCTGTCACATCCTCAAAGACAGTTTTTTCGTGAGCGGCATAACCCTTAACGCTATTTACAAGGTTTGGAATCAAATCATAGCGCCGCTTTAACTGAACAGTTATATCGCTCCAGGCCTCGTCTGCCTGCTGATTAAGTCTGACTAAGCTGTTATAGGCTAGGAAGAACATTAAGCCAAGGAACAGCAAGATAACAACAATTACAACAATAGTGACAACCATTAACCTACTCCTCATGTTTAGTTAATTTAATTATACATTAGCTAGGGCGTTTGGTCGTGTATCATAAATAGATAGATGGTTACAGCTCAATCCCGACAGCAATATAGGCGGCGCTGGTACTTTACTTTCGCGCTATTGATTCTAGTCTTGCTTTACATCGGACTATGTTTACTGCTGCCGCTAAGGACGCTATATAGCGCAGCCGGTGCGTCATCACTAAAGATTAGCACTCAGACCGCTAACCTTCCCTGGCCAAGTTACGGTGAGTCGGCGATCGGCATGCTTGGTAGCGGGGTAATTCAGACCCATGGGCAGCAAAAACCTTTGCCGATTGCCAGCGTAGCGAAGTTAATTACTGCTCTAGCGGTACTTAACAAATACCCATTGAGCCCTGGCCAGCAAGGACCGATTATCACCCTCGATGCAACCGACTACAGCCTCTATACAACTTATGTTTCAGAACAAGGCTCAGTAGTCCCGGTATATAGCGGTGAACAATTAAGCGAATACCAGATGCTTGAAGCCATGCTTGTGCCATCGGGGAACAATATTGCCGACGCTTTGGCGCGCTGGGCCTATGGCTCGGTAGCCAACTACGACGCTTACGCAAATACTTTCGTGCGCAGCTTGGGGCTAGACAGCACTCACGTCGGCGGCGACGCCAGCGGCTTCCTGCCCACCACAACTTCAACTGCCAATGATCTTATTCTCTTGGGCGAAAAGGTGATGCAAAATCCGGTACTAAAACAAATCGTCGGTATGAAATCGGTCAATGTTCCAAATGTCGGGGTTATGAATAACTACGATGGAATCTTAGGAGTTGACGGAATAGTGGGTATTAAAACCGGCAATTCCAATCAGGCCGGCGGGGTTTTCTTGAGCGCATCAAACGCGACAATTAACGGTCATACAGTAACTTTGCTGACGGCTTTAATGGGAGCTCCCAATCTTTCCGGAGCCCTAAGTGATTCAGTGCCACTTGTAGTTTCGCTGCAAGCTAGTTTTTCAAGAGCGATTCTAGTTAGTAAAGGTGAGGTTCTTGGGGAGTTTAAGCAACCTTGGGGCGGCAACATTCAGATTGCAGCTCAGGGGAATCTGGCAAACTTCTTGCTACAAGGTCAATCGGTTAACGCGCTTATGAATATTCATGGCCTGAAAGTGCCCTCGCCTAGCTCAACAGCGGTTGGCAGTATCTCTGTACCAGCCAATCAGTTTAACTTAAGGCAGTCGATTCCGTTAGTTACGCTACAGCCAACGACCAAACCTTCATTAGTTTGGCGTCTGATGCACCCTGAAGCTGAGATATAAAGACGAAAGTTGATGGTGGCACTTTCCACGTGTGACGCAGGAAAATGGTTCACGCTTCAGAAATGGCTTGATTCCACTCCCCGGACGGCTCGTGGCCAGCACAAATCTATATTCAATTATGAAGGATGCGATTGCTATAGGTCAACGTGACACCGATGACCCTCAGAGTCCACGCCGCCTACGTCAGTCGCAAAAGCGCTTGACATCAGAGCAGACAGACCGCATGTGCCAGAAGTACCGAAACGGCGCAACCGTTTACGAGTTAGGCAGGGAGTTTGGGATCGACCGGCACACAGTCGCTGTCCGACTGAAGAAGGCTGGCGTCAAGATGCGCCTTCAGTCACCCACTTCAAAGGAGATCGACGAGATGGTGAAGCTCCATGAATTCGAGGACTCTGTGGCAAGCATCGCCTCTCGGATCGGATACAGCACAAACACTGTTTAGAATCAACTCCGAGCAAGAGGATATGCGACGGATACGGAGCGCGCACGGGAAACCTAACTATCTACTTTCCAGATAACTTTTCAATTTCCGGAATCGGAATCATTCCGTCTGAGTCTTTGGTTAACTTCTCTAGGAGTGCATAAAAGGCACCTGAACTTAGAGCCTGCCGCTCCTCTTCTTCATCAAATAGGAGCGAAAGTTCCTCCGACGTAATTATGCCTTCGGCATACCAACCGGTCTCTCCGTAGAAAAATTCTCTTTTACCCTTCAATTTGTCCCCGTCTTTGTCGTCATTATGGGCATCATTATGCACTAACTCTGTAGACATGCAACTCTCGATATCGCTTGTTAAAGATCTATTGACAAAATACGATCCAAAATGGCCCTCAAGAGCCAGCTTTCTCTGCAGGCAAGGAAGTTAACTGCAGCGATCTATGAACGAAACATCCAAGCGGTTGATGCCGACCGACCAATAACCTCCACGGTCATATCTCCACCGTTGACGTCAGAACCCGTTACGTAGCACGCAACCGCTATTATTAAGATGACGACAGTGATACTTACGACTCATGCCTTAAAGAATTGTTCATCTGAAATCTGGGGCTTGAGTAGCATACTCGTGGTGGGCGCTGAGGGACTTGAACCCCCGACTTCTTGCGTGTAAAGCAAGCGCTCTAGCCAGCTGAGCTAAGCGCCCATGGTGCGCGAGAGAGGACTTGAACCTCCACGTCCTAACGGACACCAGCACCTCAAGCTGGCCTGTCTACCGGTTCCAGCACTCGCGCGCGTAAGACTTGCGTCGCTAGATATATTAACATCTTATGCTTAGCACCGAAACAGTATATTTTACTTAACTTAGGATAGTGGCAAGTGGTCGTAGATATGCTCTAGGCTATACTTGCTTCTTAGCAAGGGCCTAACTTCGTCGCTGCTAACGTTAATCTTAACTCCCGGGTTAAGAATGTTGTATGGGTCAAAAATTTTCTTAACTTTAATTAGTAGCTGGTAAACATCGTCGGGATAAAGCTTGGGCAGGTATGGACCACGCAAGCGGCCGTCGTTATATTGCCCGCTGATTGAGCCTCCCAGTTGCCTGATTTGAGTTGTGAAGTCTTCAAGCATCCGGAAAGCCTTCTGGCGATCGCCAACCTGACTTAAATCTAGATAAGGCTGAACGTGAAGGTTGCCGTCACCGGCATGACCCCACACGGCAACTTGCAAGTGCTCACGTTTGAACTGGTCATATATGCCACTAAGGAAACTGGCTAACTTATCCAGAGGCACGATACCGTCATCAATTAACGGCAGCGGGTTGGTTTGTTTGATAGCATGCCCACTAAGCATTGCCGAGGCGTCCCTAACTTTCCAGATCAGTTTCTGCTTTTCCGGATCTTCCTCGGTTAGAACGGTTTGGCTGTATTTACCGAGAATCTTGGCGGCTTTTTTGCTTCCCTTGCGACGATCATGCTCACTTATGTCATCAAATTCAACTAACAACACAAACTTCGGGAAAGGAGTTGATATAACTTCCTTGAGATAGTTAGCATTCTCCGTCGAAACACTGTTTAGTAGATTGTCATCAACCAACTCAATCGCGCTTGGGGTTTCACTTAAACCGCGCAGCTCAATCACTGCCGCCTGCAAATCATTGGCATTGTCAAAGTAAGCG
>DAHVVZ010000004.1 GCA_027357065.1 Candidatus Saccharimonadota bacterium | reverse complement strand
TTGGTTGATAGCCTTCTCCCTGGCCACACACATCTTTTGCTGGGCGGTGGTTTGGGCTTGTTGGGCGGTTGCATTACCGCTACTAGCTTGAGCCGGTAGAGCGCTCGCTGATGCGCTCATAAGAGTAATCAGCGCCAGGCTGCTAATAATCAGCCCTAGTTTAGACGTTATTCTGTTCATATTATTATTAATTAGCTTCCGTTAGGTTATATGAAAAGAATAAGCATTTAGGAGTGTAAAATCAAGCACAACCGCAGCTTAGTGTTTATGAAGATCGTAGATTGTAGCTGCAACAACTACTAATATGGCGGCCAAGATATACAGGAGAATGAACCTAATGGCGTGCTTGGAATGAAAGGCAGTATGCCCGCTCTCCGCGGCCGGTAGATTTAATGGCTGGTTAGCAATGGCCTTATTTTGAGTTGAGGATTCCTGCGGTTGCGTAGTCGATTCTCTGGCCGGTGGTTGTTCTAAGCCTGTTTTATTGGTTTGTTCGGTATTTGGAGCTGGCGCGCCAGTGCTATCTTCCATAACTTGAGCATAAGCGTTGAGAAGATTGTTTGCAATAACCGCCTCTTTAGCCCTCGTTATTTCATGAATACAACGACTAATAATCTCTAGCTAGAGCTGCGGCTATCGATGTAGTCCAGGCAAAAGCGTTCGAAAATTGAGTTAGTCCAGCCAAAACCGATTTGGCTTGGATAGACACCTTTAGTCGGTGGTTTACCGGGCTGCAGAACGTTATATTTCTCTAGGAATACACCGTTTGACTCAAACCAGGCTAGGTTAGTCTTCAACCATTTCATGGCTATCCGGTTGGCTTCCTTGTCGTAGCCGTAGCGCTTTAGCCCTTCGACAACCAAAAAATGTAACGGTGCCCAGCCGTTAGGATAGGCCCATTGCATCGGTACGGAGCTGAGTATGTGCTGGCCGAATAAAACGGCGTCAGTGGTCGTTAAGCCGCCCTTAACTTCAAACCGCCGTAAAGCACGCACCATTTTTTTGGCTTGATCCGGAGTCGCCATTCCGGCCCAAAGGGCATAATAACTCGCTAGGGAACTCACATTGCTACACTTGCCTTTAAGATAATCGTAGTCATAATAGAGACCCTTGCCGCTGTCCCACATCAGTTCGTTGATTACTTCTTTACGGCGATTGGCCGTTTCCTCCCACTTGGCAGCGACTGATGAATCGCCTTGTAACTTTGCACCTCGGGCAAAATCCATTTCGTATTTATAGAGCAGCACATTAAGGTCAATCGGCAGATACTCTAGCACCTTATGGTTAAAGCGCGGAGTGTAGTCCCAGCCGCTTTCAGTTTCAGCCAGGTCATTTAAATAATTAATATCGTAGTAGCGGGACAGTCCTTTGTAGACCAAGCGGGCATTAGGCTTAGCAGTTCCCATCCAAACTTTCCGATACTCGGATTCTGCGATTGCTAACGATTTCTTTAACCAGGTTTTACTCATCTGAAAACTATCATAGACATCCCATATATAGCTGGTTAAAAATGGGGGCTGCGAATGTCCAATAAGATAAACCCGTGAAGCGTTAGGGATTATCCCAAAACGTTCAAACTCTGCAAAAAGATCTTCTAAAATTCCCACAACCAGACTGCGATGTTCTTCGCTCAATAGAGCCTGAATCATGAAATAGCTATCCCAGTAGTAGAGCTCGTTAAAGTCAAATTCGTGTCCCTTCTCATAAGCCGGGACCAAATACGGCTTAGGAAGTGCTATCAGTGTCTCGTCGTCTTTACTCTGATCATGGATCAGGTTCTGCCAATAGTTTTTAATGTAGTCGCGGGCTTTAGCTACATCTTTAGCGCTTAAAGGCTTATCTGCAGCGCCGTAGGAGTTACGTACATCAAACATCTATGTCCTAAGCCTAGGCTAGGCATCAAGGCCCGTCAAGCAGGCATGATTATTCCTAAAGATACTTGGAAAGATAACTTAGAACACGTTCCCAGGCATCTTTAGCGGCCGGCTCATAGTAAGCAAACTTATTCGAATCATTGAAAAAAGCATGCGCGCAGTCCGGGTAGACCTTAGACTCAAAATCTACGCCGGCTTGTTTCATTGCTAAACTAACCGCAGGCAACGTACTAATCAGACCCTCATCGTTTTGGCCATAAAAGGCCCGAATCGGACTCTTTATCTTAGCTAGCTCGGACACTTCAGTTGTTACGTGCCCGTAGAAAGGCAAGGTTAGTTTTAGCCTTGGTTCTTCTATGGCTAGGCTGTAACTATAGCTTCCCCCGAAGCAAAATCCATTCACCGCCACACGCTGCTTAATCTCGGGCAGGTTATATAGATAATCGAAGCAGACTTTCAATTTACTAATTGTTTTAGAGGCAAAGTCCGGCTCTTGGATTGGCGCCATTAAAGCCCGCATCTTAGTTTGAGCGGCGTTACGCTTTTGGGGGTTAAATAAATCTTCCTGAAGCTCCGGGGTGGCATGAGCGGCTATATCCGTCTCGCTTAGCAAGTCAGGGGCTAGAGCAATGTAACCTTGGCTCGCATAGCGATCGGCCACTGATTTAATGTGATCGACCAATCCCCATACCTCATGAATCACAATTATCCCGCCCTTTACCTCAGTTTTTGGGGTCGCCATGTAGGCTTCGAACTTTTGGCCACCGTACTCTAAATCCTGCATCATTATGGTTACTAATTATATACCGAAACACTTGAGGGGGGTGCGAAATAACTTATTAGGATTATTGAAATAATATTTCTGAGCCGTACGCATGCGTATTAAGCGGATAAGCGGACTTCGGTTTCATACCTGTTGTCGCTTAGATTGCCGCCGCTAATTAAGCAGACCACGCTTTTTCCTGAGATATCTTCAGTGCGGCTTAAGGCGGCTACCGATAAAGCTCCAGCCAGCTCGGCTCTTAATGGCCGGTGTCTTTCCCATAATTGCATCGTGGCTTTCCTTAACTCTAAATCAGATACTTCAACTGTCGCAGCTACCAGATGTCCGGCAAGTCGAAAAGGTAACTCGCCAACTTCCTTTACCGACGCTCCGTCAACAAAAGTAGAGATCGTTTCAAGCTGCGCCGGTCGACCATATTTTAGCGCTTCTTTTAAAGAAGCGGCACCTTCTGGTTCGGCGCCAATAACTTGTGCGTTAGGGTAGCGGTTTTTTATCGCCGTGGCAATTCCGGCCAACAAGCCCATGCCTCCTACCGGGCACATTACGACGTCAATATTTGGTACCCGGTCCGCTATCTCTAGGCCCCACGTACCCTGTCCGGCAATAACTCTAAGATCATTAAAGGGATGAGCCATGACTGCTCCCTTTTCGCGGCCAAAGTCCTTGGCGGCCCGTGAGGCCTCGTCGAAGCTGTCCCCGACTAGCTTAACTTCAGTTTGTTCGCCCCCAAAGTCTAATACACGGTTAATCTTATTGGCTGGCGTGTTTCTGGGCATGTAGACTCTGCACTTCACTCCCTCGCTATTACAGCAAAGAGCAATACCCTGGGCATGATTGCCGGCGCTTGCAGTGACTACGCCGCGCTCTTTTTGGTTTTGGTCCAGATTGCTAATAAAGTTAAAAGCCCCTCGAATCTTATAAGCCCCAATCGGCTGATGCACTTCGCTGGCCAGCCAAACGTTAGCGGCGTAAGTTTCAGATAGCGCCTCGTCAAAACTTACTTCAGTCCTCAATACCGGGCTAAAGGGCTCCCTAAGCAGTTTGTCGGCAATCAGAATTTCACCCATCAGTTCTTGATTTAGCGAATTGTCTTGCTCAGTTCTAATCATTTCATTGTTAACTATTAGTTAATATTAAAAATCCTCCTTTTTGCGGAGGATTATTGTTATTTGCTTGCCTGAAAATTGACCAAAGCTATAAGCACCCCCGCCGAGGAGTCATAATCATCTCCGACATAATAATTGAGTTGCTCATAACTTTTTTATTATATACGCCAACCGACCAAACCGCCAATAGCAGTCCTCCTAGGCATTGCAATACCTAGGAGGAGTCTATGTTAGTGTTGCTAAGTCCTTAGCAAAAAATCGCAGAGCTCTAGCTTTAAAAACCAGAAGAATAGCTGCTTAACTGGCTGCTATCGATATTGCTGGAGCTAATACTGGTCTGATTAAGAGCGCTCAAAGCACTACTAAGATCAGATGCGGTATTAATTTGCGGGGCTGAAGGAGTAGAAGTCGCAGGCGATTGATAGCCGCCATTTAAAACTGAAATTGATGCGGTGGAATTGCTATTTTTGTTGTGTTCGTGCCAGACGAAAAAGCCCGTGGCAACAATAGCTGCCGCAAGAACGACTACTATTACCATTTCTACAATTGCAAACCCGGATTGAGTTAGTTGTTTTTTCATATTATTGCTTACTCCCCTGTGCAGCAGTTGACTGATTGGTCGAAGATATATTAACCCCGTTAGCTGAAGCAACCCCTACGATAAGGTTCTTAACGGCCGTTCTGTAGTTTTGCAGGTCACTGATTTCAGTTTTTAAGTAACTCTGAAAAGCGGAAACCATTCCCTTCGGGTTACTCGCGCTACAACTAAAGGTACTGTTGGTCTGCAAAGTGCCGAAGTCAGTTTCAGCTTGAGTTTTTGCCGCCGTAACAGCCGCTAACAACTGACTGTAGTTACTTAGAGTCTTGCCTTTTTGAGTATAGAAATTTTCCACCCGGGTAGCTATGGTGCTAAAAAGAGTTATCTGGTTTTGGGCTCGGGTATCGATTCGGCTCATTATATTAGAGATGGCTTTTGAGCGGTTCTGACAGGCTTTTAGCTGTGCCGCCTGGAGATGTGCCTGGCCGTTGGCCTGACCATTACCCGATTGGCTAGATCCCGGGTTATTGGTGCTGCTGTATCCTGGATTACTCCCAGCAGTTTGGGGGGCGTGCGTAGTTGCTTGTGCTGGCAGGGCGAAAGCTACTGATCCGCCCATCACTACTAGGGCCAGCGAAGAGCTGATTAGCCCAAGTTTTGTGAAGTATTTTCGCATATTATTCCTTTTTAATTATTAACCGTGCTTTAAGCTTAAGGTTAAGGTTTGGGGTTGTCAATAATCTGAGGCATTGACTATATAATAGTTATGTGGCAATGTAGCTTTATGATTGACCGGACCGGGAAGATAAAGTATTTCGATAGATCAATTGAGGCAGCAGAAAGTATCTTAAGCCAACAGGCGACCATCGATAATTTGGGTGCTGATAGAATTTTAAATCTGTCACGTTTACTATGTAGAATCGTCCCGGTTGTTTCCGAGCAAGACGTTGCCCGCATGCCAAGAATATTCGAACCGAATACTATTCCCTTTGTGCTGGTTAATAGCGAAGGGCCGTATTTTTTTAATCTCGGCAATAATCAGATGAGTACGGCGCAAAGGCATAATGCCTCTAGGGTAATTGATAGCTGGGGTCCTGGATCTAAGAGCTCTGACGAAATCCTTGATTACCTGTTCGATCTAAGCTCAAGCAATGGAGCCGGGAAGATTCCGCTTTCTAATTCAGATCAAGAAGGCGGAGAGACCACTGGAGTGGCATTTACGTTTAGCAGCCTGTCACTTAAAAAAGCCCTGGATTTGAACCGAACACCGGCTGGAAAAATTGCCAAATTTACTCTGCGCCCACTTATACGATTTAACCATAAACCCGGATCGGGCCGAGTCGATTCCGATGTCTTATTTCATGAGCTTACCCACGTAAGTCAACGGGAATCTCGCCCAATAACCATGTTATCTTCTCAAGATGATGCCGACTTGATTGCTTTAGGAGACGAACTGGAAGCCTATCACGTCGGGGCTGGAGTACGCATGGCTATTGACGGATCGGATTTGTTTGATAGTAACGTGACCGACCCTCATCTTCAAAAAACCGTTGAAGCTATCCGCGTTAAATATGGCAATAATACAAAAGACAACCCATTCAGGCCAACGCGCAGATTAATTGAAATTTTGGAGCGCGAAGGCTATCCTCCTGATTGGATGCTTAGTTATAGATTTAGATTTAAAGAAGTGCAAAGGCAGCTGGGTAATGCCGGCTTGCGTTCAGCAAACGAAGATTTATCTAGAGGAAAAAGAAACAGCCGCTATACCCCTCCGCAGAAACAAAAGGCTGTCTAATCCTGTTCACGTTAAGCTACGTTTGATAAAAAACTACGATCCACAAAAATTAGCAGACTAGATGGCTATTGCTAACCTGCTTGCCGAAGGTTTGCTTTTAAGCAGCAGATCGTCTTGTTTCAGATATACTTGATTAATCATGAATAGAAGAATATCGGTACGCGGCATCGTCCTTCTTGACAACAAATTACTGTGCGTCAAAAACAAGCCATATAAAGAAGGCCGGGAACCGGTTAATAAGTATTGGTGTTTGCCTGGAGGAGGCCTGGAAGAACAAGAGGCTTTGCTAGACGGAATTACCAGGGAAATGATAGAAGAAACAGGCGTTAAACCGATAGTCGGTAATTTATTGTACGTTCAACAATTCACCTTTAACGAGAAAGATTATCTAGAGTTTTTCTTTCATATAACTAATGGCCTAGACTACACGAGCATTGATTTAGCTAAAACGGCCCACGGGTTAAAAGAAATTGCGGAAATTGGCTTTATCGACCCGTCGAGCGTGCCAATACTGCCGGAATTTTTGGCGACCGAACCTCTGGAAGAACATGCCCTAAAGAATGAGCCGGCAAAGATTATCTCGCGCTAACCTTTTTAGATAAACGGAGTTTAGATTCACTGGAATGCCGTATGCTATTAGCGGCAAAACCTAGGCCTTTACGAATATACTCGTCGATAAGAGACTGGCAGGGAACGTTATTTTCATTAGCCCGTTCCTTGACACGATTTGGATTCGTGACCGAGATTCAAATCAGTACCTAATAAGCCATCGGAAATACTTGGGTCAATTCGTCTGAATAATAAAAATCTACGCCTAGTTCGCCGTAAGTATAATTCGTTCCATCGACGTTTATGGTGGCGCCGCCAATTTGCGGGTTCGGCTTAGGTATCGACCTGTCAAAACCGATGTTATAGAGCGTAATAATAACATCGGGACGGTTGGAGATATCATAACCAGCGCTTTCCCATTGATTGGTTATTTCTTTTATGAAGAGCGCCACATAGAGATATGAATAATAGTGGTCCGTGCTGTCGCTTAATCTGGCTAGCAAATTGGTATCACGCGGATTCTGTACGCTCGGATAGGCCACAAGTTGTGCCATGCCCGGCCCTGCATAGAACGGCGAATTAGTATCTTTAGTGTATTGTTCTACTCTTTGCGCCGTCTGATAATGGAACCCGCCAATGCCGTAGGTCATGTTTGCAGCTACACCAAGTATCTTTAGGGGTTCAAAAATTTTCTTAAAGTCCTCGCGGTCCGTAGTGAACCAACGCAATTGCTCAGGGACAACAGTAGCGGCAATCATTCTGGAAGAAACGCCTGTTTGTTGGGCTACCAGGTTAATGACATTCCTGTCCTTATATAAACCATCCCTAATGACCGCGTACTCCGGACTTTTATTCCATATACAAACCGGCACTTGCGCACCATTGCTCAACTGCTCCACGCAGCTTACGGCCGTAGGGGTATGAGACACTGAAGCGGCATGTACGGTAACTTTGGGCAAGGTCTTAAAGAAGCTATCGCGTGAAATACTGCTGCCTTCACCATTGAATATGTGGTATTGCATGCCCACAAAGACACCGGTGAAAGTTATCCCAACTACAGCAAACAGGCACAGTAATATATAGCTGGTGATACGTAGAGCAGACCGCTTCCTACGCAAGGTTCTTTTA
The DNA here is from genome assembly GCA_027357065.1 of Candidatus Saccharimonadota bacterium. Taxonomy (GTDB): domain Bacteria; phylum Patescibacteriota; class Saccharimonadia; order Saccharimonadales; family UBA4665; genus JAJZWH01. The sequence continues at coordinate 905 of DAHVVZ010000004.1, read as the reverse complement.
ATGTGCTTCTTTAAGATTTTCGAGGCCGCCCGCGGTTCTACGGACAGCAACAGCTGCTCAGCACTATGTCCAATGCGATTTTCTGAGCCGTTAAGAGGATCGTACCTATAACTATAGGCAGATCTACCCCTGTCATAAGAACGGCTCACAGATCTCATTTTTTAATTTTTAGTTTTGTGTTCTACTGTACAACTAAATTGTAATGCTTAAGAATCTGATAATCAATGCGTTTGCACTTACTCATTACATCGTGGACCCCTCGGCTCTTGGAATAGTTATGTTTAATGTAGTGCAGAATTCATCGGGTGTTAGTGCACCTTAATAACGTATTCTGCCTATCAAGGGTTATAAAGATAGCATTAAGTTAGTCTAGAAAAGTAATAGAAGCTAAAAATATACTTGAAAGGAGATTTTTCTAGTATGCATACTGTAATTTTTGTTTAATATTCGACTGCACAAAAGTTTGATACTAAAGTGCATGTATGCGTGAGTACACAGTTAACGATACGTAATTTGCCCGAGTCGGTCGATCTTTTTTAAGGAAAAAGCCAAGCTCAGTAACAAAAGCCATAATCAGGTTGTGATTAAAGAACTTTCATAAGAAATTCCAAACATTAAGGCAGCTCTTGATTTATCTTTAGATTGGTTTATTGGCAAAGGCATAGACAATGAGACCATGGCCGCCCTGACTGAAGAGGATAGGCTCCAAAAAAATGGCTAAAACTAATGCTCTGTCTTGATACTAACTTCTATACAGCACTGGATAATGGTAAAGCCTAAGCTGTTTCTGCTCTCAAGGGTAGGCATGAATTATGCTTACCCTTGCCTGTCATTGCCGGGCTCAAGTATGGGTTTATAAAGGGATCACAAAAGCAAGACAATTAGAGAACTTTGCAGAGATTCAT
>DAHVVZ010000038.1 GCA_027357065.1 Candidatus Saccharimonadota bacterium | reverse complement strand
GATAGCTAACACTACACCGTCTGACCGGACCATGAATGCCTTTAAAAGTGAACTAAGCAATATCTGCTACTGCACCAGCCTGCTTTAAGTGGAATAGGTTATAGTAAGACAGTATGCAAGTTAGTAAGCGCCAGAAGACCGTAGCCATCTATTCGTTCCTAGCGGTCATCCTAGGTTTGTTCGCTTACTATATCTATGGCCATCAGAGCGTTCTTAGTGAGCTAAAACACATCAGCCCCTGGTTAATTATTGTCCTCGTTCTTGGCTACGGCCTGATGCTGGTCGTTTTAATGGCCGTCTATAACGCAACCCTGGATCTATGCGGAAAGCCCTTAAAGACTAAAGAAAACCTGATAATGTCAATTTACTCAACTCTGACTAACTTCTTTATGCCCCTGCAAAGCGGCATAGCCGTACGCGCCGGTTATTTAAAGACCAAACATAAGGTTGCCGTCTCTTCATACATCATGGCTTCTTTGGTCTATTTTGCAATCTACGCGGTTCTAAGCAGTATTATCCTCTTCGCTACTGGAAAATACTTTTGGCTAATTCTCCCCGGGATGGCTAGCGCCGTATTAATCAGCTACCTGGTTTTAAGGCTGGCTAGCAAACACTTTGCGCGCCGCAACGTAAAGATCAAGCTTGACTTAAGCCGTAATAAAATAGCCCGCCTGACCCTAGTTGTGATCGTCCAGCTTGCGGTACAAAGCGCAATTTATTTTCTTGAGCTTAGGCAGGTTTCGGGTAGCACGAGCCTACTAAGAGCCATTAGCTACACTGGCGCCGCCAACTTCTCACTTTTTGTTGCTCTGACTCCAGGCGCAATCGGTTTCCGCGAAGCTTTTTTATCGATTGCCCACCGTCTGCATGGCTTTTCAAACGCTCAAATCTTAGGAGCTAATATTATTGACCGCGGGGTATTTTTAATCTTCCTCGGCTGCATATTTATTGTCATGCTGGCCACCCATGCCCAAAACCGCTTTAGTCAGACAAAACCGGCCATCGAGCAATAGTTCAGCTATTTTTCATGCATTGTCATATACTTAACAGAGAATCAATTGGATATTAATTCAAGGATTAGAGACAAAACATGCGCGTACTATTAGTTGAAGACGAAGAGAAGATAGCTAACGCTGTAAAACGCGGACTTGAGCTGAAGGGCTATGCCGTAGACACGGTCGCCGATAGCGATACCGGACTGAGCTATGCGGTTGATCCGGATTACGACATTATTATTCTTGACCGTATGCTGCCAGGAAGTAAAGACGGGCTAGATATTGCAAGACAGGCAAGGGCCGAGGGCCAAAAAGCGCCAATCTTAATCCTAACCGCCCGGGGCAGTGTTGAAGACAAGGTCGAAGGCTTAAATGCCGGAGTTGACGACTATCTAGTGAAGCCCTTTTCATTTTCAGAGCTAGTGGCTCGCATGCAGGCCTTACTGCGCCGCCCGCCGGTTCCGACCTCGTCAGTCTTAAGCTACGCCGACCTAACCCTAGATCCGGCTAAATACGAGGTAACAAGGGGCGGCAAACCAATTAAGTTATCTAATAAAGAGTTCGCCTTGCTTGAATATTTTATTCGTCACTCTGAGCAGATCCTAACCAAGGACATGATAATCAACCACGTCTGGAACGAAGATGCGATTGTGATGCCTAACACCGTAGAGGTATACATCGGCTACCTAAGGTCGAAGATTGACCGGATTTTCCCAGATCAACCACCACTAATTAACACTATCCGTGGCTTTGGTTACAAACTAAGCCGCTAAAAATGAGCATTTTTACTAAGTCGCGCTAGACTAGCAATAAAGCTATGATGTTCAAAAACGCCACCTTTAAACTAACTCTCTCCTACCTAAGTGTCTTAATGGTAATTAGTCTGATTTTTTCGGCAGTTGTTTACCGTATCGGATCAAACAACTTAGTTTATGGCCTAAGCCGGGAAACCCGTGAATTATCTACTTCGTTCCCAATTTTTAACGGTACCCGCTTTGGACAACTTAATCCGGCGGATTTAGCTGCTGGCAGAACCCATTTGCTAGACGAGCTAATTCTAACTAACCTAATAGTTTTAGTTAGCGCCGGACTGATTAGTTATGCCCTGGCGCGTGAGACCCTTAAGCCAATTGAAGCCGCTCATGAGCAACAGAAACGTTTTGTTGCCGATGCCAGCCATGAGCTCAGAACTCCTCTTACGGCCCTCCGCATGGAGTCCGAGGTAGCCTTAATGGACAATCAGCTAGATACTAAAGCCCTGAAACGAGTTATTAGCAGCAATATCGAGGAAGCCTCAAAGCTTGAAACGCTAATTAACAACTTGATGCGCTTGTCGCTTCTTGAAGCTGAGAGCCAGCAAAAACAATTCGTCCGTCAAGACCTTAAACCGCTAGCCAAAGAAGCAATCGACCAGGTTAAACCCCAAGCCGACGCGAAAAATATCGCATTCGCAATTAATTCTTCAGCTAAAGAAACCTACAAAATTATGGGCGACCACGACAGTTTAGTTCAACTCTTGGTCATCTTCCTAGATAACGCAATTAAATATAGCCCGAAAGGCACACGCGTCAGCCTAAGTCTTGAACGCTCGCAGGATTGGGTATCTATTAAGATTTCCGACCAAGGTCACGGCATTAAAGCTCAGCATTTGGAGCACGTCTTTGACCGCTTTTATCGAGCTGACGCTTCAAGAAGCAATGAAAGCGGGTTTGGCCTCGGACTATCGATTGCCAAGCTAATTACAGATATTCATCAAGCAGTTATTACTATTACCAGCACTCCGGGCAAGGGCACTACAGTCAAAGTAGACTTCCCTAAAGAAGTCTAGCGCACAGCGACCATCACCGACATAATCACCATGACTAGCAGCGAGTAGGAGAAACTTCGCCGCGCCCAAGACACTAAAGTTATCTTTTTAAAACCTTGCAGGTTATAGATTAGCCAAGCTAAAGCAGCAGTCCCTAATACCAGTACGTAAGCAACTCCTAACTTGGAATAAAAATAAAGGCTAAGCACCGCAATTAAGAAGAGCAAGTTATAGGCCACCATTGCTTTAGTAGTAGCGGCATGACCTTTAACGATTGGCAGCAGGGGAATACCGGCTTTACGGTAATCCGCTTCGCGAAACAGCGCAATTGCATAGAAATGAGGCATTTGCCAGAGCAGCATCATCAGCCCGACAATAATTGCCGTAACCCCTAAATGGTCGGAATACGCGACGTAACCGCCAATAATCGGCATTGCGCCGGCCAAGGAGCCAATTAATGTCGAGTGGTAGGTTTTACGCTTCGAGTAGGTGTAGATTAGAGCGTAATCGATAAAACCAACCAGTCCGACCGCTACGCAAAGCCAGTTCACGAATAGCGCCAGCAGGACAATGCCAAGCAGCGCCAGCACTATAACAAAGATTGTTCCGGATTTAGTAGAAATTGCCCCGCTAACTGAAGGGCGTTTATGGGTACGCTTCATTAACGCGTCAATATCCCGGTCAAACAAATTATTGAGCGCGCAGGCCGACCCCATAATCAATGCCGTACCGGCCAACATCGCTATAAACTGCGTCCAGTTGAGAGAAAGTTTAGAAGCTAATAAGTAGCCGGCCATGGCCGTTAGTAGGTTGCCATAAACCATGCCCGGCTTAGCTAACGTATAGTAATCTTTAACTCGACTAAACATCTCTAGAGGTTGTCCTGACTATTCATATATTTCTCCATTTGCCGCGTGCTGGGCATCACCCGTCCGTTTAAGTTAAACATAATCCATAGCGAGCCGCCGACTAATATTAAAACCACTAAAATCATAAAAGCCGTAAGCATCAGTTTAAACCTCGGCGGAAACTCTCTACCGACATGTAAGAAGAAAAACAGCTGCACGATAAATTGCGTCAACGCCAGAACCGCTAAGATAATAAACAACAACCACTTATTACCGGCATGATTAACGGTAATTAAATAGGCACTTATGGTAAGAATTAGCGAGGAAACAAAGCCAATCACGTAATGCTTGAACTTGGCCGGCGGCTGGTGCTCGGAAATAAGCACACTACTAGGCGTGGGGACAGGTTTAGTTACATGGTGGTATTTAGCGTTCATCGTATTAGGCGTGCAGGGCTCCAAATAAATAAACAATTGTAAAAATAAAGATCCAGACAACATCTAAGAAATGCCAAAATAGGCTAAGCATGCGGATCCTCTTTAATACCAGCGGGTTATTTAAACCACGCTTCACTATGTATACAGCCATCACGGCCATCCAAATCAGACCAATAGTAATATGTGCTCCATGCGTTCCAACCAAAGTGTAATAAGCTGACAAAAAGCCGCTCCGGTGCCAGGA
>DAHVVZ010000035.1 GCA_027357065.1 Candidatus Saccharimonadota bacterium | reverse complement strand
CTTGATCAGTAGTTCGAACAAAGCGGTTGTTGCTAATCGCCAGTACTTTAGTTAATTCGCGGAAGCGTTCAGATACTTGGTCGGTATATTGTTTGAGAGTTAGGTTGCTGGCTTTGGCGCGTTCAGCAATTTTTCCGCCATGTTCATCAGTGCCGGTGACAAAAATTACGTCTTTGCCGTTCGCCCGGGCATGACGCGCCAGGACATCGGCGTACAGCAGCTCAAGCGCGAACCCAATATGCGGTTCGGCGTTAATATACGGGATTGAAGTTGTTATGTAGTATTTGCCCATATTGCCTTTTAGTTATTTTAACAGTTGTTCTCTCTCAAGCGCTGAGTTTAATCGGTCCACAAACAGGCGCTGGCTCGGAAAGAGCTTGGTTTTAGCGCTCTTTAGGTCAAACCATGCTACTCGATCAACCTCTTTAAAACTCTGCCTTTTACCGGAGTTAGGCGGCCACTCAAGCTCAAAATTATTGCTGGAGAAGTGATCTAGATCCGGATCGGCGTTAATGGCCCAGATGTGATTAGTCTTATCGGCGGACTGCTTTAGTTCGCCCAGATCAAGCAGTGGCTGATCAAAGTCCAAGCTCAGGCCGGTTTCTTCATGAAACTCGCGCTTAGCAGTAGCAAGTTCGCTCTCGTTTTGCTCGGGTTCTCCCTTTGGTACCGTCCAGCTATCCTTGTCTGCCCAAAACGGACCGCTAGGGTGAGCCAGTAAGACGCTGGCTTGTCCTTGCTCGATCTTATACACCAGTATTCCGTAGCTAGTTATTGGCATCGTCACTCTTCAGCAATTTCGCAAATTCAGCCTGCTCGCTCGGGTCTAAATCGGTGAACAGATCGGTTTCAAACTTTTCAGATACCTGGTAAAGATAGTCCTGGTTGTACCTGGGGTAGACATGAAAGTGAACATGGTTCTGCTTAAGCCGTCCGGCTTCCATAAACGGCCGGTAGTTCTGGCGGATATCTGCACCCTGTCCTAGCTTACTAACCAGCTTTTCCTCAATAAAGAAGATTAACTCAAAAATATCCTGAAGTTCGTCCTTGGTCAGCTCCCATGGCTTCTCTAAGTGGCGCTTGGGAGTCACTAGGAAATGCCCGGGAACCTTGCGCGGGTTACTTAAAAAAGCTTGGGCTAGGCGGTTACTCTTCAATACCCGATCATTAATATTACAAAATGGACAATCGTCTTGAGACATCATTTTTATACAATCCCCTCTCGGATTAGCGCTGGTGGGGCTACATGGACTCGAACCATGGGCCTCAGCAATGTGAATGCTGCGCTCTAGCCAGCTGAGCTATAGCCCCTTAATTACCTTACGCCCTATTATATATTAGCTATCTTAATCTGCACGATTCTTCGGGCCCGGACTATTCCTGATCAGTACGGTAATTAGCCGGGTGCCTTTCCATACTCGAGCGCTTCTCTTTGTTTTTCGTTTTGCGCGCCAGCATTGCCCTGCTAGCCCGATCGATCATCGTTCCGGAGCTATCCTCCGGGCGATAGAGTGCGAATCCTGCAGAGAAACCAACCGGCACGTCCAAACCAAGCTTTTTAATTTCGCTGTTGGCTCGTTTTTCAAAGACTTCCGCCAATTTAGCAGCGACATCTTCAAGTGAATCTCTACGCACGTGCAGCGGACGGTGGGGATGATATTCTTTGCGCGGTTTTAAGTCGGCTATCCACCAAAGCTCGTCTCCTCCCGCACGACCTATAAGGTCGCCCTCACGGCAGGATCTGCCAACGGCTTTAAGTAAGGCATCCCCTCCAAGATAATGCCCAAATTCGGTGTTCGCGGCTTTCATGTTATCCACGTCGCCAATTATTAGAACGAATTCGCCACCTGTGCGGCTTGCTTTTTCTACACGAGAGTCTAACTCGTTACGGATTATTTTATCTACTTTTAAGCCTGTCAACTCGTCACGTTCTAGCCACTCGATTTTTTCTTCGGCTACTTCAAGAAGATATTCTAGATACGCATAATTAGCCAGGGGCACGGATTCCCCGTGACCTGGAGATTGTTCAAACCGGGGCATCTCTTCACTCATCTAAGCCCTATTATATACGACAAATTGCTTAATAAAACTTCTTATGTTCTAATACGTACTTTCTATACCCCTAGAACATGTATTTCTAGCCAATAAAAAAATGACCTCTTCTTTAGGGGTCATTAGTTCTTTGGTGGAGCTGCCGGTTATTGCAACCGGGTCCGTCGGTTTACTATGGTTAGTCTTCTACAGGCTTAGGCTGTTTTAAAAATTTTGGCAACGGGTATTTAAACAGTCAAACTTCCGCTGCTATAGTCCGCTATGACTTTAGCGACCGACGCGAACGAATGGTCACCGCATCCGGAAAATATGAAGCGCCTTGCCTCTATCCGGCGTCAAGTCAGGCGCCGCTTTAGGTTTAAGCTAAAGCAGGTGCGTATACTGGCGCTAGAAACAAGTTCTTTGCAGCCAGTGCTACACGGTTAAATGCGTTTGCATTTAGAATGGTTTGCCTATAACGCTGACAAGCGGCCTGCCGATCTATCCTGTAAAGCCGACGTCGAGCTAAATTCAGCCCCACGCGCGTGTGTGTGTACTGCTTGCTAACAAAATTATTACCTCTGTTAGCACAGCTCTATTATATCACTTTTTAAGCATCTGACTTAGATAACTCTTCGCTAAGTTTTGCCCATTCCTTTAGGCTAATTTCCTGGGGCCTGCGGAGCGGATCAATACCTGCCCGTTTTAAATACTGCTCAGTTGTCGATTTGCTCAGTTTAAGACCGGCGCTTAAAGAGTTGGCAATTGTTTTACGGCGCTGGCTAAAACCGGCTCCGACAATCCGGAAAAACTGTTGTCTTAAATTGGCCGGGATTAGTAAGTTTTTAGATCGTCGGCTGAGAACTACTACTTGCGAATCAACTTTAGGCGGCGGGCTGAATAAACTTGCCGGAATAACCGGCCCGAGCCTAACTTCCCAGTAGGTCTGAGCGGTCACGCCTAGCAAGGATAGCTTACCCGGCTGGGCGCCTAATCGCTCGGCTACTTCTTTTTGCACCAAAAGGACACATAAGGATGGCGGATTAGCAGATTCGCTTAATCGCCGGATAAGATAGCCGGTTAGGTAGTAGGGTATATTGGCAACTACTTTGTAGCCCTTTGGTAACTGCCCTAAATCGTAAGAACGAATATCCGCATTAATAAGTTCAAAGCCAGGTCGATTATTAAAGCGCCTAGCAAGTCCGGCTAATAGCCCCTTGTCTATTTCAACGGCAATTAGATGCGCGCCCTTGCTAAGCAGAACGTCGGTCAGATTGCCGGTACCCGGACCAATTTCGAGGATATAGTCACTGGGGCCGGGTCTCGCCAGTTCGCAAATCGCTTCTAGGGAATCCGGGTCAATCAGCCAGTGCTGCCCAAGGTCTTTATTTGCTTCAATATCTAAATCAGCCATGCTTCCACTTTCTACCACCAACTATATGCAATCCAATGCTGATAGGCATTGTACCAACTGCCATATTTACTGACCGCATAGCCGTTACACCAGCGCAGCTGGGTAATCGGGTCGGTCTCCCAGTCACTGCCTGCTGAAGCCATCTTGTATCCTGGAGTAGCCTGGCAAAGACCGTAGCCGTATGGAGTCATCGGATTGTCGGGTACGCCAGGACAATAAGTTTCGCCTTGGGCCTTAGTCGGACACCAGCCTGATTCATGGCTGATTATATAGTCGGCATAAGGGTAATCGCCAGGAGCAATTCCGGCATAGGCCATGTCGCCCTTGATACCGGATAAGTTAATACCGACAAGGACAATTTCGGTCACTGCAGGTACCGTTACGACAGTTTGAATTGGGGTTTGACTAACTACTATGCCGTTTTGGGTATTCTCTTGGTAAGTTATAACCTCTTGTCCGGCTGAACCGTTCTGTTGAATTGCGCTGGTTCCGTAGGCTAGGGAATTGTCATATACGGTATCCACCGGCATTGGTATGCCTTGGGTTACTGAAGCCAGTTTCTCGCCGTTACGTATCAGGAAAACTTCTAGGTTTGGAGTAATTGGCGTGTCTAAACTTGGTAGCACCTGATCATTTTTTACCAAATGAATATTTTCGAGCTTTATTAGGTCGGCTACCGTTCGCGCATGGGTGTAGACAACTACCGGCGAGCCGTACAAATTAAGGTCTACTGGGGTGGCCGGATTAATAACCACCTGCTCGCCAATTGCTCCCTGCTTAATGAAGTTTGCGCTAGGAACGGTTGTCACGATGTCCGCCGGGTTTAATTTGTATCCGGCCTGTTCGGCTATCGCCCGAGGAGTAACTGCCGCCGAGAAAGTAAAGCTGTTGTGCCCGTTTTCGGTTATCTCAACCGGAACGGCACGATAGATGTTAATACGAAAGTCATACTGATTAATCGGGGTAGCCAGGCTCGGCTCGACAACGTCGCCGGGGTTAAGTTTAATGCCCAGTTTATCTAGCAGCTTGCCGACGGTCGGCTCGATTGACGGCACTATTTGTTCGACGTGGTCATGGTTAATAATAACCAGTTTTGGCCCCGGTTGGCTGTTGCTGGCCTGGTCTGGTTTAAAAATAAGGTAGCCGAGGGTGGATATGATTAACAGCCCGACAAAAACAAACACCGGAACAGCAAAAGGATGCCGGCTGACCTTTTGTGCGGCTTTAACGTGGCGCTTATGGGCTCGCTTAAAGCGCCGTTTGTACAGATTATACCTTTTACGCATGATCGGGTGCGGGAAGCAACAATGAGCTAATCTTCATAATTTGGCACGCCCTAGTCTTAACCCGCAACTTCTGTTTATTGTACCAGAAGACATCAGTCTAAAGTTTCTCTAAAGGGGCAAAACCGACATCTAACTTGCGCGTACCCTTGCCTTTAAAGAAAATGGTAGCCACGTCGCCGTCAATTTCAAGAACCGTACCGACACCAAAGAGCTGATGCCTGACGTTGTCTCCTTCGCTCAGCTCAATTACGTAACGCGGCTCATTAGCAATTGCCGCTTGTTGATTGAGTAAAGTCTCGTTGGCCTGAGGGGTCGACCAATCGGAAGAAACCACCGCATCAATTTCATTTAAAAAACGACTTGGCGGGTTATGCTGGACGCTACCGAATAGCATGCGTGAGCCAACAGAAATTAGATAAAGTTCTTGGCGGGCCCGAGTGATGCCTACGTAAGCTAGGCGTCGCTCTTCTTCCATTCCCTTTTGATCGTAAATTGATCTGGAATGAGGGAAAAGGCTTTCTTCCATTCCGGCCATAAACACTACGTTAAACTCCAGTCCCTTTGCAGAATGCAAGGTCATTAAAGTAACGGCGTCGCTATTTAAATCCACGCTGTCGATGTCACTTATTAGACTGACTTCTTCGAGGAAATCCGCCAGTTGCAGATCCTGGTATTGCCGGGCAACGCTGAGTAATTCTTTGACGTTCTCCTGCCGGGCTTCCCCTTGGGGCGTACCATCTTCTAAGGACTCTAAATAGTTCAGTCGGCGGGTGAGGGCTTCGATTAGCTCGTAAGGGCTGGCTTGCTGAGCTTGCTTTTGAAAACTAAGCAGAATATCCCCGAGTTCTCTGAGCCCGGCCACCGCCTTGGGACTTAGTTTAGGACAGTCCGCGCTTTGCCCCAGAGCTTCAACTAAGGGCTTGGCGGTTGACGCCCGCCATGTCAAAAACCGCTTTAAGCTAATCGCCCCGATACCCCTGGATGGTACATTTACAATCCGCTCAAAGCTGATGTTGTCTTCAGGCTGAAAGATTAAACGCAGGTAAGCAATGATGTCCTTAATCTCTTTTCGATCATAAAAGCGCACACCGCCAACCACTTTGTATGGCAAACCAAAACGAATGAAGCCCTCCTCAATGGCCCGGCTTTGAGCGTTTGTACGGTACAAAACGGCATAATCCCGGTAATTACGCCTTCCGGCAGAAACCGCAGTCGCGATCCTTAGGCAGATTGCTTCGGCTTCGGCGCGTTCATCCCTTACATGAAGCACTTGTACCGGCAAACCATCTCCGGCCGCGGTCCAAAGCTTTTTATCGCTGCGCTCGGAAATCTTGGTTATGATCGCCTGACCGGCATTTAAGATATTGCTAGTAGAGCGGTAGTTTTCTTCCAGCTTAATAACCGTACATTCCGGGTAGTCGCGTTCGAAGTTTAAGATGTTCCGGAAGTCAGCACCCCTAAACCCGTAAACTGTCTGCCAGTCGTCGCCGATAACCGCCAAATTGTGCTTATCGTTAGTTAACAGTTTAGTTAGACGGTATTGAGCGGCGTTGGTGTCCTGGTACTCATCGACCAGGACGTAACGAAATTGGTTCTGCCACCGGGCTCTCACTTCCGGCTGGCTTTCTAATAAACGTACCGTCTGGACAATTAGGTCGTCAAAATCCAGACCACCGGCTGTTTTTAGTTCCCGCTCGTAAAGCGGGTAGACTTTGGCCGCTGCCGCAGCCGTTGGATAACTAGCTAGCGCTGAATACTCTTCCGGGGCAATAAGCTCGTTTTTAGCCGATGAGATTAGACCGGAAAGCGCTTTGGGCGGGAAAGCTTTCTCATCCAAAGAAAGTTCCCGACTGACCCTTCTAATTGCCGCCAAACGATCACCCTCATCGAAAATAACGAATGATTTAGGCAAATTAATGCGGTCTGCATCAACCCTTAGGATGCGCACGCAAATTGAGTGAAAGGTCCCCATAAATGGCATAAATGAACGGTTAGAAGCGTCCGCGCCGATCAGGGCTGCCACCCGGTTGCGCATTTCTTGCGCCGCCTTATTAGTGAATGTTACCGCTAAAATTTCCGGTGGCGTGGCTTTAGCGCTAGCCAGCAGATAAGCAATGCGGTGAGTTAAAGTTTTGGTTTTGCCGCTGCCGGCTCCGGCCTGAATAAGGAGCGGCCCTTCGGTGCTTAAAACGGCTCTTTTTTGCTCGTCGTTTAATCCGCGCAGTAATTCAGCAAATGGCTCAGTCAAGTCTTGATTCATATCTTAATTGTAAGGTGTTTAGGACTTAAGAACAAAGAAGTGCGTATGCGGTAGGTGCAAACTGTTATTAATTATTCCGGCATCTAACGCCACGTCCAGCCAAACTACAGCCAGTACAATGCAAATTAACACCCCGATTAAGATAACTCGTTGATTGTAACGCTTTTCCTTCATGTTGATTGGCAGGAAGTAACGTTCACTCTCGACCAGCTGGTTAATTTTTTCGATGTGTGCGCGACTTTCTTCTTCTTGCTGTAACTGGCGGCGCATTTTAGCAGCCTCGGATTGGGCCTCTGGTGGCGCTGACTGACTTTCGCTGTCTGTCTTGGGCTCATTGGCCTCAGGCTTTGGCTCCGGCTCACTTGCCGGCTCGGCTTGGGGTTCTTTGGCTTCAGGTTTTGGCTCCGGCTCACTTGCCGGCTCGGCTTGGGGTTCGTCTTTAGGTGAGTCTAAATTATTGTCAGTTAATGGTTCTATTTTTAGCTCGGCTTTTGGGTTAGCTTCAGCTTTCTCTTTAGGAGGATCAAACTTAATAGTGTTGTTTCGATTGACATTATCTTCTTCCTCTTTAGGCATGGACTCGTCCTCGCCGGCTTGGGCAACAAACTCCGGATCGGACATAATTGGCTTGCGGCTAACAATTATCGGGCGATTAGTTTCAGGCTCGGAACTGCCTGAGACTACGTCGATTGTTTTACTCTTTTTAGTTTCTGCCACCGAAAATTTCCCTCTGCCCTTAGTCTTACTCTACCTTAGATTCGCTTAACGCCGCCAGATGAACACCGGTCACAATATCACTGAAACGTTCGTAATTTAGGCTGGCGCGGCCAACTAGCAAGCCGTCGACTCCATTAACTTCCATGATTGCCGCGACGTATTCCGGCTCATCGCTGCCACCGTACAAAAGACGCACGGCTTCTTCGGTAGCTTGACCGTAAAGTTCTCGTACCTGGAAGCGGATCCAACTAATAGCTTCGGCTATGGCATCTGGGGGTGCCGGTTGGTCGGCGCCAATCGCCCAGACCGGTTCGTAGGCAATCACGATGTTTTCTACGTCTTGGCTGGTAAGATTCGCAAGCGCTGTAACCACTTGGTCGTGGAGTACTTGCTTTGTCTCTCTTTGGGCGCGCTCTTCTTTGGTCTCGCCAACACAAAGGATGGGCACGATACCGTTACGTACTGCAGCGGCAACCTTGTCTCTTACTTCATCTAAGCTCTCATGAAAGTAACGCCGGCGTTCGGAATGACCAATAATTGCATAATGCACGAGGTCGCGCATCTGACTTAAAGAAACCGCTCCGGTGTAGGCTCCTTCGTCTATAAAGTAACCGTCCTGAGCCGCGAGGCGGAACTTTCGACGGTCAATTTCCTGACTTATGGGCTGTAAACTGAGATAGCTGGGAGAAAGGACTACTTCAACGCCACGATGGACTTTTACGGTCTTATTCAAGCGGTTTACAAGCAGACTTGACTCATGTACGCTCAAGTACATTTTCCAATTAGCCACCACTAATTTGACCCTGCTCATAGTATTTACCTTATTGTACCCTATTTATCCTCCAGAGCTTCGACTCCGGGCAATTTACGTCCGGCCATCAGCTCAAGACTGGCTCCACCGCCTGTGGAAACATGGTTAAACTGATCGATTAGGCCGCGGCTCTCAACATAACCGACCGTATCGCCGCCACCAACCAAACTAAATGGACGGTAGCCAAATTGTCCCAGCAGGGCGTCAACGATTAGCTCGGTCCCATGAGCAAACGGTCCGCTTGCACCAATCAGGGAAGATACCTCTGTTACACCCATCGTACCGTTCCAGACTACGGTACTTACCTGCTGCATAGCGCCAGCTATAAATGAACCGCTAAAGGGCCCGATGTCCAGAATCCGCTCGTGTTTGGCAACGCTAATCGCACCATGCGGCACTCTTCGTGGATAGTTCTCTATTTCGGCAACAACGTGCGTACTGAAATCGACAATCCTGGTTTTGGCATTTGGCTCAATCTTCTCGGCAACCACCACGTCGCGTGGCAGCACAAAGACAAAACGCCGTTTTTTCGCTGCTTCATCTGCCAAACGAATAATGTCTCTGGCCAGCGGCAAGTCGTTGGAGTCTACCAGACTATCGCCGACAAAGACGCCTTGGGCACTTAAGAAGGTATTGCCCATCGCACCGCCAATCGCCACAATGTCTGAAATTTCAATGAATCTTTTTATTAGGTCAAGTTTGTCGGCAATCTTTGCACCGCCAATAATCGCCATTAGCGGACGCTTTGGATTAGCCATCACCTCGGTAATCGTGTCCACCTCGCGTTTCAGCAGAAATCCCGAAACTGACGGTAGAAAGCGGGTAATGGCATCTGTTGAGGCATGCTTGCGGTGGACTACGCCAAAGCCGTCCTGAACGAAAAGTTCAGCCGGTTTAGCTAATGACTTAGCAAAGCTCTCGGAATTCTTTTCCTCTTCAGGATGAAAACGCAGATTTTCGCAAAGCACTACTCCGCCGGGTTCAAGTTTCGTTAAGGCTGTCTCGACCGGCTTGCCGATACAGTCCTTGGCGAATTCTACCTTAACGCCTAGCAGGCGCTCCAGAACTTGGGCTACCGGGCGCAGTGAGAATTCAAGGTTAACCCGACCGTCAGGGCGACCTAGGTGCGAGATAAGAATTGGTCTGGCATTGTGCTCGAGCAAATACTTAATAGTTGGCAAGGCTTGCTTAATTCTATAGGCATCGGTGACTTTGCCGTCTTTAATTGGAACGTTAAAATCCGTTCGCAGGAGCACCGTTTTGCC
>DAHVVZ010000008.1 GCA_027357065.1 Candidatus Saccharimonadota bacterium | reverse complement strand
GCGGCCAGACAGATAGAGCAAATACCGCAAGCACTATCAGCCCTATGACTACGACGATGCCTAGGATTAGAAACAGCCTGAAACGATCAAAATTCGGGACCTTTAGATGCTTGTCCTTGGGTACTTTAACTCGCTTGCCGGTTTCCGGGTTAGTCTCTTCTTCGGCATCTAGTTTGAGATTTTCTAGAGCCTTGTCGCCCTCCGGGGTATGCTTTGTGGCGTCATCTAGAGCACCGACACTGGCAGCCAAGCCAGCTACTTTAGTCAAATCCGGCGTCTCTTCTTCGGCTTCGAGTGGGATTACGCTCATGTCCTCATCGACAGTTTCGCTATCGCTCGGGGTGGCTGGTGACGGTGGAATTTGCGGAGCCGAGGTAAGTGTCTTTGCGACATGCAGCCCTACCGCCCCAGCAAGTGGTAGCAGGCCGGCTTCGCTAGTAATTAAGACGAGGTTCTTCTTATCACTGTCAGCAGAGCGCTTTAACAGCTTCATGTTAACTATTGACTGTAGGACGCTGGCCCGTTTTGGTAGAACTAAGGCTAGTACTCTAGCATTCGAAGCCTTAACCTTGTCAATGATGACCGTTATTTCGTCATCAACATCTACGTAAATTGTTTCCTTATTGTCTGCCATGGCTTAAACGCTTAACATCCTATCTAGTTTCTCACGTATACTGCCGCTATCGCTACCGCTTAACTGCATGGTGTCCAACCCGACCCGCAGCAGCCCCATAGCGGTTATATAGGTGTGATCGTTAACTTTACCAGTAGTGTCGGTAATGCCGACTACCTGATTAGGACGAATTAAATTAACGCTTGGACGGCGGGTAAAGGGCAGGCTTTTATACCAATCGGAACCTTCCAGACGGTCTAGCAGCATGCTTAGGCTGGCACCGCCACCACAAAGAAACATGCGGTTAGGCAAGTGATCGAGTTTAGGAAATTCAGCCAAGGCCAGTTCGATGCCACTGAGCCAGACATCGGCGGTCTTCTCGAGTGCTGTCTCGACGGCTGGACGCTTTTGCGGTGGCAATTGATTATCTCCGTAACCGAGCTTGAGGGTTTCGGCCTGTTCAAAGGTTACATCTAAGTCCCTAGCTACGGCGTGAGTATAAGCTCGTCCGCCAATACCAAACATCTTGGTTCCCTGCACTCCTCCGTCATCGACGACGGCTATATCTGTGGTGCCACCACCAACGTCCATCAATATGGCGCTCAAGTTTTGGTTCTGTTTATCTCCAATCACTGCCCGGGCGACGGCAAAAGGCTCGGCAGCTACGGCAATTAAATCTAAGTCTAGCTCTTCAGCAGTCTTCTCTAGGGCGCCAATATGAATCATCGGCGCAAAGGCGGTGTAGAGCTGAATTACAACGTCCTTGCCCTGAAAACCGATCGGGTTAGTTACCGGATAACCATCAATCTCAATGCTAACTAAAGCGCTGTTAACCAGACGGATGGCAACTTCTTTGCCGCCCATTTCCCAGGCTAGCTGCTGTTTGGCACGAGCTTCGGCGCGTTGTTGAACCAGACGAATAATCTGTTCCATTTCTTCCAGGTCAATCGTCTTATCTGCCGTTTTGCGGGCCACCCGGATAGTAGTAGTCGTCCCCTTAACCAGTTCACCGGCTATGCCAATAATTGCCGGACGAACACTAACCCCGGCTTGTTGTTCAGCTTCATTTAAAGCAGCGTCACAGTTTTCAACAACTCCTGCAATGTCAGCAATCGCTCCCGCCTGCATGTCGCTTAAAGCTTGGTGTTTGCGCCCTACGCCGACAACATCAATACTGCCATCAGGATTAATCTTGCCAATCAGGGCTTTAATATATTCGGTACCAATATCTAGAGCCACTAAGTGATCGTTACCCGCTGGACCCTTGGCGGCCTTAGAGCGGATATTCTGTAGTTTACCTTTGGAGGTCAAAACTAGTTTAGTGGCCGTATCTTTGCCGACCGATTTGAGCTTGCTAAGCATAATAACTTCTACAGTATAGCACCGAGAAGGCTTAAGTTAGGCTTAAGAATTGCCGCTTTAAGCCAGTACGGCTTTAATCCGTCTAATCCCGGCTGAAGATGATTCCTCTTTAATGATTTTAAAGTGTTTTCCGCCCTCTCCTAGTTGAGCGGTGTGCTCAACGTGCGGTCCGCCGCAGACCTCCAGGCTATACGGTTTGGTCTCGCCCTTGGGAGTCATAGCATAAACTTTCACCATTTCTCCGTAGCGATCACCAAAAGCTCCAAAAGCGCCCATTTCATTTAACGCCTTAGAGGTTGGATATTCTGCCCAGGATACCTGAAGGTCGCGGTCAATTTGGCGGTTTACTTCCTCCTCGAGCGACTTTATCTGTTCGGGTGTCAGTTTACTAGGATAACTGAAGTCGAAACGCAGGCGCTCCTCAGTAATATTGCTGCCGTGCTGGACTACTCCATCTCCTAACTGGTCACGCAGAGCTTTATATAGCAAATGCGTAGCGGTGTGGTATTTTTTGTGGACGATGCCTTGTCCCGCCAGGCCGCCCTTAAAAGTCCCCTTGGCAGCGGTATGTGAACGTTCGCGTTGCAACTTCATCTGACTCTCAAAAGCCTCTCTCCAATTTGCGTCAAGGTTAATACCCCTTGTGGCAGCTTCTTCAGCACTTAACTCAACCGGAAAACCGAAGGTATCGTAAAGAGTAAAGATGTCCTCGCCATTTAGCCGGCCCTTGTCAGATAGTTTGTCAAATTGCTTCAGGCCCTTTCTGAGGGTCTGCCGGAATAGTTTCTCTTCACGGTTTAGAGTCTCGATGACACTGGTCCGTCTTTGGGCCATTTCTGGGAAATCGGCTTCATAAAGATCAGCTACCGTACGGCTGACTTCTTCAATAAAGTTTTGCTCGATTCCAAGTTCAAAGGCAAAGCGCACCGCCCGGCGGATTAGGCGCCGCATTACATAGCCCTGCTCTTTGTTGCTGGGCGTAACTCCGTCCACGGCTAAAAATACAGCCGCCCTAAGATGATCGGTAATCACCCGCATCGGGGTTGTAGCGGTTTCGTAAGTTTTACCGGACAAGCGCTCCAGAGTTTCAATGACCGGACGCATCACACTGACTGAATAGACATCAGGGTCATCAAGAGCGGCCGCAGCGATCCGCTCAAGCCCGCCACCATAGTCAACATTGCGTTTCGGCAGCTTCGCAAAGCCGTCTTTGGTCTTCTGATACTCCATGAACACGCAGTTACCGAGCTCGATATAGCGCCCACAGTCACAATTCACATGACAGAATTTACCGTACTTGGGGTTGTGTTTAACCTGCGGGTAGAGATAGAACAGTTCGGTGTCCGGACCCCCCGGCTCGCCGTCCGGCATTTGCTCCGGGCCGCCGGAACGGGACCACCAGTTCTTCTCCTCATAGAAGAAAATACGTCCGCCTTGCTCGCCTACGGAGGCAGCATGATCGGTACTGATTAAGTCTACTTGCTTAGTGTCAAGTCCGGCCTTAACTAAGACTTCGCTCCAGATATTTGCGCTTTCGGTGTCTTTAGGGAGCCCCAGCTTTTGGTTACCGCTGTAGCAACTGACAAAAATGCGGTTTTTATCCAGACCGACAACTTCGGTCATAAATTCCCAGACCCAGGATATTTGTTCTTGCTTAAAGTAATCGCCAAGGCTCCAGTTGCCAAGCATTTCAAAGAAGGTAGTATGCCGGTTGTCGCCAACCTCCTCAATATCTTGAGCCCGGAGACAAGTTTGGCTGTCGACTAAGCGTACGCCAGCCGGATGTTCCTGACCCAGCAAGTACGGTAGCAGGGGCTGCATACCACTTCCGGTAAACAACGTTGTCGGATCTTCTTGAGGCACCAGTAAAGAACGCGGTATCACCTGGTGGCCACGGTCTTGAAAAAACTTCAGGTAAGCAGTGCGGATTTCTTGAGTCGTCATCATAGTTTAATTTAAGTATTTTAGCAGTTTAGTTGCAGCGATTAATAATCCCGCCGCCAATTACCTGTTCATTAAGGTAGATAACCGCTGATTGGCCGGGGCTGGCAGCGCGCACCGCCTCATCGAGTTTAAGCGTCACTTCGCACTGATCAATTGACAGTCGGCACGAGGTAGCATCGGAGCGGTAACGGCACTTAACGGCGTAGACACTTCCGGTCTTCGGTGGCCCATTAATCCACCACGGCTCAACTAATCCGAGTTCGCTGCTCCATAGCTTTGGATCGGTTAACTCACTGCTGACGTAAACCTCGTTTTTAGCCATGTCTTTACGGATTACATAGTAGGGCAACCCGCCGCCTACGTTTAAACCGTGGCGCTGCCCGATAGTGTAGTAGATAGCTCCGTCGTGTTCGCCAATAACCTTACCCCGTTGATCAATAATCTTGCCTTTGGGCTGTTCGCCGAGCTCACTTAACAAGAACTGCTTGATGCCGATTTCGCCAACGAAGCAAATACCCTGACTATCCGGCTTTTGGGCGGTAATTAACTTGCGCTGCGCCGCTTGCTTACGAACTTCACTCTTATACATTTCGCCTAACGGGAACAGCGTGCGCTTTAAGGCCTGCTTACTGATGCGGTAGAGAAAGTAGCTCTGGTCTTTAGATTTATCTTTAGCCATCAATAGCTTGCCGTTAACGGATCTTGCATAATGGCCGGTGGCAATCAGCTCAGCGCCAAGCTCAGTTGCCTTATTTAAGAAGAGCTTAAACTTTATCTCCTGATTGCACATAATATCCGGATTCGGTGTCAAACCCTGCTGGTAAGCTGCCAGCATGTAATCGACAACCTGTTTGCGGTAGTCGGTTTCGAAATCGAAAACCATAAATGGGATTCCCAGTTGAACGGCAACCGCTTTTGCATCCTTAAAGTCTTCTTCCCAACCGCAAGCAAAACCGGGCAAATCACGCGTCCAGTTCTTCATAAAAACACCCGTGACATCATAGCCCTGCTCTAGTAAAAGCGCAGCGGCCAGCGAACTATCCACGCCGCCGGACATGCCGACAAAGACCTTCTTTTGACTCATCCTGATATTTTATCCTAAGAGGAAGAAATAGCGCGAACTTAGACGTCTAAGAAAACGCTCGCCATATCCGCTTTAACGTGCATTAGTCCGCCGTTAATCCGGATTATTTTTTGCTGATCGTTGTTGTTTACTCTGATTACCAGTTCGCAAGGCTGAAGCAGGGTAATAAAATTATGGTGCCCGGGTAAAACGTCAAACGGGCCAGTCTTATTCACCCCAGATATCGACAGAGCCGGCTCGTCAAAATATACCTGGTAGGGTGAAGCCACTTTGACTTTCAGAGTTTTAGTTTGACCAGCCATTAAACAATGATTTCCTCGATGCCTTTTAGCGTATCTTCGCGGCTGAAATACTCTCCCTTAGCATTGTTTTGCTGTTCCATAACCGACATGTGTTGGGAGAAGAACTGGATCAGTTTTTTGGCCTTGGCATAATCCGCGCGGTCAGCGGTAGATAACTCGCTTTCGCCAATAATCGCGATAATCCCCTTTAGTGATTCATACTTCTGAATTAAGGATTGGACTTGCAAGCTAAGCAAATAGTGCCTTTCGCCGACAATTTCCGGTGACAACAATGATGAGTTAGTGCGCAGCAAGTCAACAGCCGGGCGGATTCTCTGTTCGGCAACTGATCGCGACAATACAATTACGGCATCTAGCTCGTGCTGGATCATTTGAACGGCCGGATCGGACAAATCGTCAGCCGGGACATAGATTGTCTGGATTGAAGTTATTGACCCGTCTTCGGTTGAACTGAGCCGGTCCTCAATTGTTTTGACATCTGAGAAGATGGTCGGTTCATAACCGCCCTCACTGGGTATCTGATCAAGTATCGTCGAGACTTCGTTATGCGCTTGAACATAACGGTACATGTTGTCGACAAAGAACAAGATGTCCTTTTTTTGGCTGTCACGGAAGTATTCGGCTAACGTAACCGCCGATAGGCCGACCAGCATACGTTGAATTGGGTTTTGGTCCATCTGGCCAAAGAACAAACAGGTGTCTTTCAAAAGATCACCTTCTTTTAAGGTGTCATAAAGTTCCTGACCTTCCCGGATACGTTCGCCAACTCCGGCAAAAAGCGATAGGCCGCGGCCGCTTTTCGAAACGTTATGCATCAGCTCCATAATCAGGACCGTCTTGCCGACACCGGCGCCACCAATAATACCCATCTTGCGGCCTTTTACGAACGGCGTAAAGAAGTCTATGACCTTAATCCCGGTCTCTAGAATCTCGTTTTTATCACCACCATAGTTTTTGTTAGCTTTAGGCGGGATAAAGATGTTGCGGCGGGATAAATCATGCCCTTCAATCGGACCCAGATCATCGATTGGCCGCCCAATGGCGTCTACTACCCGACCAAGCAACTGGTTCCCGACCGGTATCTCGATACTTTTACCGCTGCCTTTAACGCTCATGCCGCGTTCAATCTTGTAATCGGCATTAATGTTTAAACAGATAGCGCGGTGGTTTTTCTCTAATCGCTGCACCAGAAGCGGTGATTGACGCTGGTTATCGGCAATTAGTATCTCATAGACCATAGGAACTGAATCATCGAAGTCAACATCAACGATTAAACCCCGAACAGCTTGAATAATGCCCTGGCTCATGACTGTGCACCTATCTTGCTTAAACCGTTAATGACCTCTTTCAAGCGCTCGTCAGCAATGAAACGTCGAGTGCGATTGTATTCGCGCTTTAAGTCGCGCATCATGTCGTCGGCTTTCTCGCTGGCGTTTTTCATAGAGCGGAAACGACTGGCATACTGAGCCAGTTTGGAGTCCAGTATCGTCTGAGTAAGAGTTATTAGCATCATCGTGTTTTCAAGATGCGAGGCAACATCTGTGGTACTGGGCTCGAAAATGTAGTTTTCATCGCTAATTACCTTACCGCTATGCGCGGCCTTTTTACTTGCCTCTTCAATGGCTTGCTTTAGCTCAATCTTTTTAATGTCCTGAACCATTAGGGTGACGTAGGACTGGTAATAGACCACAGTTGAGCTATACATTCGGACTAGACCAATTAATGGGCTGACATTAATGTTGTCGTCATGGATTGGCAGCTTAAAATAGCGCTTGTAAGGTACCCCGGCGGCCGCCAGTTGCAAAGCGCCGTGATGCCCAATAATAATAATGTCTTGCTTGTCCTTATCGTAGCTGGAGAGCATCCAACTAATTAGTTTTTGATCGATGTCGCCGCTTAAACCGCCTTCTGCAGTGACGGCAATTAGCAATTCCTTATCGATTTCCGGCGCAACATAACCGCGACCGTAGGAAAACTGTTTATTAACTCGAATCTGCGAATAAATTGACCAAAGTTCGTTAAAGAAATGCTGAGAGCTCAGAACCTGGTCTTTAACCTGAGCAATGCGCATACTGGCTAAACCCTCAAAAACATCGGTCAAGCCGACTACCGAGGACATCGACTGCTGCTCTGCTAAAACATCGTTTAGACGCTTCATCGCTTAAGCTCCACCAAGCTTTCTTTAAGCAGCTTGTCTTTTAGGTGCTCGTAGTCAGCCTCATTTTTAAGCTCCTGAGCCGTCTGGTTAGCCTGGCTTTTGAGCTTTTGAATATTTAGCGGTTTGTCTAAAGGCGCATGGAGCACAATATCCAGGGCTAAAGTTTGGGCCAGTACCGAATAGTGCTCGTCTATTTGCTGGTTCATCAGCTGGAACAGCATTTTACCGCGGGCCAGCGAAGTCTGAGCCTGCAAAGCTAGTTCCGATCCGAAGTGAGCGTACTCTTCGGCTTCGCTGTAATCGGCCAGCAGTTTCAAAGCTTCGGCAGTTAGCTCTTTCTGGCGTTGATTCTGACCAACTCCGCCAACCCTAGATACGCTTAAGCCGACACTGACTGCCGGACGCATGGTGTCCCTAAAGACTTTCATGTCTAATATCCACTGGCCGTCAGTAATTGACATAATATTGGTCGGCAAATAGGCGGCAATATCTCCACTGTCGGCCAACACAATCGGCACAGCGGTAAGTGTTTTCTTGTTGGATTTTAAGCGGCCGGCACGCTCCAGCAGACTGGAGTGAGCATAAAACATATCTCCAGGGTAGGAGTCGCGTCCCGGGCTCATCCGTGAGAGTAGTGCAACTTGACGGTAGACATGGGCGTGGCTGGTCAAGTCGTCATAGACAATCACTACGTCACGGTCACACTTCTGCCAAAGATATTCACCGAGCGCACAGCCGACGTAAGGAGCAAGATAGCTGGCAATTAATGAGTCGAAGCTGGTCGAGACAACGACAATGCAATTATCCATTGCCTTGGCCGTCTCTAAGCGCAACAACAAATTAGAGATGTCGGTGCGACGCTTGGCGATTAAAACATAGATCACGACCTCGTCGCTTTGGGCTTGGTTAGTCACTATCTGAGTGGCCAGTGCAGTCTTGCCCGACTTACTGTCTCCTAAAATTGCCAGACGCTGCCCTTTGATTAAAGGTAGCAGGCTGTCAATCACGCTCACTCCGGTAGCTAACTGATCGCTTAAGCCAAATCTCTCGGATAGCGGCGGAGCATCTTTAAATACCGGCCAGGTGGCTTCGGCGGCAATTGGTCCTTTACCGTCCAGCGGCTCACCAAAAACATTAACTACCCGGCCAATAAAGTCCTTTCCAACCCGGGTTACCAGATCGTCGTGCTGAACCACGGCTCGCATACCAATAGTTAGCGTTTCCGTTCCGAGATGAAGTACGCTCGTGAACTGCTCGCCAACCTCGGTTACATAGCCTTTGCTGCCGTCTTCAAACAATACCAGCGAACGAACGTTAACCGGCTGCATGCCGCTAATCTTGACTAGAAAATCGTTAACCGCCGCCACTTCGCCAATCGGGCTGCCGGAATCAACCAAATGATCAAAATGTCGATTATCGCTCATAGGGGATTGGTTGCCTGGGACTCCCGAATCCCATTAAGCAGTAGCTCGCGTTGGTCACTGAATTGCTGTCGCAGACTGAAGTCATGGTAATGATTGAGTGTTCGGAGGGTAAATCCGGCGGCAATCGATGGTTCAAGTCCGACATTAAGCAGTATCCTCGGGTCTATCTGATCCCTAAACCAGCGGGTAATTTTAGTCATAAAGGTGCTCGAAGGTTCACTTGCAAAACTAATATGGATAATCGGGGCGTTTTCGACCAGCTGGGCAAGAAAACCGATAGCGGCCTCCCGGTCCTCGCTCTTAAGCAGGTTAAGACTGTTTTCCTGAGCTAAGTCATTCAGTGCCAATGAGGGTTTTGGTAAAGTTTTAAGCTCGGCTCCGGAATCACGAAGCTGAGATTGATGCACGTAATCGTTAAGCGCCTCCAGCTCGCGTTTTAAGCGCATGGCGTCGCCTTGACTGATGACCCTTAGGGGCAATACTAACTCCTTATGCGCCATGGATAATGTCCTCTGCAATGGCTTGTTTGTTGGCTTCCAATTCGGACAGGATGTACTCCAGCTGATCGCTTAGATCAATCTGCTTACCAATGGCCGCTAGTACGTAATGGTTTATGATGTCCGCCATATTTTGTTCAAAGCGGCCGATTAGACGCTGTTTCTCAGCTTCAACCTCGCTCGACATTTGCTGGCTCATCATTTGACGCTGTTCTTCAATAATCTCCTTGGTTTTCTCGATTGAGTCAATCGCCATTTGCTTGGCATCGGTAATCGACTCCTCATACTTGGTAAACTCTTCTTTAAGTTTCGTGCCCAGCTCCTGTTTCATATACTCGTTTAGCTGGCTAGTGGTCAGCCGCAGGTCCTGCTGCAAAAACATCGCATTTTCACCGATAATTTTTTCAAAGTGCAGCCGGCCGCGGTTACGTAATTCCTCGCGAAATTCCTCATTAAAGATGTGCTCCACATCAGTATTCGCCGCATCCAGCAGTTGTTGGTGAGGGCTCTTAGAAGATTCGCTTAAGTGCGTTAGTTTAGTTATTATCCAGATGAAAGCAATACCGGCAGAAACGAGTGATACTAATATGACTGCCAGCCACCAAATTGTCATTTATTTTATCCCACCATTTTTGCTTATTTATGCTTCCTGCTTAAGCTTTAATATACCCTAGAATGATTAGACAAGCAATTAGTCAACAAGGGTATTGAGTGTCTCAATCGTTCGGTCTATTTCGGCTTGGGTCGTACTCCTGCCCAAAGTAAAGCGTAGTGAAGCCCGAGCATCAGGATCACTTAGGCCCATGGCCAGCAGGACATGCGATGATTCGCTACGGGCAGCACTACAAGCTGAACCGGCGGCTGCCATAATAGAAGCCTGATCAAGCTTGATGAGCATCACTTCGTTGTCCTTACCTTTAAACGTGACGTGAACGTTATTTGGGAGGCGTTGTTTTCGGGATCCGTTAATAGTAACTTGGTCCTTAAAATTGTCAGATAGCTTTTCAATGAAGTAGTCCCTTAGTTTGGATTGTTTGTTGCTCTGTTCGACGCGTTGTTCTTGGGCTAGACTGAGGGCCGCAGCAAAACCAATGTCGGCGCTAATATTTTCTGTGCCGGAGCGCAATCCGAACTCTTGGTGTCCGCCGTCAATTAATGGTTTTAAGGTTAGACCGGCGCGAACATACAAGGCGCCGCTCTGTTTAGGTCCATATACCTTGCCACCGTTTAGCGTCATCAGGTCGACACCCAGGCGGCTAACATGAAGATCTAGGTAGTTACCGGCCTGGCAGGCATCAGTATGAAGCAGCAGTGGCAGCTTATGGCCTTCGGCCCGGCGTTTGGCTCTTTGGGCGTTAATGATCGCGGCAATACGTCTGAGTGGTTGAATGGTGCCGACTTCATTATTGGCGTACATCACGCTCACTAAGACCGTACGCTCATCAAGCTGGTTAGCTAAATCCTCGAGGTCCAGACGGCCATCCGAGTCGACCTTAAGAATTGTATGATCAAATAGGGTAGCTGGGGCGAGCACCGATTCGTGCTCAACCGCTGAAACCAGCATCTTGGCTTCCGGATAGCGTTCCATTACCCCTTTAATGGCTAAGTTATTAGCCTCGGTCCCGCCGGCGCAAAATATAACTTCTCCGGGCTTAGAGCCTAGAACTGCAGCGACCTCAGAGCGAGCCTGATTAAGTCTGGCTTTAACTTCCCTGGCCGCTTGATAGTCAGCTGAGGGATTAAAAAACTTCTCTGCGGCATACGGCAGCATCAGGTCGGCGACGCGTTTATCTAGTGGGGTGGCTGCCGCATAGTCCAGATAGATAGGTTTCATGCGCTAAAACGACCGCTGCTACGGGGCTTGGTTGGCCAGACGTTGTAATTCAGGGATGACTTTTCGACTATATAACTGGCTGGCCTGGTATAGGTTCAGCAACTCTTCTTGATCAACCTCGCGGTATGGATTATTGCCTTGAGTTTTAAAAACACCATTTGGGCGCACGTCATACCGGGTAGTCAAGCTGCGGCGGCGACCGCGTTTATCCGGCCATTCCTCGTGCCATACCCAGGTGTGTTCATCTAAACAGAAAAATTCCCGGCGGTGTTTGTTGGGAACCGGTCCAAACAACTGTCCGCCAATTTTAGCTTCGTAGCGAATTATTTCCTGGGTACTGTTCAGGGGTGTACTTAGAGCTTTTTTGATGGAATCAATAATCATTTTAGGCCGCCCTTTCACCCTCTACTTCGTCTGGCTGATCAGAATAAATCTCTTCGATATGAAAACGGATACCGTCAATGTCAAGCTCGCCGTCTTCGCCCACATGCATTTCGGCCGCAGCTTCAAAAGTAGTAATTGCTGGCGTTTTATTAATCACTTCCTCGGGGCGGCTTTGAACCTCTATAGCGGGCCGTTCTAGAGAAAATTTAACAGCAACAACAGCTTCCAAGCGAGACAAGGCTCGCGAAATTGTTGACAAGCGCTCCTGGGCTTCATGCCCAGGCTTAAGTACTTCCCTTGAATTGTCGTCTTGATTCATAGTGTTAACCGCAAAGTTCAATTATATCCCAAAAAGTCGTTTTGTGTTATCGGTAGCTGATTGCTCGAGATGATCGATCTTAACTTGTTTAAGTTGCGCTAAAAACTCGGCTATCCGTACTATGTATTTTGGTTCGTTTATATTACCACGATATGGGGCTGGTGTCAAATAAGGGGCGTCGGTTTCAAGAAGTAAACGATCCAGCGGAATGGCTTTAAACATTTCTTTCTGAGCCGGATCTTTTGCAAAAGTCGCAATGCCGTTAACGCCGATATAAAGCCCCTTATTAATAGCCGTGCTTAAGGTCTCTTCGGTATCTGTAAAACTGTGCAGTACGCCACGTAGTGTTCCTTTAGGGTAACTATTAAAAATCGGCCAGAAGTCAGAATATGCCTCCCGTACATGAAAAATAAGCGGCACATTGTTCCGGCTGGCCAAATCTAGTTGAAATCTTAAGATTGCCGCCTGCTCTAGAGGGTCTGAATGCTGGTAGTAATAATCTAAGCCGCACTCACCAATCGCCACTACCTTGGGCTGCTTAAGCAGCTCGCCAAAATCCGCTTGAGCCTTAGGGTTATTGACATAGCGCTTAGCTTCATGCGGGTGGATGCCGATAGCGGCATAACAACCCTGGTTAGCTTGAGCAAACGAAACTGCCGCTACGCTATCCTCTAAATCGGTTCCGACACAGATAAATTCCTCTATCCCGACTGCTTTGGCGCGCCGAATAATCTCGTCCGGACCCAGCCCCAGCTTAGCCCATTTACTAACGGTTTGGTCTTCGCTGTTCGGGCCAAAGGAGTGGATATGGCAGTGGCTATCTATTAGCTTGATCATACTTCTGAGCCGGGTGCGGAATCTTGCTTCGGAAATAGCACCAGGTGCGATGGAGTTAATGGTCCGTCTTTAAATACTTCACTTATCTTCCTGGAGGTTAGCGGCATAAATGGAGCTAGTAGGTCGGCAATTTCACGAATACTGCTAATTAAATAGGCGATTACCTCGTTAAGGTGCTCCCGGTCACCACCCTTAGCTACTTCCCAAGGTTTTTCTTCGTCAATATATTGGTTAAGCCCCCTGACCTGCTCCCAAACAGTTTCTAAGGCTTTATCGAAATGGCACTCGGCAAGAGCTTCGTTGTACTGCGTGATGTCGTGCTCGGCCGGGGGAATATCTTTGATCTGGCCTTCTAGATACTTTGAAGCCATAACTCGAATCCGTTGCACTAAATTACCCAGCTCGTTAGCCAGTTCGTTGTTGTAGGCAGCCTTAAATCTTTCCCAGCTGAAATCCCCATCGTCATAACTAGGCATATTCTTAAGCATGTAGTAACGAAAAGCGTCTACTCCGTAGGGCTTAATTGCGTCAAAGGGATTAATTACGTTACCTATGCTTTTACTCATCTTTTTACCTTCGGCCGTAACGAAACCGTGTACATAGAGTTGCTTGGGCAGCGCAATATCTAGAGCTAGAAGCATGGCCGGCCAAATTGCGGCATGAAAGCGGATAATGTCCTTACCGATAACCTGAACATTAGCCGGCCAGTACTGTTTGAACTCTTCCTGCTCCGGATATCCAAGAACGGTTATATAGTTCATCAGCGCTTCAAACCAGACATATATTACTTGATCTGGGTCGCCCGGGACCGTTATGCCCCAGTTTAATTTGTCTTTAGGTCGGCTAATTGAAATATCCTCCAGACCTTGCTCTAAGAGTGCTAGGATTTCATTGCGCCGGGTAGGCGGGACTATGTTAAAACTGCCGCTAACAATGGCTTGTTTTACTTGTTCGCTGTAGCTAGTTAGTTTAAAGAAGTAGTTTTCCTCCACCAGTTTTTCATAGGGCCGGTTGTGCGCCGGGCAAATACCCTTGTTAGCTTTAACTTCGGTTTCGGTAAAGAAAGCTTCGTCGCCGACACAGTACCAACCCTCATAGCGACCTTTGTAGATGTCTTTCTCTAATCTTTTCCATATCTCGGCGGCCCGCTGTTCATGGCCTTGATCAGTAGTTCGAACA
>DAHVVZ010000048.1 GCA_027357065.1 Candidatus Saccharimonadota bacterium | reverse complement strand
ATTTTTAAAAACTAGTAGGACGAATGTTGCGATGATTGCAGCTAACACAATCACCCCCCCTGTAAGTAAAATTGGTTTTCTCCATTTCGAGAAATCAAAAGACTCTCTCTTAAAACTTCCGGTTTGTATTTCTTCCATGGCCTCAGCATTCTACCTAATTAAACTTTAGCAGAATGAAGGCAGCCAGCCAAGACTAGCGGAGTTATTATATTCAGGCATTCTTGTATTATATAGCTTTTGCGTATGGTGCTGCAGATACAGCAAATTTCAAATAAGCACTTTGGTCGCAGCTTGTATGGTCTGTTTTCCGACAACCCATCTGTCACACCTTTATAAAGAACAAGGTAAATCTGCACTCATATTTAGTCTGAGTATGTTTTTAGTAAGCAAAAACAGAAGGGCAATCAAAAATTTATGGTAATTGGGATGCTCTGAGAGTCAGGCTCTTGTAAATTAAAGCCCTCAAGTTGTTGGGGTGCAGTTATCAATGGTGGGGCCATTTTTATTCCGTATCCACTAAGAACGATATTACCGCTCAAATGTAGGGTCATGGTATTAAAGTATTTAGTACCCTCTATTGGAGATTTGCCAGGCTCTATCTGAACGGGTTGGAACGTCATGCGGGCTTGCTGATTCATAATCGGCATCCCAATCCAGCTTCCATCTAAAAGTCGGTGATTATTTTCAATCTGTGCCGTAGAATGGCTCAGCCATAAGATTACGGGGTTGCGTAGTATAACGAGGCCTTTATACTCGCCATTATTTAATTCTACAGCTCCGTGAAGCACTCCGGGTACTGGAGTGAGTTGCGAGGTAGCAGATCTCGCAAAAAGTTCTTGCGATATCTTCGCAGCTATCTGTTCTGCTTGAGCTTTACCTCTAAGGTTGGCCGCTTCGGCTCCCCCAATCATCTCGTAACTCCCCGCAACAGTCATTGCAGCCGATAATGCAAATATACTTGCCGTTCTCCTAGTATTCTTAATCATATGTATTGTAATACCACTAATTCATTTATATAGCAAGCCGGGCATCATAGTGTAGTTATTAACTATAAAATAGATAATGGCCTAAAGTTGCTTCTTGTCTCAGATTGACTCTTGCCTACCTGCACTATCAATTGGTTCTTGATCATGCTCTCTGAGTGCCGATATTATTCCCGACCTTATCAATAGCGATCCTGCCAGGTCTAGCCCAATTGCGCCACAAGCTCCAATCGACTCGGCTCCCGGTAAACTGGTCAAAACAACAGTAGCGGCAAGACCGGCATTGCCCAGGGCTCCGACTGTATTTAGAAACAACCCGCTTCGAACATGGTGATTCTCGAATAAGTTTGATTTAAACTGAGCCGTAATTTCGCCATGACTAAGGTATTGCATGCCTTTGAAAGAGCCTTTACCAACCAGCGCTGCTCCGCTTAGATATAGAGATGTTGAGGCTACGAAACTATCAAGCAGCCATCGAGGTTGGTGCTTTATTTTATTAATTGTGCCTGAAGTTGATCCGGGGGTTGAAGCGAATGAGACGATCGAGCTAGACAACAATACACCGATAGATAAAGGCAGCCAGTGTCGTTTAAGCCAACTTTTTTCTGCCCTAGCAGCGACTTGTGGTTTAGTTTCCGCTAAAGGAAGGGCAAGGTCACTCTCTCCCCTTTTGGATTCTTCATTTCTTACGAATTGGTCATAGCTAACATATTGTGAAAGAGGAGCAAGAGGTCTCTCGGACATAGCTACCATTATACGACTACAAATCTAGCGAGACTTCTAACTTCGAACTAAGCTAAATGAACATCTAGAGCTTTGGGTATATGAAGCTTGTTTGCAAGTTGCATATAAAAAGTTAGTTTTAGTTTTTTATGAGCTTTTAATTATCTAGGCGTTAATGAGCGACCGCAAAAAGATTACTCGCAATCAGGCTAAACTTAACGGCAAATCCCTAACTGAGATTAAATCCAAGGATGCGCATTAAATAAATGTGGTTTTCTCATAGCTATATCCCGTTTCTGTGCCTTTAAATGGGCAAACTAATGATAAGATTAATTAAGTTTATTTATGGAAAACAACGATAAAAACCGTCCAAGGAATAGATCCAGATCCGGTAACATTGACGGATTTATAAATTCTAAGCGTTCTAATCCTATAGACCGAATCGGTCAACTTAATAATCAAGGAATTGTCAGGAACAATTCAGCTGCCCCCACTAGACTGCCCATCGTGCCTGACGATAAAAAAGACATACTGCCTGCATACTCTCGACCTAGTATTTCGCCGCAAAACAACACGCTATTAAACCGGACGATCCCCGGATCAATCTCTCGCTCTCCGCTGTCAGGGGCTAACAATCAGCCAAATTCATTTAAACGAAAAAAACGCAGCAAGAAAAAAATCACTCTCTACTCGATTTTAGCCTTGTTCCTAATTATTGTCGGTGCTGGGGGCTGGTTAGTATGGCAAGATCTTCATAAGATAAACCACTTGGCAGTTGACAACTTGCGGGCCTCGGTCGGAGGAGCAGAGAACATTCTAGTCGCCGGATCTACAAACCGCTGCAACCTTACTGTTTCAAATCCGCAGTGGGGTTTTTGTACTCAAGGCCCGGACGTCAACAGTGACATCATATTTGTTGTTCATCTAGTACCTAAGACTCGCACCGTTAGCATATTATCTATTCCAAGAGATACCTTCGTACCAAATGCCCGAGCCGGCAATCAAGCCTTTAAGATAGATGCCGCTCTGTACGAAGGACCAACTCAATTGGTGAATGCCGTAGAAGAAGACTTCGGTATTCCAATTCAGCACTATGTTGAATTAAATTTTGACGGTTTCGTGAACATTGTTAATGCAGTTGGTGGGATTAAACTGTACTTCCCGGAACCGGTTTTTGATGCAGAATCCTATCTAAATGTGCAAACTCCGGGATGCTATCAGCTGAACGGCGTGCAAGCACTACAAGTCATTAGAGCAAGGCACTTGCAGTACAAACCGCCGTCAATTACCACAAATAATCATTACTATTGGCCACAAGAACTCCAAAGTGACATCGCCCGAATCGCTAGGACACATGAGTTCTTGAAAGTATTGGCCAATGCCGTGGTGGCAAAGGGCTTTGGGAATCCCATAACGGATCAAAACCTGCTTAACGCTGTCGCGCCACAAGTACGAGTAGACTCGGGCTTTACTACTTCTGTAATGCTCCAGTTGGCAAAAGACTTTCATTCAGTCAACTTTAACAGTATCGCTCAGTACACCTTGCCGGTTTCGGTAACCACGTTCAGTAGTTACAACTATAACGGTCTGGACTATGGCTCCGTGACGTTCCCGTCTGAAAGCATTGACCAGCAGATTATAAATGAGTTCCTTGGTGTTTCGAACTCAACGAACACTATGACCGGCAAGCCCTTGCCCGGCCCAAGTTCAGTGAACGTTAGTGTAGTAAATGGGACTGGAACTTCAGGCCAAGGTGCTCAGACAAGCTCAGCTTTGCAAGCTCTAGGATTTAATATGGTTGGTCAACCGACATCTATAACGCCGGCAAGCTCTCAGACTCTCGAAACGATCGTGGCTTACGCAAACCCAAGCACCGAAGCCGATGCTGAAGCTGTCGCTAGACAATTAACGGGACCGGTTATTTTATCCCAAAACTCTAGCCTAGTCAGTTCAGGATCAGAAGTTACGGTTGTTACGGGCTCTGATCTGGCAGTAAACAGTCCTGCTAGCAGCACAACTTCAAGCACAAGTGCTGCAAGTCAGACCGCATCTAATAGTTCGTCAAGTACATCCTTAGAGTCAGCCGGTCTAGGTACGCCAAGCCAGGCAGTCCAACCGCTTGCCGCGTGGGATCCTAGGGCTTGTACGCCAAACCAGAAAGTTATTGTCAACTCAAAGATTTAATTAACCCCCGAACAAAACCGGCTGACTTGATACCCAATCTGGGCCGCCAGGGTTTTACTTGAATACTGCGTCGTTCAGCTAGTGATGGCGTCTAAGCTAAGCAGCTGTCTCAACCTCTCTAACTGTGAGATGCTTAATTTGGATTGTCTTTTGACCGCGCAGCTTAGCGGCGGCCACTCTATGCGAGTTTTCGCTCATAATTACTACTTCTCCGTTTGGCAAAATTAAGGCAACGGCGTTATCGATTGGCGGTATTTCCGTAGGACGTGACGCATAGTCTTTGATGGTTTCGCTGCTACTTTTGTTGTCCTTACCAATCCCATCACCCCGTCCATCTTCCCATGATTGAAAACCGACAGCGGAAACTATCGAAGAAAGTGGCACTTCTATGGGTTTTGATGAAGCATCGATGATTACACTGGGCCTTCCTTGATCTATGGTTGCCCTAAAGGCTTCTTCTGGAACAAACTTGGATTCTTCTTGCTTGGCACTATTTACTATGCCGTTAACTAAATGCTGGGCTTCATCCTCCGATGAACTAAATAGCATGCCGCCCCTTGTATCAAAGATACTTTTGCGCATTTCCATAAAGTTTTTAAGTTTATATGCTTCCTCTTGCCTCAAATCAAGGTTATCTAACTTATCACTAAGTTCTTTAAACAAAGCTTCACGTTGATCATCGCCTAGGGACTCGTTTCTCATTAATGCTTGCATCTGCGACATTAATGCTTCTTTATTTTCTTCTGCTGTTGCCTGTTCGGCAGTAAAATCAAAGCTACCAGACTCTTGAGTCATTCTAGCTTCGAATCTAGAAACCGACTCCTGACTAGTAAGATCCTCATAGGCTAATCTAGCTAAATCAGGGTAGATCTCGGTCTCTGTAACTAGCGATGGTGCATTTTCGTACATTTTTATTTTTATATACAGCTTTATCGTATCATAATTTTCGCGTTTTTGCAAGAGTCTGTAGAATCGCCTTCCGAATACAAGCGATAAACATACAAAGGTCTATTCACCAAGGTTTATAAAACCACCAAGTGAATCAGCTTTCTTAGTTATATGAATGTAAATCTGTTAAAGTTTTTACTTTACGTTTTAGATTAGGTAAAGTAAAATATAAACATGCCTACAACAGTATCAAGCAAGAACCAAATTGTTATTCCTAGATTAATACGCCAAAAGGCTGGTATTAAGCCAGGAATGAAACTATACCCTACCGTTAATGATAATGGGGACATTGTTATATCAACCAAACCTATATGGTATCGAAACATTGGCGCTCTAACAGGAGTTTGGACTAGTCTTGGTGATCCTGCCGAGTTATTAAGGACTCGAAGAGACCAAGAATGATAATTGCTCTAGACTCTAATATCATTATTTACGTACTGGACTCCGCAAGTCCTTTTTCAAAGCCTGCTCAATTGCTATTAAAGAAAATCGAAGGTTCAGAATCGCAAGTATTTTTATCTACTGTAGCAAGAACCGAAATTCTTCATCAGCCATACCAAGTATCCGTTGTGATAGGCGAGAAGGCCAAACAATTACTGTCAAGTTTTGGGTTCATCACTTTCGTAGAGGTATCCGTAGATATTGCAGACAAGGCAGCTGAACTTTGTGCCAAAGTTGGAGCAAAACTTAAGAATATAGATGCTATTCATTTAGCAACAGCGCTAAGCGTTGGGGCTACCGAATTCTGGACTAATGACCGTGAACTGTTAAAGGTGA
>DAHVVZ010000034.1 GCA_027357065.1 Candidatus Saccharimonadota bacterium | reverse complement strand
AGCTATGCTCGTTAGGGCTGGAAGGTAACGGCCGGAAGTATCTGGTTTATAAATAAGCTTGTATATTGAGTTGATTCCGTCCATATCTCGAGCGTGTCGGTCCTGAGCGGCAAAATGACCATTACTCCTTGCTTGTTTTGTTCTATTTGGCCGCTGATCATAACACCAACAATTTGCGGCACTCGTTTAAGCGCATAAGGCGTAATAGTTAGTGGTGTTCCCTGCTGATTGGTATATTGCGCCAATTGACTATTGTAGGTGTTAGCAACCACCTCTAGACGGAGTGCGAAGAGGTTGCCCTGGTCGCCGACAGACGGCACTATACCTGGATTAAAGTAGCCGTCTATCGGATTGCCGCCAGTAGTATCTACATAGCCGCTCCAAGCTTTGGGGTAAGATAAAACCACGCTGCCATATTGAGAAGGACCGGTGTAACTAGTTACCGTAGCATTATTCTGAGCTTGGAATTGAGCATTCAGTTGAGCCGATAGCTTCTGCTTGGCTAAGCTGACTGCCTGATTGATCATCTGGGTATCGTTATTCTTGTACTTGTTTTCGTTAGAGTAAGAACTAAAGCCAAAGATAATTGCTACAACTAAGGCTACACAAACCACAATGAAAGCAATGCTCATACTGCTTATGCCGCCGCGCTCGGACAACTTATTCATAGACATGCTTATGGTAACTTAGTTTTAGCTTGCCCGCAACGGTATGTCACTTGAGCCGGTAAGCAAAAACCCCTTGCTCTTCATTAACAGGTGTTAGCTCGCTGAATTTAAAAGCAAAGCTAATGACAATTACCTTGGCCAAGCCCTCTGTACGAATTTTTCTATCCAGCTTGCTCATTAGCCGAGGCAATAAAAAGACATAAATTGCATCACATTTTGGCCAAGATTGACGCCAAAAATTGCCAAAGACTACTTTTATTTGCTTATGGTAGCGTCTGGTCCTGAGATAACTATATAAAAACAATAACGGGTTTAGCTCATAGCCCACGGCATTTAGACCGGCCTGGGCGGCGGCAATTAAAACCCGTCCGTCTCCGGAACCTAGCTCCAGTATTGTCTGACCCGGTTTTAAGCCGGCAAGCTTGATAGCGGCCTTAACCTGTTTTTTCATAGTCGGTAGATAAGGAGCACCAAACAACAATACAAAGCCAAAACTAAAAATAGCTATGGCTAGAATGATCTCTAGCGCCCGAACCCACACTATTTTTCCTCGCTAACCTTTTGGACAAGGGAGCTTAGCCGGTTTTCGGCAGTTTTTAGGTAATCGCTAAGCTCTTCAACCATTTTGGTAGCCTGCTCATAAAGCTTTAGAGACTCGTCTATCGAAGTTTTCTCGTCTTGCAGTCTAGCTATTACGGCCTCCAAATCGGAGCTTAGTTTTTGGTAATCAATCTGGGGTGCTATTTTACTCTTGACCATTTCCAGTACCTTTCAGTTGCTTAATTACGCTCGCTTCAAAAGCAGCGCGGAATAGCTCAATAGATACTATACTACCTGTTTTGAGTTCCCTTCCGTCGCTAACATGGCCATTTTCATAGACTATCGCATAACCTCTTTTTAAAATATCTTTCGGGCTCAGAGCGGCAATTAGCCGCGACTGCTCACTTACTCTAAGTCGTTCGCGTGTCAGTTTGTGCGTAATAATTGAGATTATTAATTCCTTAGTCTGGTTAAGGCTAGCTCTTTGCGCCTTTATGCGGTGCATAAGGTTTGCTCTTAGCTGGATAGGTATATTAGCAAGCCGTAACAGTTCGGTGTTCTTGTCCGGGACTAGTAATTCGGCAGCGTTAGAAGGTGTTGAGGCACGTTTATCGGCTGCTAGCTCAGCCAGACTAATGTCGACCTCGTGACCAATTGCTACGAGTGTTGGCACGCGGCTGGCGGCCACAGCCCGAACGAGAATCTCATTGTTAAAGGCGGCTAAATCTTCTGGACTACCGCCACCTCGGATAATCACCACTACTTCCGGTGGTTCGGATACGGTTGAAAACGTCTTAATGGCATCAATAATCTCGTCAACTGCCTGATCCCCTTGGACACTAACGTTAATTGTCTGGATCTCTAATCCCGACCAGCGATTATTTATGATACGCGTAAAGTCCGCATACGCGGCTGATTGAACGGATGTGATTAAGCCAATCCGCTTCGGAGGATAATTTAAGGCTCGCTTACGCTCAATTGCGAATAGCCCCTCGTTTTCGAGTTGTATTTTCAGCAAATCGCTCAGTCTTTTAATCGTTCCGGTGCCGGCTGGCGAAATTGAGGTAACCGTAACGCTAAACCCCCATCGTGGGTGCAATCTAGGCAGACCTCTGACCTTCAGCATCATGCCGTTCTCCAGCGGACCTGGAAGGTTATATACGGTACCGAAGAAATTAATATTGGCTCCTTCGTCCTTTAGATCAAAATACACCCACTTGTCTTTGGAAACACGAAAGTTAGCTAATTCTCCGTAAATTACTACCCCGCCGTAAGCATATTCAAGAGTCTGGTTAAATACTGCTACAAATTCGCTGACACTAAACTCAACCGCTGCTGATTGGATCATAGTATCTCGGCGCCGCGCTTAGGCTTACCGTGGCGGGATATTTCCTTTTGGTAGAAATAATAACCAGGCGTCATCTGCAACAGAGTGTTCAACACTCGATACATGATGATTACCGGAAGACTCAGCCCCGGAGACACTCCTGCCGCCAGCAATACGGCAATCATTAGAGTTTCGTACACGCCAATGCCTCCTGGAAGTATTGATACAAAGCCAGCAAAATTAGCAATTCCGTAGGCCAGGATGATAGCGCCGGGATTCACGTAATGCCCAAAAGCAACAAATACCACATAGATGACTGCGACTTCGGTAATATTCATTAGCAACGCATATATCAGAGGCGAGCGCATTTTATTGTGGTCTTTTCTCATTTCCATGAAAGTGTCATGAAACTCATCAAAAACCTCTCGAGCCTTTTCTATATTGATAGCATCCTTCTCCGATGGCCGGACCATCTGTATTAAACGGTTCAGACGAAGCGTAAAAAATTCAAGCATCTTCTTAATACGCTTGCGATTACCTATGGTGTAGATAAACAGCACTGTACAGACGATCAAAAGAGTCGAAAGTATCGCCGACACCAGTATCATCAGACGATTTACCTGTCCACCGAGCGCTAGAAAGAAAACCCCTAGAATAATTAGCGCCTCAAAAGAAAATATAGTCAGCAACAGCTTCATAAACTGCACCATGGTCGCCTTAGCACCGCTAATATCGTCATCCTTAAAGCGAAAGCCAAAATATGAGATTCCAGCCACGCCGCCGCTCGGGAAAACATGGTTTACGAATGCTAGCTCCAGCGAAGCTACAAACAGCGGCTTATATGGCAATTTGTTGCCAACGATTGAGAATAGCAACTGGTAAAGACGAGTTTGGGCATGGTAATTTATGGCCTCTAAAGGCACCATTAGGACTAATGCCCAGGCATGAACTTTAAATAAGTTGCTAAGGGTCGTTTCTAAATCATGGCGAATAAAGACCAGTAGGAGTAAAAGCGCGACAACAGTTGCAACGTTTAGGATTAGCTTCCATCTACGTAAGACGAAGCTGGTAATTCTACCCATATTTAAAACTATTATAGCCTAAGCTATATTTGTGACTAGCTAATCAGGCCTCAAGGGTTAAAATAGCTAACTAGATGAACAGCCTAATTATCCTAGGGCGCCAGCCCGCACTTGGACTGGCTGAACTAGAAAGTCTATACGGTCCGGATAAACTACTGCCAATCGGCGATACTGCCGTAATTGTCGATGTCGACCCCTGCCTGCTGGCATTTGACAGGCTCGGTGGAGCTGTTAAGTTCGCTCGGGTCTTAACCGAACTGAAAACAGTTTCGTGGGACGAAATAGGCAACTTTCTAGTTAAAAGCAGCCCCGAACATAGCAAGAACATGGCGCCAGGCAAAATGCACCTGGGTATCAGTGTCTACGGATTTTATCAAACCCCAAAACAAGTTCAACAGCTGGGTTTGAAGCTTAAACGAGCTATCCACGCCACGGGACGCAGCGTAAGGGTCGCTCCTAACCACGAAATTAGTCTTAGCAGTGCTCAGGTAATCCACGGGCATCTCTGCGGTCCAAACGGCTGGGAGTTGTTACTGATCAATGCCGGCGAGCAAACAGTTATTGCGCAGACGATAAAAGTTCAGGACATAGAAGCCTATACCCGGCGCGATCGAAATCGGCCGGCTCGTGATGCGAAGGTTGGAATGTTACCGCCTAAACTTGCCCAAATCATTATTAATCTAAGCTCTGGACCACTGCCTGCTGAAGCCATGCTTTCGGTTTGCGACATTCCCCCCGATCAGCCACTGCCAAAACTCCACTTTAATCAAGCGCTCCTGCTCGACCCTTTTTGTGGCAGCGGAGTTATCCTTCAAGAGGCGGCTATTATGGGCTACGACTGTCTTGGATCGGATGTCGACCAA
Organism: Candidatus Saccharimonadota bacterium; assembly: GCA_027357065.1. GTDB lineage: Bacteria > Patescibacteriota > Saccharimonadia > Saccharimonadales > UBA4665 > JAJZWH01. Next base: position 5,413 of record DAHVVZ010000034.1, on the reverse strand, counting down.
CGAATGGTAGACTATGCGAGAACCAATATCCAGTGGTTGCACAAGCTGCCTAAATCACCTCTTTTGGACGAGGTGTCTACTGAGATTCTGCTTGCTGACGCAACTAATTATCGCTGGCCGCGCAAGCCCACCCTGATCGCCAGTGAAACCGACTTAGGGCCACCTTTTGGGGCTTTTCCTTCAAAGACCCAGCTTGAAGCGGCAAGAAATAGTTGCGACCGAATAGCCCGGGGATTCCTAACTAACATTTCTAAACAAATCGATAGCGGTACCCGAATATGTCTTGCCTTGCCGGCATGGCAAGTCAGTCAAACTAAGCTGGCTCACCTGCCCTTACTTGACTCTATAGAGGTGATTGGCTATAATCGGGTGAGTTTTCGTCACTCCCGGGATGAGCAGTTAATTTACAAGCGCCCCGGCCAAATAGTGGCACGCGAGTTATTAGTTTTAAGCAAAATATGAAAGAAGAGCAATGAGTCACGTAAAAGCTGGCGGCACCGCCAAAAATGTTCATGATTCACCAGGTCAGCGCCTAGGTGTTAAATTATTTGGTGGCGAAAAAGTCAAAGTCGGCCAAGTAATTGTCCGTCAAGTAGGCATGACAAAGCGCCCAGGCCCGGGTACCAAAATAAGCCGCAACTTCACGATTCATGCCGCTAGAGACGGCGTCGTTGAGTTTAAGACGCGCAAAGTACGTCTCTTCTCTGGCAAAAGTGTCCGTCGAACTGAAGTCAGTGTTAACTAAGACCTAGGTGATATCTGATTCGATCAATAACGTCCGCAATTACAACTTGCGACTTAACTAGATAATCGTCAACTCCCAAGCTTTCAGCGCGCTGTTTATCGCTGTCCTGGCTCAGCGCAGTCAGCATGATTACTTTTAAGCTTGCTGTTTCAGGGGTATTGCGCAAAATATCCAAGACATCAAACCCGCTTACTTTAGGCATCATGACATCTAGTAAAACTAAGTCTGGGTGGTAACTGATGGCTGATGCTAGCGCATCTTCGCCATCGGCGACTCTACGCACATCGAAACCCTCAGCCTGTAAGCGCATGACATAGACATTGGCCAAGCCGTCGTCATCTTCTACTAATAATATGCGTTTAGCGGTGTCAGATTTTGTTTGATCCATACTGCTTAAGGTAGCTTATCTTCTGTCTTTTTGCAAGGCGGCCTTAATCAAACCATCGAATAATGGGTGCGGGCGGGTAGGTCGAGACTTGAATTCCGGATGAAATTGACTGGCAATAAAGTAAGGGTGATTGGTACCTTCAATCACCTCAACCAAGCCTGTCTCGGGATTGAAACCGACAGCTCTAATCCCCCAACTCTCATAAGACGGTATGTACTTAGGATTACACTCCCAGCGGTGGCGATGCCGCTCAACAATTTTTTCTTTACCGTATAATCTTGCGGCCAAGCTGTCTTTTTCTAGTTTGCAGTCGTAGTTTCCTAAGCGCATCGTACCGCCAGTATTCTCCTTGCCCTTCTGCCCCGACATAGTATCGATTACCGGGTCTGGAGTTTTAGGATCGACTTCAGTTGTATTAGCTTTGGTGAAACCGTTTCGGCGCGCGGCAGCAATTACCGCCATATGCAGGCCATAGCATAGGCCTAGATATGGCAATTCGTTCGCTAAGGCGAAGCTCGCGGCTTCAATTTTGCCGTCTACGCCGCGACTACCGAAGCCACCGGGAACAATTATGGCGTCACAATCGGCTAAAACTTGCTCCGAATTTTTATTTTTTCCCAGCTTAACAGCATCAATCCAAACGAAATTAAGGTTAGTCTCATTCCACCATGCGGCAGAGCGAGTTGCTTCAACTACCGACATATAGGTGTCGCTATTGTCCATGTATTTAGCTATTAACCCGACCGTCACACTTCGACGGTAGTCCTTCTTGGCTCGAACTACCATGGATCGCCACTCTTTAAGTTGACTCTTCTTGCCCTTAGCTACGTTCAACTTGTTAGCCACCACATCAGCGATACCACTATCTTCAAGAGTTAACGGTACTTCATAAATATTGTCTGCGTGCGGTAAGAGCACTATGGCGTCTTCGCTGACTCCAGAAAAAAGACTTAATTTGCGCATTACATTACTGTTAGCTGGTCGCTCACAGCGACCGACTAGTATGTCCGGAGAAATACCCAGCCCGCGTAATTCTCGGACGGAATTTTGAGCCGGTTTAGTTTTAGTTTCTTGGGATGCAGTAAGAAACGGCAGATACACAACATGCACATAAAGACAGTTCTCTCGTCCAACATTAATCGCAAACTCTCTAATCGCCTCAATGAAACTAAGCGACTCATAGTCGCCAACTGTTCCGCCAATTTCAACAATATGGACATCATAGCCCTTGCCAGCAGCAATAAAGTATTTCTGTATCGCGCCGGTCAGATGAGGGATAATCTGTACATCGTCACCGTCATATTTCCCTGCCCGTTCGTCGGAAATAACCTTGGCTAGCACTCTTCCAGCCATCACCGAGCTATCTTTGCTCATTTCAACGTCCGTAAAGCGCTCATAGTGCCCCAAATCGAGATCTGTTTCGGCACCGTCTTTGGTTACAAAACACTCTCCGTGCTCACGAGGATTAAGTAGTCCGGCATCGACATTTAGATAAGGATCGCATTTTTGGAGATTGACACTAAGGCCTCGAGATCGTAAGAGGTTGCCGATGGAGGCGGCAGTAATACCCTTTCCTAATCCGGAAAGCACTCCTCCAGTAACAAATATGTACTTGGTTTGGCTGCGAGCCACCACACTACCTCTTAATACTTAGGGCATGTTAGCACAAATAATTTCCCTGATACAAGAGAAAATTAATTTTTTATCTCTATTTCGCGCTTTCTAGGTACTGTTCTGCCGCGCTTAACTGCAAATCGCTAGTAGCGTTTGCCGGCTGGTTAACGACGCTGTCCGGCTTAATGCCTAAGTGGTTAATATCCTGGCCATCGGGACGGTACCAAGAAGCGATGGTCACCTTCAGTTCCCCGCCGTCAGCCAAATTAATTAATTGCTGGACTACACCTTTGCCAAATGTCTGCGTGCCAATAATGTAAGCATCGTGGTTGTCGTGCAGCGCCCCGGCAGTTATCTCGCTGGCCGATGCCGAACCACCATTAACCAGTACTACAGTCGGTATACCATTTAAGATGTCGCCGCCAGTAGCTGTATACGTCTGAAGTACTGTATTGCCATGCTTTTCTTGCATAATTTCCTGGCCTGGCTTCAGCCACTCGCTGGCGGTAGCAACTGCTGCAGTCACTAGCCCGCCCGGGTTATCGCGAAGATCTAAAATGATTCCTTTGACGTGCTGGCTAACCATGTACGTAGCAGCTTGCTGAATCAAGCTTGAGGTGTCATTAGCAAAACTAATGATCGAGATATAGCCTAGATTGCCGTTTATAACTTTGTAGCTAACACTTGGCACTACAATGTTTTCGCGCTTAATTGTTAGGGTTTGTAGCTGGCCGTTATGGGACACTGTTAGAGTTACGTCAGTACCTGCTTTGCCGCGGATGGCATTAACTGCCTGCTCGACAGTCATTTTTGCCGTTGAGTTATTATTTATATCAACTATGACGTCATTTGCTACCAATCCGGCAGCCGCAGCCGGGTATCCCTTGAGTGGCGACATTACTATAATTTGGTTCTGAGAGTTGGTGCCAAGCTCGGCGCCTATACCGCTAAAAGAATTGTTTAGCTCAGAGCTAAATTGAGCCGCTTGCTGGGCTGTAAAGTATTCGGTGTATGGATCACCCACCGCATTAGCGAGTCCCTGCTTAATGCCGTTAAGCAGCTGCTGGGTGGTTAGTTTTCCATCGTAGTTATCAATTAACGCCTGGTATTCCTGATTTACCGTTGAATAGTTAAGCTTATCCGGCAAAGATGCGTTTAAACCACTGTTATGGCCATGGATATTGCCGTTACCGACATTCAGTCCTATTAGGTAAACGCCGCTTAGTATCGCCAGGCCTAAAATCGTGAATAGTGTCCGCTTCCATTTGCGGTTAAGTTTGTCTAATTTAAGTTTTTTAATCATTCCCTACCTTACGTTTATTAGTCTCTACTTCAGCGAAGTACCTACTGGACTCACTTTTTTTCACTCTAAGCTAGTATTGTATGACAAGCGCTAGCTTAACGATAGTGGCTTAAGACTTACTGAGGATTAATGTACATCAAGTAATTTGCCGGCCACAGGTTATACATAAAGTGCCCTTGGTAGTCTTCATTCATACTCATAACCAGCACGTAGCCGGCGGGAACGTAAGTTCCAGCAGCCGCACTGGTAAATGGAAGATGTCCGTCATATGTCGTACCCGGTAAGGCTAAGACAACCATTACGTGACCATAGTATCCGCCGTGTAGGCTGGGTACTGGCGCATTCAGAGCGCTAGAAGGCTCAACGCCAAGTGCACCAACTTTCACGTCCGGGTAGGTCGAGACAGCAAAATTACTAGTCTCCCACCACCAACCGGCATTACCGCTAACCTGAAAGCCGCTATTACCCTCAATATTTACAAAGTACCAATTGGCAAAAGAAGTACACTCGCGGTTAGGAAAACCATAGGCATCAAGGATTGCATCCTGAGGCGCATTACAAAGCACTGATGGATAACCGCCGTTTCCATAACCTATATCGCAAGCTCCTCCGCCGCCGCCAGACGGCTTAACCTGTACTGTGCGAGCAATTGCCGCATATGCAGCCACCTGTTCAGCCTTGAGGGCCGCAATCTGCGAGTTGTTAGCCGCAATCTGGGCGGTATATGCCGATTGTTGTTGCTGATTCATGTTTAGTAACTGCGTCTGCTGGCTCTGGTCAGCTGCAACCTGCGCCTGCTGGGCCTGTTCGGTCTTGATTAGAGCAGCAACTTCATTGGCGTTATTTTGGGCCTGCTGTTGAAGAGTTTTAATAGACGTCAGTAGGCTATTTAAGTTGTCCTGAACTTTTATATCGTCCTCTTGTTTGTTAACGAATGTACTGAGATTCTGGCTGGTAGCCAATTGCTCAATCATCGTCATTTGACCCTGCACATACATCGTCTTAATGTCTGTGGCGAGATACTGCTTATTCAAGGCTATCTTAGCTTCATCGGCCGCAATTGCCTGCTGATCTGCCGCCTGCTTGGCGTTATCGCTTGCAATAGCGTTATTTATGTCGTTAATCTGAGCTTGGTAAGCATTGATTGCCTGTTGGTAATTCGTAGCTTGAACCTGTAAGCCATTGAGCTGCGCTTGAGACAATGCATTTTGGGTACTAAGAGAGTTAATCTGATTCTGATAAATATCTGCGCGAACAATCGGAACACCCGCTAAAACTAGAACCAGTACGCTTAAACCAAGCGCTACGGTTCGTAGCCGAATGCGACCCTGAATAAAGTGAGGCGCACGGATAGACATTTTAT
>DAHVVZ010000014.1 GCA_027357065.1 Candidatus Saccharimonadota bacterium | reverse complement strand
TAATAAGCAAGTAACATTTAATCTACTCTTCTGCCTTCAGGGTTTGATTAGCTAGTTTTTATCAAACGATCATGATTGCTTCGTATCGTTGAGTAGGGCGTAAACAGACCGGCAACAATTCAAGAAAGATACACCACTATGCTTGGTGCATAAAGGCAAGAGCTTTCTAATAAATTCTATTACAGCACATTTTTTTTGGTGCGCTGCCGGCCGAGAAGTTAGAAACTCAACAAAGAGTCATACTGCTACTAACTTTGAGTTTGGGGCCTGATTGGCCAGTTTCTTATCAAATGTCCATAAAGGTTCGGAACCATTGAGTTGAGCATATACAGACAGGCAACAATCCTCGAAAGATAGACCACTATGGGAAATATATAGACGCATGGCTTTCTCAAAGAGATCTCCATTACAATTTATTTCTTTTAGGTTCATAAGGCCCTCTACTGCTTCAGCAGTCTGTAAACGACTAAAACCGTAGTATCGATTAAGCGCAAACACCAACTCAATTATCGCTGTGTCGGCAACAGCAAACTGATTGGCGGATTGGCTCAATAACTTCTTTGTGGCAGTATGTTGCTCGGGTATGTCATTAAGTAGTAAACGTAGCAAGACATTGGTATCTAACGAACCAGTGTAGTCTGTCATACCTTATCTAAGTCCTATTTGCTTGGTAAAATGCATCTGCGTCAACAAGAGGCTTTATTCCCGGCTTAATATATCCGCTTAACTTTTTACTAAGCTCATCTATGCTGGCAGGTTTTGATATAACAAGCTCACCCTTGTATTCATCGAAGTTCATCCGTAACACGCCACCGCTGCTGTCTAGGCCGAGTTTACGACGTATTGGAGCGGGTATAGTAGTTTGGCCCTTGCTGGTTACCCTAAGCGTAGCTATCATACTCATTACTTTAGCAAAACTTATTACATGATGCAATAAGTAATGTAAATAAACTATTCATTACTAATCGCATCTGCAGGAATAAAAACAATTATAATCTGTGGGGCTGGCTCAAAAGTCTAGGAAAGTATCAGAATCATCCTGAAAGATGTACTAAAGACCCTATTACTGTGCGGTACACCGCAGCCCGAAAGTCAGAAACGCTATTGAGTTTGATTACAGGGATATACCGAGCACATATTGATGCATTGATGCATATATGCTATACTGCACTTGTCGACAACGAAAGGAATAATTATGCGCACAACCATCACTCTAAATGACAAGATTTTTAAAGCCCTAAGGATTCGGGCTGCTGAAAGCGGTGAAACAGTCTCTGCGGTCGTAGAAAGCGCTATAAAAGAACAAATTCTAGAAGACCTTAATGACTTGCAAACAGTCAAGGAACGCGAAAACGAACCTGCTATAGATTTCAAAACATTCGTTAAAGAACTTAAAGCCGATGGTCTCTTATAGCGTCAAAATTAAGAACTCTGCTCAAAAAGAAATACGCAAGCTGCCAAGTAAGGAGTTAAGGGATAAAATTATAGAAATAATTGACGACCTTTATATAAACCCTGTGCCTGATGAAGCTAAAAAAATCAAAGGCTCAAATAACATCTACCGCATAAGACAAGGGACTTATCGAATTGTTTATCAGATTTACAAAAACGAACTACTTGTCATAGTTATTAGAGTTCGGCATCGCAAAGACGCTTATAGAGGCTACTAGCCATGGCGGTTATAGGAATAGAACCTACTGTATGGTGTTAGTAGTTGTTCATTTCAGAAGTACTAAAACGTCAGAACCAATCTGAAGGGTGTATTAAAAACTAAATTCCTGTGTGGTACACCGCAGTCCGAGAAGTCAGAGCCGCTATTATTAGGGATTTGGGCTTAGTTATATCTGTTAGCTATGTGTTTTATGACCACCCTAAAGCTGTCCCCTCTATATTCGTTTCTATGAAGGATGTCACAAATTTAGTATCGACAAGTACATATATTAGTAATACCATGTATGCATGACTAAAACTATTCTAAACATTAAGACCGACCCTCAAACTAAGCTTCAAATTCAGGAGTTCGCTGCTGAGTTAGGCGTACCAGTTAGCGTTATTATGAATGCTCAGATTAAACAAATGTTAAGAGATAGGAAGATAGTGCTTAGTACTGAACTAGAGCCAACACCTTATTTAGTAAAAATTATGGAACAAGTTGAGAAAGACTTAATAGCAAATAAGAACATGACTAAAGCTATGAATGCTAAAGAAGCTGTTTCATATCTCAATTCATTATGAAAGTAAAATTTCAGAAAAGCTTTACCGGTCAATTTAAAAAGCTATCAGAAACCAAAAAACGACTGGCTACAGAAACTATAGAGCTTTTTACCGAAGACCATATGAGTGATAGCCTACGAAACCATCCGCTAAAAGATAAGTGGGCAAACTATCGTTCAATCACAGCAGATGTTGATTTACGGCTACACTATAGAGTGATAGATAAAGACACGGCACTATTTGTTGCAGTAGGGACGCATGACGAGCTTTACAAATAGATACATCGGCTATATAAAGTCAGAGCTGCATATTTATAACTACTAATTGAAAAACTTGCGAGCATGGCTGGTAAACAGAAGCCCAGCCAACCAACCGCTAGAGAAAATAAGCACACTATTGAATCTATTTGGGCTCACTGTTCGCCAAGTTATTAGTAGAACCATTGCCCAAATTACAAAAACACCGACTACATAAATCCAATATGGATATTTCTTAATTACGTCCGCATTATAAGACGATACAGATATCAACGTAAAATATTTGGTACGCGTGATAGGATTCGAACCTACGACCTTTGGCTCCGCAAGCCAACGCTCTATCCAGCTGAGCTACACGCGCATGTTTCAAGAGGTAAGTTTAACACCTTTTACGCTTAGCTGCCAGGCGTACTTAAAGTGTTAAAATAGGGTCGGTAAAACTATTACCTGGAGAGGTACCGAAGTGGTCGTAACGGGGCGGTCTCGAAAACCGCTGTACGGGCAACTGTACCGAGGGTTCGAATCCCTCCCTCTCCGCCAGGACACTAAAAAGTAGCCTTTGTTTTATCAATAAATACTGTTTGCCATGCCAATGAAAGAACCTAAGGTAATATAATAAAACTATGCCAAGCATCTTTTCGAGAATAATTAACGGTGAGCTACCCTCTGCAAAAGTCTACGAGGATGCCAAGACTTTAGTAATCATGGATATTAATCCGAAACAAACCGGTCAAATGTTGGTTTTGCCTAAAGCAGAAGTTAGCACAGTCTGGGAACTACCGGATTCGGATTACCAGGCGTTGATGTCTAGCGTAAGATTGGCCGGAAGAAGTCTTTTAAAACGTTTTCCGGGCAAAAAAGTTGGCGTGATGATTGAAGGGCTTGAAGTAACCGATCATGCGCACGTAATTGTATTCCCCTTCTCTACCGTCGATGATTATCATGCTAAGCCAGACCTGAATAATCCACCCTCAAAAGAAGAGCTAAATAAGTTAGCATCTGAACTGGCTTTTTAGCATGCAAGGAAAGACGAAATGAATCGTAATTTAATGGCGTTGATTCTAGCGGCCGGACTAGGGGCCCTGAGTTACCGCTACATTGGTCGCCGACAAGGGTACTCTAACCTAAAGCAAGTTTGGTTAATTGTAGGCTCGGTATTTGTAATTGGTTACTTGGTGCTAATCTCGGCGTTCGTCTGGCTATTCCACTTCTAAGCCGCTTTTTATTATTGGCCAAGGGCAGCTTAACTGGTACTATAAGGCTATGGACGAGAAGGGGTTGGGCAAGCGCCTGCAGGAAATGCGGCGCAACGCTGGTTTAACTCAGCAGCAGCTTTGCCAAGTGGCAAATCTAAGTTTCTCTACGCTTACTAAAATTGAGCGCGGAGCGATTAAAGCACCGTCAATATTTACAATTGCCAGCATTGCTAAAGCGCTTGGGCTTGGGTTAGATGAATTGCTCGGCAATAACCCAAGAATTACTTCCAAGGGAAAGCAAACCCGCTCAGGTGTCAGATTTATCTTCTTTGACGTAAATGGCTGCTTGGTGCGTTTTTATCACCGGGCTTTTGCGCAAATTGCCGATGATTACGGCGTTCCACCGGATCTTGTTGAAATGGCTTTTTTGCATTATAACGCCGATGTTTGCCGGGGCAGTTTAAGCATGAGCGACTTTAATAAGATTATTGCCAAGCGGCTAGGCATCGCTTCTTTGGATTGGGAAAAATATTATCTTTCCTCTGTTGAGCCGATGCCGGGCATGGATGAGGTAGTGACTTGGGCTAGCCAAAATTACCAGGTCGGATTGTTAACCAATATCATGCCGGGACAGCTTAAAGAATTGCGTCAAAACGGGATTATTCCCGATCTTGAGTACGATGTAATTGTCGATTCTTCAGAGATCGGCCTAATTAAGCCGGAGCTTGAAATCTTTGAATTGGCGCAAAACAAGACCGGACTTGCAGCTAATGAGCTTTTGTTGATTGACGATACTAGAGAAAATATAGCTCAGGCCGAAAGTATCGGCTGGCACGTTTTGTGGTTTGACTACGCTCAACCGGACGAGTCGGTCGAACAGGTTAAAAGGGCCCT
>DAHVVZ010000011.1 GCA_027357065.1 Candidatus Saccharimonadota bacterium | reverse complement strand
GGGAACGCTACTTTGTCTAGAGACCTTACTTCTTGAAGTAAGCAAAAACTACCAAGATAGCAATAATAATTACGATGATTGCGGCGACTATGGTGGCTGATCTTCCGGCAGCTGCTGCCGGATCTTCCGGTTTTTTATTATCTTGGGGCTTAGGTGGCTTTAACGGGGTATCGGCTTTAGTCTCTGCTGGCGCAGCTACCGGTGGCGCTGGTTTTACTGGCGGATTTACGTCGTTAACCGGCACAGGAGCAGGCGCGGGTGCAGTTTTTGGCTGGTCCTGTTGTGGTGGATTTTTCTGGTCGTCGTTCATAATTGCTTAAGGCTATTATATACCTAAAGATGGCGCCGGATGGAGCTCCAGTGCAGATGACTAAACGGATTATGTAGTGCCGGGTCAATAATAAATACCGCCATCGCAATGGCGATTATGCAAACTAGCGTTACGAGTGTCCAAAATATACGATGCGTATGTTTACCCTCCCTTATTATATGGCTTTCAGAAGCCGCCGAACTGGAATTTGAATCGTCTTGTTCGGATAATGCTACGTCACTTTCGTGAGCCACAATATCTTCAATCGCTTTGGCCGTCAACGGATCGTCGAAACTTTCGGCTCTTGGCGGTAAAGGTTCATCTTCTTGAGGTTGTACTTCTTCTTTTGCCTCTGCCGGAAGATCCGCCTTTATTTCTACTGCCGGCGTTTCGCTCTTCGCTGCTTTTTTAACTTCAACCCGATCCTTGCTTTTAGCACTTTCAGGACTAGGCTTTAAGGGTGGTGCGCCGGGAGCATCAGCAAAAATATCTAATGGCGGCAATGAGTCGGAAGACTCTTCCTCGGACTTTGTTTCTTCATCGGTCATTATGGCTATTTTTTTCTTATTGGTAGGTCTTGGTGCATCCTTTGACTCCTCCAACAGCGTCGTCTCCGGCTCATAGTCAGGCGCCATATCCTGGTGCTCGGTTGCCATCATTTTATCTACTTTGACAATCAGCTGCTGTTCGTCTTTTGAGATATCGGTTTTTGGTTGGTTTGCTTGTTTTTTAGCCATAACTTCCTTAACTATTATCCAGACAAATTAAGATTATTGAAAGGCGAATGAATCGAGCATTATTAAAATCGGGGCTGAGAAGCTGCTGTCGTTCCAGTCCGTAGAGGCCACCGTTAAGGGCTGGCGCGAAGTTATCGGGCACTGGCTGTTGGCGCAAGTATAGAAGCTAACATAAACCAGCGGGTCTACAGCGGCTAAATTAGAGGCTGGGATGGTCTGATCCTTTTGGTAGCCATAGTTGCCGCTTAAGTATATAGCGTCCATGCCGCCAAGCGTTACGGTTGTTGGATACTGAACAAAGCTAATATAGCTGGCGGCGGCTTGGGTAGTTGAAGGCTGCGTAAAGTTAATCTTCTGCGAGGTCATCACGGCTACCGATTGGGTGCCGAAGGCGCTAGGCATCGTACCTTTATTAGCTAGCGTTAAAACAATCTGACCTAGAACAGTTGAGCCGTTAGCAGCCTTTAGCTGCATCGTTGGCGAGGTTACGGTGAGCGGAGCGCTGCCGCTATCGACAATCGTCCAGTTGCTAGGGTAGTTGAAGGTAGTGTTAAAGTTAACCGAGGTGTAGCTGGTACTAGGAATCGTGGGAGCGGCTGGGGCCGTAGGCGTAGCAGCAATCTTAGATGTCTTTGGTTTAGACGGGGGCGGAGTAGACTTATGATGCTTCTGCAAGTAATAGCCCCCTCCGAGTCCAACAACGATAATTAGTGCGATAACGATGGCACTAATTACCATACCGCGATGTTTTGTTTTTGAGGATTGGCTATTCTTTCCGTACTTATGTGGTGGCGGTGGCGGTAAGACGGAGAAATTGTCCTGGGGGGTTAACTCCGGGGACGAGAACCCTCTAAAGCGTTCTGGATCCATTTTAGTATTTTAATCCAATCCGCCGAAAAACTATAAGCTTTATGGGGTCAAGACATTAATAAATAGGTAGCCGAAAAACTATCTCATACCGTCAGCGGCTATACGAACCTCTGGGTAGGGTTTGCCGCCACCCTGAATATCGAAGCCGATAAATTCAGGATTTGAATTAGAACTTTGCGGAGAGATGTATATTCCTGCGCCTTCAAGTACCGCATCCTGATTCTTTTGCAGATGTACCGACATGATTTCACCGTTTTGACTCGCACCGTTAACCGGTTGGTTGCCTATATTAATCTCTACCGGGCTAATGCTAATTTGCCCATCGGCATTACTTACAGGAATTCCAATCCAAGTATTATTTATAAGCTTATTGTTCTTGTCTATCTGGGCAATTGTGTGACCGGCTTCTAATATTACCGGATTCCTAAACATGACTTTGTTATGAATCGACGGTTCATCAATCTCTACCGTACCGTTGAGAATTCCGGGCACCGGTACGCCATTGGGAAAATCTTTAGTGTCGTAAAGCTCATGCGTAATTTTTGCGGCTAAACGGGTCGCTTGTGCTTGTCTAGGGGACATTGGCGCGGCTGTTTCAGCTCCAGCTGTCTGGGCGGTACCTGCTGGTATCGCTGTAGTTAAAGCAATGACTCTTGTTGCACGTTCTATGGATTTATTCATGTCGCTATAATAGCATGTTTTTGATTCTTAGTCAAATACTACGGGGTCAGTCGGTTAATGTCTCTGGGGAATAGAATGGCTTCTTTGATGTTGCCTAGACCGATTACCTTCTCGGTTAAGCGATCAATCCCAAATCCGCAGCCGCCGTGCATTGGCAGGCCGTGTTTAAACGCTTGGAGATAGAACTTATATGCCGGGTCGTCTTCCTTAATCCCAGCCGCTGCCATCTGCTTTACTAGTACCTCGTAGCGATTCTCGCGAACCGGAATGGTAGCTAGTTCCAATCCTCGAAACAAGAGATCGGCGCTATAAGCGGAATCTTCGTCCTTGGCCATGTGATAAAACTTCATTTTGGAACGCGGCAGATCGGTAGCAAATACCGCTTCGCAGCCGTCATGTTCTTTGGCGTACTCACAGATCCAGCGCTCCTCATCAGGAGTTAAATCAATCTCGCCGCTCATATCCTTATTGTTGGCCTTACCGTAAAGCTCATGGATCTGACTCATGCTGTAACGAGGGAATTTAGGGCTTAAAACCGGTCTAGTAGCCTTTAGTTCTTTAAGCGCCTGCTCCTGTTCCTGCCAGACCTTACTTAACACGTCGTTCAATAAGTCCTGCAGTAAATCCAATACCTCGTCATGATTTTTAATGAAGGCCATCTCAATATCCAGCATCGTCACTTCGGATACGTGGCGCGTCGTGGCGCTCGGCTCAGCCCGAAATGCCGGCCCGATCTCAAAGACCCTTTCATAGACTCCGACCATTACCTGCTTATAAAGCTGCGGACTTTGGGCCAAAGAAGCTTGCTTGCCGAAATAGTCGAGCTTAAAGACTTCTGCTCCACCCTCGGCGGCGTTAGAGACTAGCTTGGGCGTCTGGATCTCAATGAAGTCATGTTTGTAGAGAAACTCGCGGATTAGCCTTAACAGTGCTGAGCGGACAATAAAGACCTTGGCTTCGGTCGGGTTTCTTAGACCAATGGAACGGTATTCAAACAAAGTGTCTAAGTTTTCCGGTTTATGGCTCAGCGGTTTATCTATTTCAATCGGCGGCTCTTCACTCACCGGCACCATGACCGTAATTTTGGCGTCATGCAGTTCGACTCCACCCGGCGCTCGCTCTTCCTTGACCACTACTCCGTCTAAAGCCAGCACCGTACCGGCATATAGGCCCTTAAGTTTGTCTACTTCGGCTTTATCTTTGAGTACGGCTTGAACAATACCACCTCTATCACGCAGGTTAATGAAGGTCAGCCCGCCAAGCAGGCGCTTTTTGTGCAGCCAGCCCTCTAAATGTACGCTTTCGCCGATCTTATCCGCTAATTCACTAGAAATAACTCTCATGCTTGGCTTAACTCTCCTTCAACCTCAACTTGATTATCTATCTCAGCCGGGACTTCGGCTTTGTTAACGACCGCCGGTTTATCTAAGACTAGCAGCGCATCCAGGGCGTCTTTCAGACTTAAAGTCCCCACCGCTTCACTTTCCTTATCTAATACTATCAGCAGCGGCACTGAACTGTGAGCAAAACTTAGCAAAGCGTCTTCCATTGAGTCGTCTCGGCCGATTGTCGCAAAGTCGCTGCGCATGTAGTCGCTAACTCTGCCCTCGCTAGATAAACCAACCACATCACGGCTCAGCACGCCGCATATTTGATGGCTGTTTCTTTGCTTGGTTACCGCGAATGACAGCTGTTTGGAGCGGTGCATCTCATCAAGCAGTTTCGGTCCTACGATATCACTTTCGGCCAGCTTAATCGTGGCCTTCCATGGTTTAAAGAAGTGGTTGACTTTAGCTTCTTCAAAAGCCACTAACTTAGCTAAGCGACTTAGCTGCTGCGGAGAGATACGGTTATCCGGCTGCTGGGCCTGAAGCCTTAAAAAGCCTCTTAAGTCCTGGTACTCATAGACCCCGGTGTGTATTTCGTTATAGCGTTTTTGAACGCGTTCTAAATATTTTAATGCCGGGTGAGCCCAATTAAAGAGCCAGATGAAAAACGGCGCTGTAAGAGCCGCCAGCCGATAGTCGATACTGGAGGTTCTGCGGTTAGGTAGCCAAGAATAAAGCAGCCAGATCCAGATAACGGCGACAACGATTGCCAGCCCTAGATTGACGCTAAGACTCACTAGCACCAGGAAAGCAGCAGCTAGTGCGGTCATTAAGAGCCAGAGCAGCCCGCGTAGTGATCGGTTAGCTACGGCCGGATAAAGCTTTGAATAAATTTTGTCCCCGCTAACGGCCCGGCGTTTCAACTCATAGGCCGGCAATGAGAAATAGGCTTTCCTGAGCATTGACATGAGTAGCGCCAGCACTAAGCAAATACCGGCAACACTTAGATTAGTCATATATCTTCAATCTTAACACTTTTTGGTAGTTTCTAAT
>DAHVVZ010000021.1 GCA_027357065.1 Candidatus Saccharimonadota bacterium | reverse complement strand
TGGACAAAAGAAAGCGCCTGTCGTGGCATGGAAAAACAAATATTTTATGGAGAAACTAAAGCCGACGTTGAAGAAGCTAAGAAAGTCTGCGCTCGATGCATTGTGCGCTTGTACTGTCTGAAAGAGGCAATTGACAATAATGAAGAATACGGAGTTTGGGGCGGATTAGATCAAAGAGATCTTAGAACAATTAGAAAAACCGAGCCCCTAGGACCGAATGACTCCACCTATCTACTGTCGCTGTCTTACTAGCTAGATGTGTTCGTGGTAATTTTCAGTTGGTTTGTTGTTTCTTGCGCGGCCACGCATAAAGGTTTTGATTACCGGGTCAGAGGCGTTTTTGGGGTCGAAGATGATCTTTAGTAAACCTACTTTATCTAGTTTACGGAACCTACTACTTTGATAAATAAGGCGTTCGGGCCGCAACGGCAAACTGTCTTTTGCTTCCAGATAACCGGCAACCGTAGGCTCTAACTGGAAGCGGACCAGATCCTTGATGTGGGAGAGTTCAAGTCGGCTGCCGGGTTCTAGACTTTGGCTCAGAATGCGCTCTATAACCCGAAGACGATCAGAGGTAAAGCTTAGCAATGGTGGATATTTCTCAATGATATCATTAGCCGTCTTTAGATAATCTGTTACGCCCCAGGCACGCGCCGCACTGGCTATAACCCGATGCCTGGTTTTTAAAGCTTTTGAAGACACATGCATCAGTTCTGGACAGCTGTTTAATAAGTTAGCCGGGTCAAGATCTAGGTCAGCGATTTCTGCCATTCTAAGGGCAATTGCTTCCTCTGGTTTAGTGACAAGCGATGCATCACCTTCGATTACTCTCTTGGCGTCCAAACCTAATCGCGTAAATTTATCCTGAGCATTCTTGAAATCTTCGACACGAAGCGTCATGGCGTACAGCGGAAATTTATTCATAACTAGCTGCGCATCAAGGCCAATCTCTTGGAGCTCCCTCATAACTTTTTTGGTTAATTCGATAGATATGACGGTTAGTAGCGGCGGGAAATTATTAACTGCCATCGGCGCATTTAAGCCGAGCTCTCTGAGATGAAACATTTTAGTTTTTGCCTGCGCTACCTTATTCGGACGTAGCATATTCGGCTCTTCGTTAATTAGCTTAATTGCATCAAGACCAAGTTGGGAATAGCCCTTCAGCATAAAATTAACTTCACTGCTTGACATGCCTACTACCGGCGGGTAAATAGTGACTACTTGCCGTGCATTTAGCTTTAGTTGAGTAAGTTCGTCAAGCTTGCTATTGAAAGTATTACTAGACAGGCCTAAGGCCGGACTAAACTTATTTAATACCCGCGCCAACTTAACACCGGACCCGGTGATGTTATCCATGCGGAATTTTAAAACAGAAGGTTCGATACTTAAAAGTTTGGGGTAATGATCTAAAGCCGAAACAATGTTCACTCCTTCTGTGTTATGTATCAGTCGGAGCACACCAATAACGGACTTACGGGTCAGCGGCCACTCGGGATGGTGGATCAACGCCTCCCTAGTCGAGCTTTGCAAAAGCGCAAAATGATCAAAAAACTCTATCCTGGCGTTTAGCTCTTCTATGTCAAGCTCGCCGTTCTCGTTCTCCCCAGAAACAAAAGCTTTCTCGAGTAGTTCGTTCAGGTTCTCTAGGCTAACGCAATCTTGAATATTGGCGTCAAACGGACAACCCAGATTAGTTAGGAAATCCTTATCCGACTCAGTAAAAAGATCTTCTTCCCACTCCCGGTGCTCGATGGATAGTTCAGGCGAATACATGGAGTTATTATACAATAAAATAATAAAAAGTAAATGTTACAGTCCGGCTGGCGCCTAGTTCTTAAGTAATCTTGTAGTAACGCTATTGGTAGTATCCGTCTCCGCACCAAAATAACCTTGTAGACAGTTTAGAGCTTGAGCTTAATAAGTAAAAGTTTGATTATATTAGACAGTGAAGATTAAAAGCCCTGCAGGTAAGATAATTCTAAAACTGAGTATTCTAACGGCCGTTATTTATAACATATGGCCGCTAGGATATTGGTTAGATCCTAGCGCACTAAACGATAATTACCTAAGTGTGCTTGAAGTTTATTCTAAACCTTATGCCTGGGTGTTTATTTTAGGAGACGCTTTAACGGCAACGGTGGTTATTATAATCGGCTTAAGACTACTTAAACTAATTCAGCCACCGCGCAAGCGTAGCGCATTAATAGGTTATCTAGTTTTTGGCGTAGCGACCTTATTCGAGGCAACGACGCCAATATCTAACCGCTGCGACGAGAGCATCTCGGCTTGTGGCATATCTCCGGTACAAATCTTTTCTATTCATGATCTGGCAAGCATTATTGCAGCGCTTGGTCTGTTTTACGCTCTATATAAGAGCCTCGCTTACTTTAAAGCTAGAGGTAAAGAAACAGCGAAGAGTTGTCTGGCGCGGTGTTTAAACTATACGTTTTGGATCTGGAGCATTAGTGGTCTATTTTTAATAGCCAGCGTCGGATTAAATAGAGCCACTCTTATTTCTCAAGCTTTATTTATCATGGCCTGCGGACTGGCCCTAATCATGCTGCCACTAGCGATGCTTCAATTAACAGAGCCTTAGAAGTTCGCTAAAGCTAAAAGTGCTTACTGCTTCTGATTAAGTTTGGCCACCGTCTCGATTAAAGTTTTTAGAGCAACCTCTGAAGCGGCATTGGCATCAGAATCTTGAAAATAATCTATGGCACGTACCGTACGGCTATCGAGTCTGGAGTTAAATAATTTGAGCGGATCGTTAAGCTGGGCACCTTTAGGAAAGGTCAGTCTGACGCTGTTTTTAAGGATGTTTGCAAAACAGACAATGCCGTTGCTGGACCAGACCGGGATTCCTTCCGGGCGGGAGCGCATGCGCCATTTAATTTCTTCAGTTAACTCGACATCGGCACTTAGGATGATTCGGCGTAATTGCTTAAGCCGGATGCCGCGCCAGTCAGACTGCTTTTGAATGATGGCGCCGATTTGTTCAGCTGCCGATTTGTCGCTCACTTGCAACCCTTTCGAATCCATAAGCTTATTTTAAGTCGAATTTAATTCCAGCAAAAATGATTTTACTACCTCTTTAAACATTAATAAGCAAAACGAGCTTAATTAAAAAAGACCCAAGATAAGATTTGCTCATAAAAATAGGCGTATCTAAGTTATAGTGTTTGAGGTATGAAACAGATTTTGCGGATTTTGCGTTTTGCGCGTAAGTTGTGGCGCTATTATTTGGGCGTCAGCATCTTCACTATTTTAATGGCTGTCGTTGCGCAGATGCAGCCGCTCTTTACCAAAGGCGCAATTGATCAAATTACCAATCTGCTAAAAGGCGGTAAAGCGGATGTTACCCTAGTTGCGGTCTTTGCCATTTTAATCTTCGTGACCGACGTGCTTCAGACTTTGCTTAGTAACTTTGGCGGCTATTTAGGAGACATCTTATCGGTTAAGCTACAGCGTTTTATGAGCCAGCGCTATTATGAGCATTTGCTTAGTCTGCCACAAGCCTACTTCGACATGGAATTAACTGGCAAGATTATTAACCGTATGAATCGGGGGATTTACCAGATTGCTGACTTCATCCAGATGATGAGCAATAACTTCCTGCAGTTTATTTTCAGCACTATCTTTTCGCTGCTAATCGTTGCCTATTACTCCTGGCAAGTCGCTTTAATGCTACTAGCTCTTTACCCGATATTCATAATCCTGACCGCCAAGTCTAGTAACCGCTGGCAAAAATACCAGAAGACCATCAATCTGGAGTCGGATGAGGCAAGCGGTCGTTTTGCCGAGGCGATTAATCAGGTGCGAGTGGTTAAGAGTTATCTTCAAGAGGGTCGTGAACTAAATAATTTTAAACGCCACTACCGCAAAATCGTCTCAACTACAAAGCCGCAAAGCCGTTTTTGGCACCGGCAAGATATTATCCGACGCCTAATCCTCAATTTTATCTTCTTGATTGTTTTCGTCTACATCTTTGTCGAAACGGCTCACGGGGTATATGGTCTTGGCACCATGGTGCTCTTAATCCAGTACGCAATGTTAATTCGGATTCCAATCTTCAGCATTAGTTTTTTAGTAGACCAGTCGCAGCGTGCTGTAGCGAATACCAAAGATTACTTCAAAATTATGGATATCCAGCCGGCCATTGCCGATCACCCAGGCGCGCGGCCGCTAAAGCTTAAACAAGGCAAGGTGAGTTTCGAAAACGTTTCGTTCGGATATGACCACGAGCTGGTGTTAAAAAATATTAATTTCACATTACTACCCAATACCAAGGTGGCTTTAGTAGGTGAAAGTGGCGAAGGAAAAACTACAATTTCCAGCTTACTGCTGAGGTTCTATGAGGTTAGCGCCGGAAGAATTTGTATTGACGGTCAAGACATCAACACAGTAACCCAGTCCAGTGTGCGCGAGGCCATCGGCGTAGTGTTCCAGGATCCGGCCTTATTTTCTGGGACTATCCGGGAAAATATTGCCTATGCTAACCCGCTGGCTAGCGAGGAGCAGGTCATAGCCGCCGCCAAAGATGCTAATGCCCATGAGTTTATCGTAAAGTACGAAAAGGGCTATGACAGCGAGATTGGCGAGCATGGCGTAAAACTCTCCGGTGGACAAAAGCAGCGTATCGCAATAGCGCGCGCTATTCTAAAAGATGCGCCGATTCTAATTTTAGATGAAGCCACCAGTAGTTTAGACAGCCGTAGCGAGCAAAAAGTTCAACAAGCGCTCACTAGATTAATGGAAAATCGCACGACCTTAATTATTGCCCACCGCTTAAGTACGATTCAGCATGTAGACACCGTCATTACTTTAAAGAACGGTAAGATAAATGAAATCGGGTCGCCAGAAGAGCTGGCCAAGACTGGCGGTATTTACGCCCAACTATTAAATCTGCAACAAGTGAAATCTGATGCCGGCCAGCGTAAGCTCAAGGAGTTTGGCATTGCCGAGCAGTAGTTTTCTTAAACAGTCGAGTTTTGCCCGGCGGTTTTCTTTGGCAGAAATTTACGGTAGTAAAAGGCTCCCGGCGGCAAACCAATAAGCAGATTCAGTACTCTATATAGGGCGGTTACCGAAACCGCAAACGCAAATGGCTGTCCCAGAGCGACTAGCGTCCCGGCCATGCCGACTTCAAAAACTCCTACCGAAAAGAATACTCCACCAAGGATGCTGGCAAT
The DNA here is from genome assembly GCA_027357065.1 of Candidatus Saccharimonadota bacterium. Classification (GTDB taxonomy): domain Bacteria; phylum Patescibacteriota; class Saccharimonadia; order Saccharimonadales; family UBA4665; genus JAJZWH01. The sequence continues at coordinate 27,946 of DAHVVZ010000021.1, read as the reverse complement.
GTTTGCGAACAGGTAGGCCATAATTGCGATGCCCGGATCAATAACTTTTCCAAAAGCTAGAAAGGCCATATAAAAGGTGCCTATTTCAATCAGGATATAGTTAATTGACCAGGAAAAGGGAATCAGCATGTTTCGCTTTTGCTTGACCATGGCATGAAAACCAGCATAAAAGTCGTCGATAAAATTGCGCACACCATTAATATTAATTTTCGGGAATATTCGCTTCAGGCTGTTAATTAGCCACTTTAGGAAGTGTCGGAGAAGCTTTTCCTGGTAGATAAAACCAACGATTATAAAAGCCAGAACGGTAATTACTAAAGCGGAAATAATGGTTACTCTGACGATTGGGTGCGCTGAGTCATGGCTGAGCAAAATTAAAACGAATCCCAGAGGCATCATAATTAAAACCGCAAGCGCACTCAGCGCGTAGCGCATCAGCTGCGTTAGCACGCTTTTGCCGCGCGGAACTTCTTTAGCTAGGACTTGCGACAAGAATCCGGCTCCGGCCATTCCGGCCGTCGGCAGGATATAGTTAACGAAGTTTGTCGCCAGCGCGCCTTCGAATAGACGCTTAATACTAATCTCGTAACCAAATATCCTAAGAATCGAACGGTAGTAGAGACCGTTAACCCAATAACTAAATATCTGAACTACGCAAACCAAAACTATAACGTACCAGCGCAGATCTCCTAAGAGATGAAACACGCTCTTTAGCTGGCCCCGGTTAATATAAAAGATAATTATTAAGCCAATGAGCCCAAGAACCGATAGAATGGTGCTAATCTTATAGCGCTTCACTGGTACTCCTATCTGTAAACATCTGTAGCCTTTAACATATCAATATCATATGCTTCTTTAATCATTAAAGTTAATATTTATCTTGAAGTCGTATCTGTATTAACTCAGAAGCGCAGATAAATTGTCTTTTAAAGAGCCGCACTAGCATCTATCTCTTCCATTCAAGGCAAAACTGGTTAAGAGCTATTGACATAACGCTAGATTCTTAATAAGCGGAGCGAAATAGATGGATTTTTTAAATATAAATAATGGATTAAAATAGATTTAGATAGATAATTAAGCTTGCTAGAGGTACTAAAAGAGTTGCAATTAGCGACCAGAAATACCTAGAGCGACATAGAATTAAAGAAGGTTTATGAAAGAAAAGACCGTACGCTTTCTTAAAAATCCAGTGCTCGGCAATATTGTTTTAGCGCAAATAAGCTTTTTTCTACTCCTAACTCTTACCGTCTTTATTACCACCAAAGGCTTCAAAAATAACCGCGGACTGAGTTTTTATGGCGAACACTGGTCGACAGCTGTAACTTACGGCGGCGGCTTTATCCTGTGTGACTACTTTTTATTGCGTGCCGCCAACGCCTTGCCTAAGAATAAGCCCGTGTTGAAAAAGTTAGCTCTGCTAATTAATATTCTGACCGTACTTTTGCTAGGAGTATTGTTAACTCCCGACACCCTAAATTCTTTTTTTAACTGGAGCCATATCGGAGCCAGCACCGTCTTATTTCTATTCGAGCTTGGTTTTGGCGGCTGGCTGACAATTCTTATATATAAGGATTGGATTAGCCTTGGCTTACTGTTTCTGCAGTTTATGGCTGGGGTCTTCGCAATGCTTTCTCAATTTCACATAGTTTATTACTTAAGCGAAAGTTCACTCTTTTTCCAGTTCTTTTTTGGCATCTTACTTAGCTATGCAGTTGCACAGCTACTTAAACACCCCTTTAGGCAACTACCACTTAGCACCTGATTACCACCCCCAATCAGGGCTTCTACTTGACGACCAATATTTCTAGTGGGATAGTAAAAATATAAACATAAGGAGTATCAAAATGACAAACTGGCACGAAATCCTTGGCTGGGGTTCACCTGTCGGACTAGCCATCTTTTTTATTGGCCTAGGAGCTCTTTTAAGAGGTTTTAGACACAAAATGCATCACATGGGCCACATGGGCAAGTGGGACAAGTCCAAGTAGCCGAATTAAATAATCAATTGATCTTTTTAACTTAGCTAGCTTTTGGCTGGCGCTTGACTGAAGCGGTAAGACGACGGTTGGCCAGAGCTTCGCATTCTTCCTTAGCATCAGCGTACATCATCTGCTCCGGAGGGGTCTTTTGCGTCCAGGCACTGGGGCCTCTTAGTGCGCCAATAATACCCAGTTCACGGGCGACTTTTAGGTAGCGAATAGCGTCTATCACTACTCCGGCGCTGTTCTCGCTATCCTGCACCGATAGCTTAGCATCAATAGTTACTGGGTTATCACCGAAACCGCGCAATCTAATATTAAAGTAAGCTACCTTGTTGTCCTTTAGATACGGCAAGAAAGTACTGGGCCCGGCAAATAAGCTGTCTTTTGGAACTTCAATGCCGCGCAGGTCGTTTTGAGCCCGGATGACATTTTCTTTACTCTTCTTTTTACTTTCGAGTCTGGATTGAACCATCATATTGTTAAAGTCGGTATTACCGCCAATGTTGATCTGCTGATGGAAATCTACAACCATTCCGCGGTCAAAAGCTAGCTCTTGTAATACCTGACTTAAAACACTGGCACCGAGCTGGGAGCGCATGTCGTCGCCAATTAGCGGTAGCTTGGCGTCAATAAACTTTTGTTCCCACTTTGGGTCGCTAGCGATAAAGACCGGTATGCAGTTTAAAAAGGCCACGCCGGCATCAATGGCGGCCTGAGCGTAAAATTCGGTAGCTTTTTGTGAGCCAACCGGAAGGTAATTAACTAATATGTCGGCACCACTTTCTTTAAGTGACTTAACGATATCTACAGGCTTGGCATCTGACAGCCTGAATCCGATATCCTCGGGCTGATTTAACATGTAGTCCGAAAAACCATCGAGTGGCTGACCCATTTGAACGATAGGACCGTCCGGCACATTAGGAGCAAAAACTCTGGCGCAGTTTGGTTTAGAGAATATCGCCTTGCCGGTTGGAAGCCCAACTTTTCTAGCATCGATATCATAAACCGCTACGACCTTAATTGAACTTGGACGATAGCCGCCAATGTCCGCGAACATAACGCCCGGAATATTATCCTGATCGGAGTCTTTGTAAAAGCTAAATCCCTGGTAGAGAGCGGAAAAACAGTTTCCAGCTCCAATTACTGCTATTTTTATTTCCTGATTGTCGTTTGCTGTCATAAAAGTCATTCTACAAAAGACTTTAAAATAAGACAAGCTTATATCTGTAATAAATAAAAACTATGCTATATACTGATCATATGGATCATCGGTACAAAAAATTTTATGAAGTCGCGAAGTATAAAAGCTTCTCTGCCGCCGCCCTAGCGCTCGGTAAGTCCCAGCCGGCAATAACTCTTGCAATCGGCTCCTTAGAGCGCTCTCTTGGCGTTAAATTGTTTGAGCGTAACCGCTATGATGTTGAACTAACTAAAGAAGGAAAGCTGGTACTGGAGAGCGCCACCAAGATTCTTAAAGAAGACGCGCTACTACATAAGAAGCTTAGTAAACTAATTACCCACCAATCTCGGCACATTGGGATTATCGATAGCATTGCCTATCTGCTTTATTCTTCGGCTAAAGACTCTAACATCCTAAGCGGGCTAGAAATTATGGTCGACAACTCCAAAAAAATTATTAGTGATTTACTGACCGATAAGATCGATCTAGGACTAATCACTGGTCAGCCCGGGTACGTCCCCAAAGACATTAAGGTTAAAAGGTTGCATACCGAAAAGTTCGTATTTGTCAGTTCACCGAAACTGCAAACCAAGGATCGGGATGGGGGTATCGACGATTGGCTGGCGTTTAATCTCGATTCGACAACTTTTGCGCATTTCACAAAACAATTTAAGAGGTTAGGTTTAAATGTTCAGCCTGTTTTTTACTCAACCAGCCTCGAACTGCTTAAAGACATGGCGCTTTCCGGAAGAGGAACGGCCTTGCTGCCATTCCACATGGTCAAAGAAGATATTGCTAGCGCTAAGCTGATTAAGATTAAGACACCGACACTGACGCGCCCGATTTGGGCAATCGCCAGAAAAAAGAACCGTTCGACTGTCGAAGACCTATCGCGGCAAGTAAATAACTTACTAATAGCTGCTAACTCCAAGCGCTAAGCAAAAATCTTAAATCGACGAAACCATAGCAAATTGAATCCCAGCCGCACATAGCATATGCTTAGATATAGCAATATCTATGGTGGGAAAAATGTCTCAAACTTGTGGTTTTAAAAAGTATGACAATTAAGGACGGCCGTAATTGAAGCGGAAAATAATTGTTGCGATCAACGCCGGCTCATCTAGTATTAAAGCTACTGTTTATGCGCTGGAGGGCGACTCGCCATCGCTAAATGAATTAAGCAATATTGAAGAATCGCTAATTAACAGATCATTTGAGGAAGCTGCGAACAATTTTCTTAGCAGTTTGCTTAAAGAAGTAGAGGGTGAGTTGCTGGTGGCCATTGCTCACCGGCTGGTTCAAGGAGGTCCCAAATATATTGAGCCGGTCAAGATTACCGATGAAGTTATCAGTGATCTAGAAGAATATATTATCTTTGATCAAGAACATCTTCCTCTTGCCTTAAAGCTAATTGCTTTATGCAAACAGTCCTTCGATCAGGCCTTACAAATTGCTTGTTTTGATACGGCTTTTTTCAGGGATTTGCCACGCTTGGCGCAGATATTGCCTTTACCGCAGAAGTACCAGGGAGTAGACGCCCTGCGCCGCTATGGCTTTCACGGCTTATCCTATAGTTATCTGCAGCAAGCCTTTAGAGATGCGGCCGGCGAAGATGCCGTGAACGGTCGGGTTATCTATGCTCATTTGGGCAGTGGCGCGAGTCTGGCCGCTACCGTTAAGGGCCAACCGGTTGATACGACCATGTCTTTTACGCCCGCGTCAGGCATTATTATGAGCAGTCGCAGTGGGGATTTAGATCCCGGACTGGGCTGGTATCTCTACCAGAAAGACGGAGTTAGCCCTGAACAATTCAATCAGATGATGAGTACCGAGTCCGGTTTGCTTGGCGTCTCCGGTCTATCGGCTGACATGAAAACCTTGCTGGATAATGAAAGTACCAATCAGCGCGCAGCCGAGGCGGTGGCTTTGTTCTGCTACCACGTGGCACGAGCGATAGGTTCACTATCCAGTGCCACTGAAGGCCTTGATTCACTAATTTTCTCTGGCGGTATTGGCGAGCAGTCTTCTATAATCAGAGAAAGAGTCTGTAGCAAGCTTGAGTTTCTGGGGATTAAAATAGATGGGTTGCGTAACCAGAATCATCAATTTCTAATTTCGGCAGACGATAGCCGTGTTGGTGTCCATGTCTTGCCGACTGACGAAGCCTACGTTATGGCAAGCCAAGCCAAAGAGCTAATTCAAAAAGGGGGTGCAAATGAATAACGACAACGAAAATCCGCTTGATGCTGAAGCACTGCGTAAGATTGACGCCTATTGGCGCGCCGCCAACTATTTATCGGTAGGTCAAATTTATCTTGCCGCCAACCCGCTACTTCGCCAGCCGCTGGAGCTGGATCATGTAAAAAAGCTGCTTCTTGGACACTGGGGCACGACCCCGGGTCAAAACTTTATCTATGCTCACCTCAATCGGGTGATTAAAGAATATGACTTAAATATGCTCTACATATCCGGTCCCGGGCACGGCGGTCCGGCTTTAGTCGGCAATACCTATCTCGAAGGAACTTTTAGCGAAGTCTACCCAGAAGTAACGCAAGATGAGGCCGGCATGGCGCGGCTATTTAAAATGTTCTCCTTCCCAGGCGGTTTATCAAGCCATGTTTCGCCGCAAGTTCCCGGCTCGATGCATGAGGGTGGAGAACTCGGCTATTCCTTAAGCCATGCATTCGGTGCAGTCTTCGATAATCCAGACCTAATTGTGGCCTGCGTAATCGGCGACGGTGAAGCGGAGACCGGTCCGCTCGCGACATCCTGGCACTCTAACAAGTTCTTAAACCCCAAAACCGATGGCGCGGTACTGCCAATTCTGCACCTCAATGGCTACAAGATCAGCAACCCAACTGTACTGGCCCGCATTGAACACGAAGAATTAGATCAGCTGCTAAGAGGATACGGATGGACGCCGTACTTTGTTGAAGGTGACGATCCGCAGCTAATGCATCAGCTGATGGCAGCTAAGCTTAATGAGGTAGTTAGTGAAATCCAGCGTATCCAATCCAATGCTAGGGACAATAACGATTCTACTCGTCCGCGCTGGCCGATGATTGTTCTTAATTCGCCAAAAGGCTGGACCGGACCGAAGATGGTTGACGGAAAGCCTAATGAAAACACCTTCCGGGCACATCAGGTGCCGTTGCCGGTAGATGCCGATCACCCACAAAACGTGGCTGTGCTCGAGAACTGGCTGAAAAGTTATAAGCCGGAAGAATTGTTCGACAATCAGGGGCGCTTAGTGCATGAGCTGGCAGAGTTGGCGCCGAGCGGAGAAAAGCGCATGGGAGCCAATCCGCACAGTAACGGCGGCGGTTTTCTAAGAGAACTAAGACTCCCCGACTTTAGGGAATATGCCGTGCCGATCCCTAGTCGCAGTATCGTCAACGCTGGGAATATGCATGCCCTCGGTCCATACCTGCGCGATGTCATTAAGTTCAATGAGAGCCAGCATAACTTCCGGATATTCGGTCCGGACGAAGCCATATCGAATCGCATTGAAGCTGTATTTGAAGTTACTAACCGTCAGTGGAACGCCAGAACACGCGAGACTGATGAGTTTCTAGCCCAAAGCGGTGCGGTATTTGACTCAATGCTTAGCGAGCATCAGGACGAAGGCTGGCTGGAAGGCTATTTACTTACCGGACGACATGGAATCTTTCATAGCTATGAGGCCTTCATAAGGATCGTTGACTCGATGGTTAACCAGCATGCCAAATGGCTTAAGATGTCTGCTGAGCTGCCTTGGCGCCATTCGATTGCTTCTTTAAACTACCTCTTGACTTCCCATGTTTGGCGCCAAGATCACAATGGTTTTACGCATCAGGATCCGGGCTTCATTGACCACATGCTAAATAAAAAAGCTTCAGTGGTCAGGATTTATCTGCCACCGGACGCGAACACCCTATTATCGGTCATGGATCACTGCTTGAAGAGCCGTAATTACATTAACCTGACAATTACCGGAAAACACGATAGTCCACAGTGGCTATCGATAGATGAGGCGATCGATCATTGTACTAAAGGCCTTGGAGTTTGGAACTGGGCTAGCAACGATCAGGGAAGTGAGCCGGACGTGGTGATGGCTTGCGCCGGAGACGTTCCAACGCTGGAAACCCTGGCCGCGGTATCAATCCTGCGCGAGAACTTACCGGATCTAAAAGTTCGGGTTATTAATGTCGTCGATCTGATGCGTCTAGAGCCGGACACCGAACACTCGCACGGTATGACCGACATTGAATACGACCTGTTGTTTACTAAAGATAAAGAAATAATTTTTGCTTTCCACGGTTACCCTTGGGTAATTCACCGTTTGACTTATCGCCGCACCAACCGCAACATGCATGTCCGTGGCTACAAAGAAGAGGGAACGATCACTACGGCTTTTGATATGACGGTGCGTAACGACATGGACCGCTTCCATTTAGTCATGGATGTTATTGAGAGGGTCGGTCTTCAGGGAGATGCGGCCGAGGCTCTAAAAGAGAAGATGCAGGAGAAGCTGGTTGAGCACCAGGCATATATAGATGAGCACGGCGTTGACATGCCTGAGGTTCAGGAATGGCAGTGGCCGGCAGACTTTACGTCAGAGTAGAGATGACCTTTTAAGCTAGATAAAATTAAGAATAAGTTCTTAAGCAGCTATCGTGAGTTGTTCGCTTGACTGGGGGAAGGGGTTATTGGCATATTCCGGGTTATCTTCTCGCCACTCTTTTAGCGGGTCGGAAACTTTAATCCCTGCTTCACCGGAGTCTCTTAGGGCAGCCAGCAAAATTGAAGCCATATTTCGCTCTTTCGGCATAATAAGGCAGCTTGGGTAAGCGACACGCTCGAGGTCTGGTCGTTTAGGAGGCAAAGTAGCAGGCGGTAAATTAAAGTCGTCGCTTCTTGCGAGAAGCTTTATAAATTTAGCCTCGGTCGGTGTATCTTTTGTGCCAGGAGTAAGGATGCAGTGCAAAACATCATACTCGCGACTATCGGGAACCGAGTCTTCAATAAACCGGCCGGCATGGAAAAGAAGCGATACCTCGCCGTTTGCCAGTAGCCTTTGGTCATTAGGCCCAATCCAGCGTTTAGCATAGCGATCGTCAACATTCGCAATTAGCCCATCTAAGCCCTTAATTGGCTTGGCGGCGGATAAAAGATCGGTCGTAACTTCTTCCCAAGAGTCGGCGATTGCATAACGCAGCTCGTACTTTCCGTCTAAAGAGGTGCGGGTAGTTATGCCGATTCGGCCGTCAAGAAGTTCTACGGCGCGCACTCCTTTGGTGTCCGGCAACTCCACCGGACGGTGCAGACTATTGCCGTCACTAGACTCAATTGTCTCGCTTAAGCGGTTAAGTTTATCTAGCGTAGGTCCAATTGCAATCACCGATTTCCAGCTTGCCCCCTGATTCGGACTACTCACATTTACCGGCTCAACCTCCACCCAGCTTAAGGTCCAATTTCCCCGTACATAAGAAATAGCCGGATCTTGGGTGATACTGCCTTTGATTAGCTCCGGCAGGTTCGAAATACCGCTAGGCCAGCAGTGCCGACCGTCTTCGCTTACCTGGTAGATGGCAACTCTTGAAGTAAACTCCTGATCGGCCCGGTTACCTTCTTCACGTACCAGCATGTGCGGTACCTGATTAACATTAAATACCCGACTGGCGTTATATGCGGTTACTCCTTCCGGAAGGTTATGGAATTCCACTAACCAGCCATCACTAAGCGGTTTTTCATACTTGTCTAATAAAGTTTCAATAGTTTCGGGGGCCTCGACAGGCTCGACCTCTTGTTCTTCCAGGGCATAAGTGCTAAGCATAGTTCTACCTAACTCACCTACATTAGAGGTTTCATCTAAGTTAACACTTGCTTCCTGAAACCTAGGTTCCTGTTCAGCGAATATTAAACTCATATGCTTTATTTTTTATGTAAGTGTTTATTAATAGCCGTCTCATCCTTAACTATAGTACCTATTATTAAATAATCAACAGTCGCTCTCTTTGCATTGAAACAGGCATTTAACAGCTTAAAACGTCTACTAAATAAAGTGTCTGGCTTGGTCTCGTTTAAGATAATCACCTCTAAAGCGTGCAGAAGCGTCTAATCTGTGCTATCCTATAGATAAGCAAGTAGTTACTGAAACTCTCCGTTTGCATAATTATTAGTCTTTACTGACTCTAAATAATCGCGGGCAGATAAGTATTAAGCAAGCGATATTATTTAAAAGAAGGTATTAAGATCATGGCAATGAAACTATACGTAGGCGGACTCGCTTACAGTGTCACCGAACAGGAACTAGAAGCATTATTCGCAGAACACGGTAAAGTAACCAGTTCAGCAGTAATTAAAGACCGCGACAGTGGTCAGTCTAAAGGCTTCGGCTTTATAGAAATGTCAGATGACAACGAAGCTAAGGCTGCGATGGCAGCACTTAACGGCAAAGACTTTAACGGCCGTTCAATTACGGTTAATGAAGCTCGTCCACAAGAAGACCGCTCCTCTAGAGGCAGCGGCGGCTTCCGCAGATCTTACTAAGCAAGTATTTGCCTTAGTCAATAATTCATAGAGTCAACTCGTTGGCTCAGCTAGGTGGTTGCGCACATGGAAAAAAGCAATTTACATATTGAGATAGTGCGCTCCTCAACCAGCGGGCTTAGTTCAATGAGCGAAGAATCCGCTAAATCAATACGCGGCGTACTGGCGCGGCATTTTACCCAAGTGGGCTTAAGCGTTATAAATAACCTTAACGATCTTAGGTCACTTGCCGCTGCCCGGCCGGATATTGTATTTCTGGGTATGGAATTTATTCCCTCCGACCCATTGCTGGGCTTTAGCGATCCAAAAAAGATTTGGCTCAGTGAATTTCTAGACAGTCATCACATTACCTATACCGGCTCGGCCAAGAAAGCTCACGAGCTTGAACGCAACAAGCCTTTAGCGAAACAGCGCGTAATGGATTACGGCCTAAAGAGCTCGCCGTTTCAAGTAGTAAGTGACCCAAGCCAGCTAACAAAGACTGAGCTATTGCTGGGCTACCCATTATTCGTTAAACCTGCCAACCGGGGCGGTGGACTGGGCATCGATAGTCAGTCGGTGGTTAGGGACTTCAATCAGCTAGGCTCTAAAGTGAGCTCGATTATTACAAATTTGCATTCTGATGCTTTGATTGAAGAGTACTTGCCCGGCCGAGAGTTTAGTGTGGCGATTTTAAAAGACGAGTTCACTAATAACTACTTGGCGTTGCCAATAGAGCTCGTTGCACCGCCAGATAATAATGGCGCGCGTCTATTAAGTAGTCAGGTTAAAGCGCTAAATGCCGAATCCGTGCTTGAAGTAATTGATGAAGATATTAAGAAGAGCGTAAATACTCTTGCCCTGAGTGCTTTTCATGCATTAGGCGGCCAGGATTACGGTCGCATCGACATTCGTCTCGACGCTGCTGGGAGGCCTAACTTTTTAGAGGCTAATCTAATCCCGAGTTTAATTAGCGGTTATGGCTCATTTCCTAAGGCGTGCGTACTAAACATCGACCTAGATTATGAACCGATGATTCTTAGAATCGTTTCACTGGCCATCAAGCGCAAGAACATTACTATTCCTCAGATTATTAAGGGCCGAACCCCCGAGCCGCTAATTATGACTTCGACTGCAAATATACCCGACGTTGACGCTGTTACGGACATTATTGCGCTCGCCGATCCGATTAGCTAAGCACTGACTCTGAAATAAGAATCCTACTACAGATAAATAAAGGGCATTTCTTGCGCAACGCGGGATACTTTTCATACAAAATATTTGACTGTAACAAAGCATCTGGAGATAATGCTAATGTTAATTTGATTCAATAAACATGCTTAATTATCTTGCAGCAGTCATAAATCTGAACCACCCGCAGCACTATCTCAACTGGTCGTTCTTTACAATTTCAGTTGCTAACTTAATTATTATTGCTCTGATGATAGTGATCTTTGGACTGGCAATTATGCTGCCTTTCCCAAAAACCAAGCTTCAGCCGCCACTACCCGAGCATCAGGAGCCAGACGAGTCTAACGTCTCTGCCGAAGATAAAAAGATGTTGACTTATAAAGTCCGTCATTTCTTCTTGCACATCTTGCCACCGACAAAATTGCTACCGGACCGCCAGCCGGCATATGTAGCTTCTTGGATCTATGTTTTTGGCGTAGCTACCCTAGCAGCTTTAGGAGTAGTGATCTTGTCTGGCGCCGTACTGGCCATCGGTGGCGTCAACTGGTGGCATGAAAGTTCGCTCGGCCATTTCGTTAACAGCGCCCATCTTTGGAGTGTTGAGCTATTTATGGCCTTCATGGTGATTCATCTTTGGGGTAAGTTCTGGATGGCAGCTTGGCGAGGGAAACGGGCCTTAACTTGGATGACTGGTGTACTGGCCTTTGCGATATCTATCCTTGAAAGCTTTACCGGCTATCTCTCGCAGCAGAATTTCGATTCCCAATGGATTGCCACTAACGGCAAAGACGCAATCAATGCCACTGGTCTCGGATCTTTCTTTAATCTAATGAATTTTGGCCAGATGCTGACCTGGCACATTGTGATAATCCCGATTCTGCTTTTGTCTTTTGTCACCGTGCATATAGTACTTGTCCGGGTAAGAGGTGTTTCCCACCCAATTCAAAAAGCGCATGGTCGTGCCGAGAAAAAGGCTCTTAAAAAGGCCGAAGCCGGAGAATGGCGTGGCGCAACCAAGCGTTATGACATCATAAAAGAGGGTTCACTTGCAACTCTAATCGTTCTAGCTCTCGTTCTCGTGCTTGCCGGCCTCTTTTCTTCTCCTGATGAGCCACCGGTTACTATTTCGACCTGGGCGAAGATTGCACCAGCTGACTTTATGGCTACCGCGACAAGCGAACTTGCCGGCACTAGTGAGACTGCAAAATATGGACCTCCGTATAACAACACACCAAATGCTTCGCAGAAACTAATTGTTTCCTGGGAATCTCTAGCCGGGGTGCACCAGCCCATTAAGACTGCACAAGCTTTCGTGCTTCAGCCGCTGCAGAAACTAGCCCCAGGCAACTCCAGCCTCCAGACCGCGCTCAATCGCTACAACAAGGCTAGCTCCGCCCAACAAAAAGTTTGGGATCAGGCATATTTACAGGCAGTTGATAAAGTTAGCTTTAAGAATGGTAAACCGATAGTCCCTAAGGCTAATGATGGTCCCGTGCCGACACTGATATCTAACGAGCTTACATTAGCTCAGAGCGGTGCGATTGATGCTGACTTACTTGCTGAGGCGCCGTTTTACGGTACTGATTACACGAAGCCTTTATTATTCATCGAGGATGGAAACTATTTCGCCTCGCTGGCTAAAGCTCAGCATATGACAGGCGAACAGTGGGGAGTAATGAATGAATCGGGGTCCTTCCCCGGTCAACCATGGCTATGGCTGTATACGCTGTGGTACCAGATACCAAGCTTCAGCACTTCCTTTAATGTCGACCTAATTGCAATATACCTGACCGGTCTCGCTACCATGCTACTACTCGCAGTGCCGTTTATCCCCGGAATAAGAGATATTCCTAAATGGATACCCGTACACCGTCTTATCTGGCGGCAATGGCGCTCAAACAAGTTTTAAACTTAGCACAAGTTCGCTCTTCTAATAAAAGCCATGCCTTGCTCCAAAGCTAGGAAGAATATGGATTGAGCTTCGGGTAGATTGCTTAAGTCTAATAACAGGGATTATTGCTAGGTTAGTAGGTGTTATGGGAAAGAACAAGAACGAACATATACTTAATGCCTCAGCTAGTTTGCTAGGCTTCTCTTTCATAGCGGTTACGACGATAAGAACCCTCAATCTAATTCACAAGACTCATGTTGATCAGTTCGCATCGCTAACCGTACTTATATTTACGTTTAGCGCCATCTTTTCATTTTTATCCATTAGATCCGTTAACGACAAGCGCAGTAAGCGTTTCGAAACGATCGCCGAATACGCCTTTTTATTCGGCTTACTTTCCATTCTATTGCTGGTTATCTTAATAGAAGCCAGACTCGTTTAGTCCCTAAGCCTTTGGGCAAGGTTTACCGCCGGCTGTTTTGCTTTCGTTTTGGCTTTTGCAAAATATCTTGTTTTGAACTTTCTGTTAGGTTTTTACGGTTTCGTCTCTTTTTCTCTATATCTAAGAACAAAGTCATAAGGAGAATTATGACTAGGACTCCAGCTATTGTTAAAAGAACTTTTCTTCCGCTATATGAATGAACCCACACTGCCAGATAGCCAATAAATGGTAGTGTGAAGCGGGTTATGTATGAATTCTTTGAAGTTATTTGAAGCAACCAAGGATCTTTGGTCGGGTTATCGTCGCCCTTAGTTTGGATTATGTAATGGTTATTTGACTTACTAATTGAAATTATTCTGTGAATGTAAGTCGTGCTGTTCATAAAAGGAGGATGAAAAACAGCAACATCGCCAACTTTTAGCTGGCTGGTGGGTATGGTTTGAGTGATTGCTACACCGCCGATCGCAAAGCCTGGCTGCATGCTCCCAGATAGAATAGGTCTAATCTGCCATCTCCCTGAAAGGATGGCGACACTCATAATAATGAATCCGACCACTAGGCACGCTATAACCAGGGCTTCGAATATCTGCCTTGGTTTCAGATGACGCAAACCTTGGAGTCTGGAACTGAGTAATTTTAGCTTTTCCATATAGATAAAAATCTGGCCGAAAGACATTTGGGCTGCCAATCGGCCAGACAGAGTTATTTTTTTGTTAGAGTGTGTTGCCGTTGACCGTTAGCAACGGCGCAATTGAAACTCCCTCTTCGTTGTTTTGGCTAATTAGAGGATTAGTTCCGTAGTTGTTGTTGTAGTAACCACCGGCGTAAGTGATTACGACTTTGTATGTTGCCGAGCCCTCATAACTAGGTGACGGCTCAGGCTGAAGGAAGTCCGGGCCATGACCGTTGAGGTCTACGTTAGTGCTAAATGTGTATCCGTTGTTGGCAGTCGTTGTACCTAACGAGTATCCCGAGCTATCAAAGATCTGGATCGTCAAATCTTTTTCAAGAGCATATTGGTTAGCATTCGGGCTAGCAGTCGGAGCGTAAACAATATTATTCACTTCACCCTGCAAAGTTCCGTTGTCAAAAACAGTAAATGAATAGGTATATGTCGTGCCAGGAGTCAGGTAACCGAGGTTCATCTGCAATTGGCTGGGGGATATATTGCTCAAACTGCCGTCTGCTTGCTGTGCGTAGGTAGCGTCAGGGCCAAAAACGCTGTCAACAGTCACGCTATTTGGGACGGGCTTCACTGCTAAAGAAAACGTTCCGGTCTCGATGTTATTTTTAACGCTTGCAGTTGCTGTAAAGCTAGCAAAGCTGCCGGACTGGACAAATACCAAGCTTAGTATGCCGAGTATCCCTCCCGCATAGATTATTCTTCTTAACATAGCTACTTCTTTCTAAGGAATTAATTATTAACTGTTTAAGGATAATTTAGGTATTTATAGCCTACTGCTTCATACGCATTTATCTCCTTTTAAAAGAAGCCTACCTCTACAACAGCGAATATTAAATATCGCGCACCACCAAAACGTTGCTATCTCATAATACACCTAAAAAAATAATCAATGGCATAACAGGTACTTTTTCTAGGACTAGTGGCAGCGCCTACTCTCTGGTGCGAGTCCTAATCAAGCTAAAATTAATAAATTAACAGATGATACATCTGAGAGTTAGTAAAAAATTATCAGCAGTTATTCTTTTTCGCTGGAAGCGGAACGCTCGACTGAAAGTTTAGTAATGTCCAGACTGCAACCGTTATGTTGCGTGCAGTAGGCCTCGCACTCTTTGGCGACTTCTTCGCTCTCATAATGCAGTCCGCAGACAGGGCACTGGTATAAAACTTTATCACTCATAGGTTTAATTATAGCGTATGCTACGAGTACTTTAGGCAACCGCCTCTATTAGGTAGTAACTATCGTCGTAGTTTTTGACACTTGTAACGCGCATTCCGGCTTCTTCGATCAAAGCTCTAGATTTTGCTTTAGAGAAACGAATATCTAACGGCGGCCCCATAACGGTCTCTTTTTTCCGCCAGTCGAGGTTTACTAATTTGCCACTGGGCTTGAGCATTGTCCTAGCGTTTTTAAGGACTTGAAGCGGATCGGCAAAATCGTGAAGTACGGTGCCTAGAAACACAAAGTCGGCAATGCTTTCCCCGAAAACCGTATCCTCAGCTCTGCCGCTAACCGTACCGAAGTTGCTGGTCCCAAGATTCGTTAACTTTTGGTTTAGTGTTTCTATGGCTTGCTTATCAACATCTACTGCGTAAACCTGTCCTTTTGGTCCGACTATTTTAGCGGCCGGCAAAGTAAAAAAACCTTCGTTGCTACCAAGATCAATAAATGTCATGCCCCGCTTTAGACCGCTACTCTCGAGTATCTTAACCGGGTCCTGCCTCTTTAGGCGTTCCTCTTCGTTATAACGGAATTGATGGTGATGGTGTTGATGATCGTCATGCATAGAGTTATCTCCTCGTAATTATTTATTGTTTTCTGAATTGCCAAGTTTTGGAAAAAAACGGCCGGTTGTAGCCTGGTATTTTCGGTACCCTGGGTACTTGTCTAAAAGCATTTTCTCCTCGTGCCGGCTCTTATAGTAAAAGAATACGTAGACCGCTATACATAGCACAATTGATGACCAGGCTAATCGGTAAAGAGCGATGCCGGTTGCCACTAGAAGTACTGAAGTGTATATCGGATGTCGCATATGCCTGTACAAACCATTGGTATGCAGCGTGGCGCTATCTCTAGGCACAGGAGTTGGCGTTAAGGCGGTGCCTAAATTTCGTGAAGCCACGAAACTGATGCCTATGCCTAATGCCGCAATAATAATCGCTAGCACTCCTAGCCAAGTCGGCACATATATTGGTGCGATTAGTGGCGCAAACAGTAGTACAAGTAGTAAAACTACCTGAGTTACTACCCATCCCCAACCTTTTTGTCTGGCTATCTTTGCGGGCACAAGACACCTTTCCGAATCTTTGGCATGTCTATCCCTTTACTTTAGTACACTTTAAGCGACTAACCTTATTAATAGCTTATGATTCCCTTTTATTGAAGAATTACTTTCCAACGTAAACTATACTTAGTAATGTGAAATGCTGGCAACTGGCTGTATTTTATAACTTAAGCAAGAAAACATAATTTATTTAGAAGTTATATAAAGATCAAGAACTAACAAAGAAATAAAGCTTTACAAGGAACAACTTAGAAAAGGAGGACTTGATGAGCACGAACGTTAAATTAGTAGATAAAGCAGTTATCGCTAGAGATACGATGGCCTTTTACTTTGAAAAACCGGATGGTTTTACCTATCGAGCCGGACAATTCGCCGACTATACGCTAATTAATCCCTCAGAAACCGATGAAGAGGGCAATACCCGGGCCTTCTCTTTTATCACTGCGCCCTATGAGGAGCGTATAGCGGTTGCTACCAGGATGCGCGACACGGCATTCAAAAGAGTACTTAAGGAGCTACCGAACGGCTCTGAAGTCAAACTAGACGGTCCTTACGGGGATTTTACCTTGCATAAGACCGAGTCTATACCCGCAGTATTTATTATTGGCGGTATTGGCGTTACGCCGGTGCGTAGCATGATAGCGCAGGCTACTCAAGATAAAAGCTTGCAGCAAATAACATTGCTACATGCCAATAGAACAGCAGCTGATGAGCCATTCGCTGAGGATTTTGCGAGTTTTGCAGCTAATAACCCGAACTTTAAGTTTGTTCCGGTAGTTACTGACTCGACAGTTGAAGACTGGAACGGCGAACGTGGGCACGTTGACGAAGAGATGATTAGGCGTCATGTTAGCGATCTAAACGTTCCTATCTACTACCTTTCTGGTCCGGAAGGAATGGTTAAGGCTATGCGCCAGCTACTAGTAAGTTTAAATGTTAATGAGGATAACATTAAGACCGAAGAGTTCCCCGGCTATTAATTTCCTAAGGACTCTCAAAGGACCAAGTTGAGACAACCACAAGTTAGCATCAAACGAGTTTATGCGCCATTTGAAGCCCAAGAAGGAAAGCGCATTTTAATTGACCGTTTATGGCCACGCGGAATCAGTAAAAAGGAAGCCCAGATAGATCTGTGGCTGAAAGAGATTGCGCCGAGCACCGAGTTAAGGAAATGGTTTAGTCACGATCCGGATAAATGGCTGCAATTTCAGAAGCTTTATTTAGCTGAGTTAATAGCCAACAAGCTTGCCGTAGAAAGTTTGCTTGCTGAAATTCAATCGGGCCCTGTTGTTCTGGTGTATTCAGCTAAGGACGAAGAGCATAACGACGCGTTAGTTCTTCTTAATTATCTTTTAAATCATTAGTTTATAGGTAGTGTCTGAGCGGCATATAGCAAGCAGCTTGGCTCTTTGTTGACTAGGTGGCTAGAGCATATAATTTAGAAACGAAAGGGCGCATCGCAGCTAATGAGCAGAAACATAACGGTCGTAGTTTATCTTCTGGCAATGGTAGTGACTGTAGTCGCAGTAGACCTGCTATTCTTTAGGCATCGTTTCCGGGAGCGTCTGATCTTCAATATCGGCATAGTGATGGTCTACATCGCTTTTTACCTGACTTTCTTGAATTCGCACCATTAAAACAAATCAAAATGGAAAGTTCCTTTCAGGCTCGGCTTAGGCATTGAGTTAATCAACAGGATAATCCATTATTAACGGCACAGCAGTCAGCATTATTGCATTTGTCCATGTAGATGATTATGCTTAATTCAACATGGATGATCATCCCCAGGAAGAAGCTAAGATAGATGAGTTGCATCCTGAAGTCAGCAATTCAGAGGCTTCATCTGACCCAAACGAAAATTTAGAAGCCACGACAATCAATCCTAGTTCAGCAACCCCTACGGATGAGAGTGATTCGCATCCAACAGAAACTAATCAGATTATCGTATCGACGCCACCAGTAACCGTAGCTCCAGCTTCTTTTGGCAACGATCAAGCCAAAAAGACTTCGTGGTGGAAGCGGATATTTAAGTCGAAATCTTTCATAGTAGTCTTTTTGTTGCTTGTAGTCGTTTTGGCCGGGGGTCTTAGCTATTGGAAACTAGCACGTCCACACGATCAATATATTACCGTCGGAAGTTTTAAGGCTAAAGTAGTTCAGTTTAGATTAGTATCGACGTCACCGAGTAATAATGCCACGAATGTCAACACATCATCTCTTTTGACACTGAATTTTAATGAGCCGATTAATGCCGATAAGCTACTGAACAACATGTTTATTACGCCAACCCTAAACGGCACTTTTAAGCAGGGTGATTCACCGACTCAGGTTGTTTTTGCGCCAGCCGAGCCCTTAACGAAGGGGGTGAAGTATTCGGTCATGATAAACCCGACTTTGCAGAACACCCAAGGGACGCAATTAGGAGTAGCCACGGCGTACGGCTTTACAACGTCAATTCCTAGCGATTCGGTTGCTTTCCAGGATCAAAACGGCTTAATCGATAATCTTACCTCTCTAGCTTCCGGCCAAAATGAGACTTTTAGTCTGGAGTTTGGCGGTCAAGTCGGAAATTCTGCCAACGTCACGCTGTATAAGGGCTCAGTATCTGCCATGCTCAGCTCGTTAGTTTACGCAAATACTACTTTGGATGGCTATACAACACCTCAGTTTAGCGATTTAGCAGTTTCGACATCGGGTTTGAGCGTAGTTACAAGCAGTCAAAGCGTAGCTAGCGGCGGAAACTATGTCGTATCTCAACCCGACGGACTTTACGTGGCCGTGGCTACCGATAGTAGCGGCAAAGAACTTGGTTTTGTATGGATAGACATAAGTAATTTCGGTTTGTTGCTGCGTCAAGATGATCAAAAAACGATTATTGATGCTCAATCTTATGCAAGCGCCCAAGACGTCACTGCTAACGCCTCTTTCTATAACCTCAATGGTGCGGTTAATTTACTTGGTCAACAAACGCTCAACGGACTAACGACCGCAAGCTACGGATTTAATCAGAATTTAGACATCGTCGTAGCAACATACAACAATGAGACCGCGATAGTGCCTGTAAATGTGCTAAATAGCGGAGGGGACATCAGGGTAGATCAGAACTTAAGTACCGCCCAGGCGGTTTATGCGATTACCAATAAGCCAACCTACAGCGTTGGAGACAGCATAAAATTTGCCGGTTATGTGCGTCTAGATAATGACGCCCAATACACAAACCCGAATGGCGGCAGTGTTCAGTTATATGTCGGAACATATAAAGGTGACCCGTCTCCAGTTGAGACACTAACTGTTCCGGTTAACGCTGACGGTACATTTAACGGTAGCTTTACGGCCAGTGCTAGCTGGCTCAATCAAGGCGATGTCTTTAATCAGTATCAGCTATTTGTAAAATCAATTAGCGGAAACCCGAATAATGACCTTTCAGTAGCCAGCTTTACAATAGCCGCTACAACTAACCAAGCAAACACCATAAGCGTGGCTTTTAGTAAGTCTTCGTATCTTCCGAGCGATAGTATAACTGCGACAATTAAGGCAATAAACTCTAGCGGCCAGCCACTAGCAAATCAAACTATCGACGTTCACACTTTTTCGCAAGATTATTACGAGAATAATCTTGCTGCTAATCAAGCAAATTTCGGCTACGGTGGGAATGAGCTAGCCGGTAGCCCGACAACTGTTCAACTGAATGCAGCTGGCGTGGCTACTTATACGGTTAATGCGGCATCGTTACCAAGTGACGGCAATAGTCAGATTGTAACTGTTCAAGCTAATCTCCCTAACCAAACCGGAGTTGGTGCTGCAGGGGGTGCTTCTGCTATCGTGCATCAAGGAAACGGCTATATAGTGTTTGGTCCGACGCGCAGCATGCTGCCTACGGGAGCCAATCTAGTAAGTGATGCCTATGCTTACCAGCTAGACAATCTGCCACTCGTAAACACGACCTTGCAGTATGTTCTAGTAGATAGCACCAATTCAAACCAACTGGCCTCTGGTTCAGTTCAGACAGACTCTTCTGGTTTAGGAGCTATAGATATCCCGTCTTCGCAACTAGCCAACAACGGCGATAGCATGGTTTTAAAGGTCAGTTTTAAAGATCAGTACGGAAATACGATTGTTGCACAAACTTACTATTCGGTAGCCAACTATCCGTTATCCGAGCAAGAAGATACCAGTGGAGCATTTACCTATGATCTAAACGTTACTGGTAGCTCCGGCAATCTAGCGGTCGGCGATGTCGTGAACCTAACTATTAATTCACCTGCAGCTATCAGGGCGATGGTTACGATGGACAGGGGAAGGATCTACAATCCGTCGATGCTAAACCTAAATCAAGGAAATAACACTTTCTCGTTTACCGTTACCCCCAATCTTGCTCCATCATTCACTCTAACTTTCAATTACTTCTTAAACGGAATCTACCATTCTGAAGGTGTGCCATTCAACGTCGCTCCCCTGAATAAATCGTTAAATATATCTATCCAGGCTCCGAGTAGTATTAGTGCCAATCAATCTTCGACACTTAATATAACGACTACCGATAGCAATAATCAGGCCGTACCAACTTCCCTGATTGTGGACATTATTAGTGCCAATTCCTTTGCTCTATCAAACCAAGTTAATCCGGATATTCTTGCTAGCTTCTATGCAGCCAGGCAAATTATGACCTCCTCTTCATCGTCACTATCTCCTGTAGGTAGTGGCGGTGGCCGTTGTGGCGGTGGCGGGGGAGCAATACCCAGTTTCGCAAATGCAGTTGGCGCCACTCTTCTTTGGCAACCTGATCTGCAAACAAATGCTAGTGGTCAGGCTAGCGTTAGTTTTAATCCGCCAGCAGGATCATGGACCGCAACGGTATATGCAATGAGCGCTAACACTCAAGTTGGCTTAGGGACCTTCACTTTCAATACTCAATAAGAGAGAAAGTCAGAAACCTGACCCCGTAGGAAGCATTCATTGCCAATAAACTGTGCTTATGTTATAATTAAGCTAAGTTTTAAGCCCGCAAGAGGGCATTTTTATTTATGAGCCAAGATCCAAACAAGATTCGTAACATCGCCATCATCGCGCATGTTGACCACGGCAAGACCACTTTAGTAGATGGTCTGTTAAAGCAATCCCATACCTTTAGAGACAATCAGGCCGAAATGAGCCAGGAACTGATTATGGATAGCGGCGATCAGGAACGCGAACGAGGGATTACTATTACCGCTAAGGTTACCGCCGTACAGCATGGTGACTACCGTATTAACATCATCGACACTCCTGGACATGCCGACTTCAGCGGCGAAGTGGAGCGCACCCTTAATATGGCCGATGGCTGTATCTTGGTTGTCGATGCCCAGGAAGGACCTATGCCTCAGACCAAGTTTGTACTGGGCAAGGCCTTAGCCGCGGAACTAAAGCCGATTGTTATCATTAATAAGATCGATAAACCTACATCGCGCATTGCCGAAGTTGAAGACGAACTCGCAGATTTGTTCTTAGAACTGGCGGTTCATGAGAACCAGCTACATTATCCGGTATATTATGCTGTTGCCCGGACCGGTAAAGCCTGGGTCTCTCCACCGCTTAATGCTGAGGCAGATGCCGATTTAGAGCCCATTTTTAAAGCAATTATTGAGCATGTTCCGGCGCCGGAAATTGAGATCGACAAGCCATTTCAAATGATGGTTACAGCGCTTGGCGCAGATAACTTTAAAGGCCGCTATGCAATCGGCCGAATTAAGCGCGGATCAGTCAAGCCTGGCGACCAAGTGGTCTTGTGCAAAAAAGACGGAAGTCAATCTAAGGCTAAAGTAGATAAAGTTTACATGAGCCAAGGAGTCAGCAGATTTGAAGCCCCTAGCGGCGTAGCCGGAGATATTGTCCAATTGACGGGTATTGCCGACGCCCAAATTGGCGAAACGATTGCCGACGCACTGCAACCTGAAGCTTTGCCGACAATTGAAGTTGAAGCCCCAACCCTGCAGGTTTATCTAGGCCCGAACACCAGCCCTTTTAAAGGTCAGGAAGGGGAGTTTAATACCAGTCGGCAGATCAGTGCGCGTTTGCAAAAAGAACTCGAGACTAACGTTAGCTTGCGCGTAGAAGATGACGGCATCGGTTTCTTAGTGTCCGGACGCGGTGAGCTACACCTAAGCGTGTTAATTGAGACGATGCGCCGCGAAGGATATGAGTTTGAAGTTGGCCGCCCGCAGGTAGTCACGCACGAAGAGAATGGGGTTACCATGGAACCGCTTGAAGAGGTTGTCATTGACGTGCCTGATCAGTATGCCGGCGCCGTGCAAATGGAGGCCGGTAATCGACGGGCGATTCTAAAAGAGCAGTTTGTAGGTAGCAAGGGCATAACTAAACTTGTCTATACGATGCCTACTCGTACTTCTTTAGGCTTACGCAATACACTTATTACCAGCACCCGTGGCACAGTAATTCTCAACTCACTAAACATTGGCTACCAACCGATGGGCGCCCCGCTGCAACAATTAAGAAACGGCGCGCTGATTGCTTTTGAATCCGGGCTAACCACGCCTTATTCCCTGCAAACTGCTGAAGAGCGCGGCACCGTCTTTGTTGGTCCGGCCGAGAAGGTATACGCCGGGCAGATTATCGGCCTTAACAAGCACCAGGAGGATCTGGAAATTAATGTTTGTAAGGCTAAGCATCTGACCAATATGCGTAGCAGCTCAAGTGATGGCGTAGTACAGCTTACCCCGCCGGTTATCTTTAGCTTGGAAGAATGCCTTAACTTTATTGAACGCGACGAGTTAATTGAAGTAACGCCCAAAAGTTTACGCCTGCGCAAAAAAGAGCTAGATCCAATCAAACGTAAGCGCGCCAAACACTAAGGGTCTAATAATCAGGTTAGACTAGGCCTAAAAGATTCAGGGTCTGCTTAACTAAGGGGTGTTCTTGATCTCTAGCCGCAGTATCCCTACTTGCGTGGCCAACAAATGCTTGAAGTACGTTAATGACCTCCAAGGTATTAATGTCATCATCGAGCGCCTCACGGACTTCTGCTAAAAGCTTAGTGGCGGCTAGATCGTCGCACTGCTTGCCGGAAGCACGAACTCTGGCCAGCAACTGCCGAGCGTCATTAAGGAAATCATCCTTCCATTCACCACCAATGTGGTGGTGGTAATGCATCAGCGCCAAACGTATAACCGCTGGCTCGTAAACTTTTAGCAAGTCCATAGCAAAGACCATATTTCCAAGTGATTTGCTCATTTTTTCACCGGCCATAATCATCGGCGCAACATGCATCCAATGATCTGCTAGCGGTGAACCGTGCAAGGCGACATTCTGGGCAATCTCGGATTCATGGTGTGGAAATATTAAATCGGTGCCGCCACCGTGAATATCAAAAGAATCGCCAAGCACAATCTCGGACATTACGCTACACTCGATATGCCATCCAGGGCGTCCAGTACCGAGTACCGTTTGCCATTGAGCGGCATCTTCCGGATCAGCAATATTCTTCCAAAGCAGAAAATCTAGCGGCTGACGCTTGGTTTCTAGAAAGGGATCGCCGCCGCGTTCACAAAGCAGATTGTTTAACAGCAGCGGGCTATAGCCTGAGAACTTCCCGTAATTCGGGTACTTAGAGGTATCAAAGTAGACATCCTGATTAACGTAGTAGGCATCCCCCTTATCGAGCAATATTTTAACTGAGTCAGCCATCTCGGTAATGTACTGGCTGGCTCTTGGCTCAGCATAGGTCGGCCGAAAATTTAAGAGATGCAGTACTTTATGAAAAGAAGCAACCTCAGTTTTAGCCAAACTAATATAGTCGGTATTAAGCTCTGCCGCCTTAACGTATAACGGGTCATCGACATCAGTAATATTGCGCACCATTTGTACTTCATGGCCACCATCCTCTAGCCGGCGCTGCAAAAGATCATAGGTCATGAAGGTAAAAATATGGCCCATGTGCGCCGAAGCGTAGGGGGTGATGCCGCAAACATAAATTTTGACGGTGTGCGATGGATTAAACTGGCGGTAAAGTTTTTTTGTAGTATCGTAAATGCGCATCTATCCCAAGCATTATAGTCTATCGACCGGCAAATGTTACACTAGGTGAATGCCAGCTTTAGAATTTCCTGAACTGAAACCCAAGATTGTACTTGGAGTGGCTGCTCACCCCGACGATTTAGACTTTGGCGCATCAGGAACGATGTCGATGTTTGCAAGTCAGGGCGCCGAGGTGCATTACCTAATTATTACCGATGGAAGCAAGGGTAGCGACGATCCGGAAATTACGTCCGAAGAGTTGGTTAAGTTTCGTGAAGCCGAGCAAAGAGCGGCAGTTAAGGCAATTAAAGGAAAAAGCGTTAGTTTCCTTGGCTACCCAGACGGCATGCTGGAAGTCACTATGGATCTGAAAAAAGAGATCGTAAAAGCTATTCGTACCATTAAACCGGACGTCGTAATCACTATGGATCCGTCGATGCTTTACTCCGCCCGCCGCGGCTTTATTAATCACCCCGACCACCGGGCGGCCGGACAAGCAACACTAGACGCAGTCTTCCCCTTAGCCCGCGATCACTTAAGCTTCCCTGAGCTGTACCAAGAAGGCTTCATGCCACATAAAACTAAGACAGTATTGCTAACGAATTTCGATAACGGTAATTTCTATGTCGACATAACTAAAACCTTCGACCGCAAGCTGGCAGCCCTAGAGGCGCATGCTAGTCAGATTAGTGACATGAAGAATACTGCTAAATTTGTGAAAGAGATGGCCCAACTAGTCGGGCAAAGCGCCGGTTATGAGCTCGCGGAATCTTTTGTTAGAATAGATATTAGATAGGAGACAGATGAGCGATTTAATTTCAATTGTCAAACTTTACGGCGCACCCTGGTGCGGTGACTGTAAACGTAGCCGTGAATTCTTAGATAGTAAAAAGATAGCCTACGACTATATAGATATTGATGCAGTCCCAGGAGCAGCCGAGGAAGTCAGCGAGATTAATCACGGCTATAAGAGCATTCCGACGATTATCTTTTCAGATGGTAGTGTTCTAGTTGAGCCGAGCAATCAGGCGTTAGGCGAAAAACTAGGTCTTGAAGTCTAGTTTACTAAGCTAACCAGATACTAATAAATTCATTAGCCGATTGTTTTAACTAAGACAATTAAGGCGATTATTATTCGCCTAAGCAAAGAGGGTATTAACTAATGACAAAATTTTATTGGTTTTTAGGTGACGAGCAATTTCAGCCCGAGGATTTAGTTAAGCAGGCCAAACTCGCGGAGCTGGAAGGTTTTGACGGAGTAATGGTTTCTGAGCATCTTCAGCCATGGGTGTTTGATGCCGGAGCTAGCGGCTTCGCTCTGAGTACTTTAGGAGCTATTGCCGCATCTACTTCCAGTATTAGACTTATGACCGGTGTTATAACCCCGCTTTTTCGTTATCACCCGGCAATTGTAGCGCAAGCTGCCGCTACTCTTGATAGATTAAGCGCTGGCCGGTTTGAATTAGGGATTGGATCTGGAGAAAACATTAATGAAGTACCGCTTGGATTTAAGCTTCCTAATTACAATGAACGCTCTGAACGGATTAAGGAAGCGATTGGTATTATGCAAAAACTATTGGCCGGTGAAAGCGTTAACCACTCCGGAGCTTATTATCAGGTGAACAATCTAAAGCTGCACAGCCCGCCGATTAATAAGGTTCCAATCTTACTCGCGGCCGACGGTCCAAAGTCGGCTAGCACAGCGGCTAGCATGTGCGATGGCATTATTACGAGCGTAAAACAGATTGATGAAACCAAGGCCAATATCCTAGACAGTATCAGGAATAGTAATAAGCCTGATTTTCGCTTAGTAGCTAGCCGCTGGTCGGTATTTGCCAGCAATGACGATGAAGCCTGGCAGGCGCTTTTACCATGGCGCGGACTAAGGGCACCCAGTCGGGCTGTCCTGTCTGATCCAGCGGAACTTCAAAAAGAAGCTGACAGCCTGCCAAAAGCAGCAATCCTTGAGCGCTACAACCGAATTAGTCAAGTCAGCGATTTTATAGACATCTACTCGCCGTTAGTTAATGATTTACATGCCGAGACGGTATGTTTCCAGGTTACTTCAATTAATCAGCTTGAAACAATAAAGCTCGTAGGACGCGAGGTTTTACCTAAGTTACGTAAGTTATAAAAAAGGAGGGTCTGCTATGAGAGTTGGCTTACAAATCAATCGTTTCGATTACCCCGGCGGTACAGATAAGATAGGGGCTAATCTAAAAGAAATCGTGCAGTCAGCCGAAGCCGCTGGTATCTATAGCATTTGGGTAATGGACCACTTTTTCCAGCTTCCGGGCATTGGCGAGTATACCGAGCCAATGATGGAGGCCTACACCACCCTAGGCTTCATTGCTGGCAATACCAGCAAGGTTAAACTGGGCACGCTAGTTACTGGCGTCATATATAGAGAGCCGGCAGTATTGATTAATGCCGTTACGGCTCTGGACGTAGTTTCCTCTGGGAGAGCTTACTTCGGCATTGGTGCCGGGTGGAATGAGCAAGAAGCACTGGCACTGGGTCTGCTTAATCCATTGCAATCTAAGCGCTTTGATCGCCTCGAGGACACTTTAAAATTGGTTCATCAAATGTGGAAAGGTGATGCCAGCGAATTTAAGGGTAAGATTTATCAGCTGCCGGAGCCCTACTTGTCGCCTCGGCCGGTTACTAAACCGCACCCACCGATTCTGATTGGCGGCGGCGGCGAACAAAAGACGCTGCGCTATGTCGCTCAGTACGGCGATGCCTGTAACCTTTTCGCTGCGGACATTGATGCCTTAGTTCACAAGCTGGATGTACTAAAATCCTATTGCGAAGAAATTAAACGGCCATTTTCAGAGATTGAAAAGACCTCTCTTTTAAGATTAGACAGCACCTCAATCGCCAACAACCCTTCGCTGCTGATTGACGAAGCCACTAAGCTAAGAAATGTCGGGATCGATCACGTGATCATTATGGCTAACAAGGATGCCAACCCCGAGTCATATCAGGCAATGAGCTCCGCGGTCGCTTCAATCGCTAAACTTTAAGTAATTTTCAAGTAATAAGTACGATAATATTGGCTATATATAATTGTTTGCGCAAGGAAGCATCCAGCTAACTAAAGTTAAGGCTCCTAATGAGTAACCAGAACATTCCTAGTAAAGAACAAGTCGAAGCCTGGACTAACGAAGAACGTAACCGTGTAGCAAGGCTATTACACGAAACCGCACCACCTCCTGTCTCTCGCAGTCCCCGGCGCAGAGCGCTGATTATTGCCATTACTGCGCTAGGTGCGTTATTGCTCATACCTTGGACGGTATACCTAAATGATAGTTTGCCAGCCAAGATTACTAGTCATGGCTGGAGGCTAGCTTGGGTAGGTTACGACGTCGGGCTGACATTAATTTTTGCGCTGACCGCTTGGCTGGTTTTGCATCGTCGCCAGCTATCGGTAATATTGCTGACTATTGCAGCTACTCTATTAACGGTTGATGCCTGGTTTGACGTTACCCTATCCTGGAGCACGAATGAGCAAGGTGCATCGCTCTTGACAGCTGTAATTTTAGAAATACCAATTGCACTATTTTTACTGGCTGCCGGTTTGTTTATTCTGCGCCGGATTATTGCAACCGTAGAAACGCTGCGCGGGCGGTCTGCAGCAAGTTTCTCGTTATGGTCGGCGCCAACAGTGTTCATCTCTAGCAATTCGTACTTAAAATCTAACAAGAAACAATAATCCTTTTTGGCAGGATTGTCGCTGATTATTCTTTAGGTTGGTGGGAAAAACTATCTTT
>DAHVVZ010000007.1 GCA_027357065.1 Candidatus Saccharimonadota bacterium | reverse complement strand
ATAATAAAAAACCGGAAGATCCGGCAGCAGCTGCCGGAAGATCAGCCACCATAGTCGCCGCAATCATCGTAATTATTATTGCTATCTTGGTAGTTTTTGCTTACTTCAAGAAGTAAGGTCTCTAGACAAAGTAGCGTTCCCTTAACCAGTCGTCTAAACTGTTACCACCACCACCGGCAATGCAGACTACCATATCGCCTTTATCTAAATGCGCATCAATCGTCCGTTTCAGACCGTCATCGCGGTTAGCGGGCACGGCAAGTGTTGGATCGGACAGGTGAGTGATCAGCTCGGAAGGCGGCAGGATACGCATTGTAGGATCTTCACGCGCTAAATAACTGGGTAGCCAATAGACTTCTGCTGCTCCGTCAAAACAGTCTCGGTAATCGTTCAGCATGTAATGTTGGCGTCGGTTAGTAAGCGGTTCGTAGACCACGACGATACTTTGTCCGGGGCTGGCCATTTCCTTTGCTACGCTCATGGCTGCCCGAATCTTTTCCGGGGTGTGTGCATAGTCGCTATAAAGGTTAGGGATGATTTGTTCCATGCGTCTGGATAGGCCGGGGAAAAGGTTCAGGCTAGAAATCAGCTCTGAAGTAGACAACTTGCTGAATTGTTTTAAGGCTGTTACTGCTAGCCAACCGTCCAAACGGTTATACAGACCCTTTAGCTTAATAGACTTAAGCTTGGTGTTGTCCGGCTCTTGAACGGAGATACTGGGGCCGTTCTTGAGACCCAAGTAGAGTGCATCATCCTGCCATATGAGGGTCTGTCGACTCTGGGAGATAAATTCAATAAAAGCC
The DNA here is from genome assembly GCA_027357065.1 of Candidatus Saccharimonadota bacterium. Lineage (GTDB taxonomy): Bacteria > Patescibacteriota > Saccharimonadia > Saccharimonadales > UBA4665 > JAJZWH01. Next base: position 21,819 of record DAHVVZ010000007.1, on the reverse strand, counting down.
TGCTGGTAGCTTTCCCGGGATGGAAAAATCTCATGATGATCCCAGCTAACGCCGCTAATTACGCTCAGCCAGGGCTCAAAATGCAGGAAATTCCGGTCAAACTCATCAGCCTCAAAAACGAAATAACGGCTGTCTTTTAGGTAGCGGCCCATCGGCCCATAGCTAGTTTTGGCAGGTAATAAATAGCTGATTGGTATCTTGTGCTGATAGCAAAGCCAGACAATTTGAGCTGTTGTCGTCGTCTTGCCGTGCGTTCCGGCCACGGCAATCAGTGACAAGTGCTTGTCTTCGGCTATGGCGTTAATCAGCTCATCACGTTTGCTAAAGCGAATATTATTATCTTGAGCAAAGCGGATTTCTGGGGCATTAGGCTGCTCCAAGGTTAGAGCCGAACTGTAAACCAGCCAGTCAATCGGGTGTTTTGCGTGAACTTCGGCAATACAATCATAGCTTTGGTCCAAGTAGATATCTGTTATGCCAACCTTCTTTAGCTGGTCGATGTAAGAGCTGTGCTGTTTATCGGATCCGGACACCTGATAACCGGCCTGCATGGCAATTTCAGCCAGAGGACCGATCCCCGCACCCCCGATACCGGAAAAATAAATGTGCATAACCCTAGTCTAGCACGCACTCACCTCTATGACTTTAGGATAGAATGGTATGAGGGTAACTATGGAAACCACTCACCGAAGCAGGACTCTCAGTATTAGCAAGCCGGTAGCCAAGTACCTAGCTCTGGCTAGCCTTGTCCTGACGCTGGTTTGCGGCGGCATTAGCGTTGCGGCACTGCGTTCTAACAATGAGCACATGGCAAAGCTTAGAAGTGCCCTCTATGCAGCAGACAAGAGTGGCATTGGCGTTCCTCAAGCCCTGACTAATCTTCAGGAGTATGTCACGGCGCATATGAATACCAACCTATCGACCGGCGCCGGTTCGGTTTACCCGCCGATCCAGCTGGAGTACACCTACCAGCGTTTAGTTCAGGCCCAAGATCAAGCAGCTCTGAGTGCCGATAGCGGCCTCTATACGGCCGCTCAGGCTTACTGCCAGAAAGTTATACCTAACTACTTCTCCGGTCACAACCGGGTTCCTTGCATCGAAAATTATGTCAGTACTCACGGTACGCTAGGTAATAAGGCACCTACCATTCCGGCAGCTCTTTATGAGTTTGATTTTGTCTCGCCTACCTGGAGTCCGGATCTTGCCGGCTGGATGCTATTAGTGACAATTCTCTTTGCAGTTTTAAGCGCACTCTTCAGTGCGATATTTATCTTCCGCCGTTTCTTCGAAAAGGAGAGTAGCGTTAACAGATAAAAAACCCGCAATGCTTTTAATGGCACTACGGGTTTTTATGAGCTAGCGAGCGTTAGGGCTTAGCGCTGGCGGGTGGTGTGTTTTGAACACTGCTAGGAGTTGTGCTAGAAGTGCTGTTGTTGGAGCAGGTTTGACCGTGCGGGTAGGTCTTGTCGTATTGAGCTACGGCTTTAGCGACTTGTCCGGTGCTCTGTAAGTTCTCCCAGAAAGTAACTTGCTGCATGTTTATGATCATCTGATCATAAGGCGCGTGAAGCTCACAACCAAGCTTAACTAGTGAAACGTTGGAGTTACTGCTGGTGCTTGTAGCTGTCGAACTACTAGAGTTAGATTGCAGGTAAAAAATGTTATCCAGTACCAGGTACTGAGCATTAATAGAGGCAATATTGCCGAAATATACCTGACCGGTGTTTAAGAATACTGCTTGCAGCTTGTTGGAGTAGACGTATCCGGACTGAGACTTTGGGTTTGTAAAGACTAAGGCTAGTAGCATCGCTACAACTAGTAGTACTACGATGACGCCCAAGCCTAAAGATCCCCACTTGTATAAACCGACCGGTGCTTTAGCTTTGGGACGGTGCTGGCGGTTGCCGATATTGTTGTTTGGAAATGTCGGCGGGTTGTTATTAGTATTGAGCGGCTGTCCTGCAATTGGCGCATTGCTACCGCGATTGGTGAAATCCATAAGTGTTTTTTTCTCCACCCAAATTAATGATAATGCTTAACCCTAACAGTGTATTACAAACCACTTAACTTACGCAAGAATGAAGTGTTATTCTCTATAAATATTGACAAGCTAAAAGCTAACAGAGTATGGTAGGTGTACCAACAACTTTTTAAGAGGGAGAGGTATACACATATGGCATACCAGCACACAAATTCAAAGGGTGTTACATACTACTTAAACTCGAAGCAGGTCACGCTTAGAGGTGGCAAAGTGCAGACCATTTACTACTTCAGTAAGGACAAGCGTCCTGAGGCAACTGATTTGCCTTCAGACCGCGAAGTCAATGAGAACCCACGCAACGGCTTCCTGACCGTTAAGCGCAAATAATTTAGGTAAGTTCCTAAAAGATTGCTGCCGGCCTGTAACGGGCCGGCAGTTTTATTACTTACAAGGCCTTGATAACTTACCGCTCCAAATTCCTAGATTATACTTAGCAATGATGCAGTCTAAAATTGGCTCAAAGTCAAAACCGTACTATATTCTCGCCCCTATGGACGATGTTACGGACGTCCCCTTTCGCCGGGTTATTAGCGCTTGCGCTAAACCGGACCTTTGTTTTAGTGAATTCGTTAATGTCGACGGCTTAATGAGTCCCGGCCGCAAGCGTTTGCGAAGAAAGCTTGAGAGTTCGGTTGACGAGCCACCTCTAGTGGCGCATATCTGGGGACTTAAAACGCAGAACTTTGAAGCCATAGCCGACGCTTTGTCCAGTGGCGAGCTGGCTGATGAACTGGGGAACCCTACTCAGTTTGCCGGGATTGATATAAATATGGGGTGCCCGGCCAAGGCGGTGCTGAAAGTGGGTGCCTGTGCGGGCTTAATTAAGGCACCGAGCTTAGCTACGGAAATTATTGCCGCTACCAAGCGTGGCGCCAAGGGCCAGCTGCCAGTTAGTGTGAAGACCAGGCTGGGGTATGATCGAATTGATCCGGAGTGGACCAAATTTCTGCTGGGCAGCGGAATCGATATGCTAAGCGTGCACTTGCGTACCGTTAAAGAGATGAGCTTAGTGCCGGCACACTACCAAGAGCTGACTCGCCTAGTCAAAGAAAGAGACCGCATCTCGCCATCGACCTTGCTTATTGCCAACGGAGATATACTAAACCGGTCTCAAGGCGAAGAGCTGATTAAGCAATACGGCATTGATGGAGTAATGATTGGGCGGGGAGTATTTCATGATCCTTACGCCTTTAGTGCAAAAAGCCCTTGGCCGGACATTCGGAAAAAGGAACGCGTCGAACTGTTTTTGAAGCACCTGACGCTATATATGGAATGGGCCGATAATCCTGACAAGGGAGTGAAGCGGCTGAATAAATACGCCAAAATATATATAAACGGATTCGAAGGAGCTAAAGAGCTTAGAGAAAAACTGGCACAAGCAAATACTGTCCAGCAGATGCAAGACGTTATTTCGGCTTAGTTTAGCGACTTATTAGAGAAGTCGTTGAGGTATTTTGTTGGTTGAGGTTTTATCGTATCGCTTAAAGTGCCTAAAAAATGTACCAGTTAACTATTTTTAAATCAGCTTTTGCCGATCTATATCTAATCTTGCCTCATCCACTCCCTGTTTTTTAAGTTTTTAATAGCATCTTTAGCATAAGCGCATCAGGGGGTTGTTTCAAGCTTTTGCCGTAAAAATTAAACTGGTCTGATGAAGTGGAAACTATGAATATTTATCGTGGTGGGGATGGCCGGATTTGAACCTGCGACCAATCGGTTATGAGCCGACTGCTCTAACCACTGAGCTACATCCCCAGAATAGCTACGTTAGCGGAGTATACACTACACTAGGCGCTTAAGATATATAATTAGCTATAAGAGGCCATAATGCAAATAAACATGAAATATCTGAGGGCCGCAGCTTCAGATTTTATTTATAGGCTAAGAGATATCCGTTTTGCCGGACAGGTTGTGTTTGTAGTGATTGTTTTACTAATTAGTTGGAGTGGGGTTAAGGCCATCCAGCTGAACTATAAACTACAAAAACAGATAGCTACCGCAAAGCAGGAAAATGAAGTCCAGCAGTTACAAAATAATAATTTGCAGCTACAAAACGAATACTATAACTCCAGCCAGTATCTTGAGCTGCAGGCCAGACTAAACTTTGGTTTAGCAAACCCCGGAGAAAAGGAAATACTGGTGCCACAAAGCGTGGCTATGTACTATGCTCCGAAAATAAGTATCCAAAACAGCGAGCCCAAGAGAGTCGCAGTCCCGGCCTTTCAACAACACATTAACGACTGGGCGAACTTTCTTTTAAACCGAAAGTAGGCATCCTTAATAGGTGACTCACATTGACTAAACTACCCCTGTTTGATAAGATGTCATGGTATTTATCGCGGGGTGGAGCAGCGGCAGCTCGCGTGGCTCATAACCACGAGGTCGCAGGTTCGAGTCCTGCCCCCGCAACCAAATCATGCACCCAAAATACGAGACCGTGTTCCTTGACCGGTCTCTATTTATTTACCCCTGTAAAATGAGATGTTTAGGCGTTGTTTTTAGGGATTGACTAAAATCAACAACTTTAGGCACTAACGACCAGAATACTATCACTTATCACATTTAACTTCTTGGGGAGGTTCCAGATTTGACTGTTTTTCTATATGAGGGCTGGACACCTGGGATCTAGACCGTGTTTCATAACCTTAGTGGCTTATGGTGTTTAAGAGTAGATAAGGCAAACCTATTAAATAAGAATATTTACAAATTACCAGCTGAGAGGGTTGGGGCTGTGCTCACCTCACCAAAGTTCCTAGCAGAGTACTTGCATCTACCTGGCCCTAAGTTAGTCATAAATTTATGACGTTTCCAAACAGAACATGCTGGCTGGATAATTATAGCAAAGTTAGCCCTATGTCATGATTACTAATGTAGGTGTTCCATAACCCACATACGGACTAGGGTAGTAGGACCGATACCTTTTTCTCTGGCAATTGACCGTATTTTAGACAAACTATCAGGATCAAAGCGAACATTTAAGCCGACAGAAAGGTTTTTTGCAAAATGGGCATCAACTGGCCTTGCCTCGTCCCAATATTCAGCCATATGTGCCTCAAACCAAGCTGCCTCTTCATCGCGGCTTTTGAAGTTAGGCACCTTGCTTTTTGTAGTTGTCATAGTTTTTACTCCTTTCCTTTTTCTTGATAATATATGCGGCGCAATTTACCGCTAGCAGCATAAGCAGTGATAGGGTAGTATTCATCTTTACCTTTTGGCGCTAGGACCATGGCCAGTAGTTTCTTATCCTTTGTACAGCCAATAATCATTAGACGACCACCATAAGCCTCACGCGTAACATGCTCACCGTGGCAGACTTCTTCTACTTGTTTGGGTACTACACCGTGACGTGCTATATGGTCAACATTCCACTTATCCCAAACTAAACGGTTTACGTTGACCATGATTCCATTGTAGCACAATGTGATACAAATACAAGATTTTATTATAATGGATTTTGATTGAACCAAAATGTAAGTTAGGATGTATTGAGTCTAAAACTTAGACGTTAATATGAGGTGGTTCGAGTCCTGCCCCTGCAACCAGATCGCGCACCCAAAATACGAGACCGTGTTCCATGACCGTCTTTATTTATTTACCCCCGTTAAACCACGATGGTTTGCAGACTTTTTAAATTTATCAAAAGCTTAGTTAGCTAGGCTCGATCCGCCAATAGCCTCTATAAGGTTCATTTAACTTCTTAAAAACGTTCCATAATTGACCGGCTAACACTATGAGGACTGGACACCTCCAAAGGTGATCGTGTTCCATGACCGATACCATTCAACCTACAAAGCCTTTTCAGATAGTTAAGAAGAGTAAACTAGTTAAAGATATGGTTTTGGATAATGAAACAATTTTAGCTTGTAGTCGATCTGCTAGCTTTCAGCGAGGCCAGAAGTATTATCGAGATGGGCGAGTGAAGAAACTAAAAAGTGATGGAGTAGCTTGTGAGGCTACTGTCATCGGCACTGCTAGGTACAACGTTAATCTCAATCTGACGACGCTTGAAGGGACATGTGACTGCTATGCTTTTGATGTTTCAACATGGTGTAAACATATGGTAGCGGTAGGCTTAGCCGTAAGCCAAACCAATGTGGATGATGATAAAGCAACTGCTAAGGGTGAGGTGAAGAATAATTTTCAAAGTAGTGCTAATACACTCCAAGACATGATTGAGCACGCTGAAACAAGTAAGGTACGCATTGCATTAAAACTGATTGCTGATCGTTTTCCAGAATCTTATGACTTTATTGAAGGCATATTAAATCCGGATACATTTAATAATGAACAAGATATTCTCCAAGCTGCTAAAAGTTATCTGCGACCAATACGGTATGCCAGAGACTGGCACCGTCTCATGGAGGCTGAATTATTAGCCCAGGAACAATTAAACGGTCTGGCTCAAGTAGTCTCGGCCACGGAAACTTGTGCCAAGGGATTACTAGCTGCAGCACAGTATGTTTATAAGCAACTTGAAAATATCGATGATAGTGACGGTACTCTTCAAGATGCTTGCTATGAGCTATGTCATCGGGCGATTGAAATAGTAAACAAGCACCATGATTTTGAGCCGGTTCTTTATGAGGCAATGTCTAAAAGCAGTGATTTGCCGCTAGAAGCATACTTACTAGAAGTGGGAGATGAATTATTGACAGAGCATATCATTAGCCGCTTGGACAAACATATTCTGAAACGCGACCAAGAGCTGGCTAATATATCGTAGGATAGCGCGCTTTATTTACTTATACATCATTTTGCTGCCAAAGGCGATAAACGATTACTCGATCTGCTGTCAGAAAACCCTGTCAATAAAAATATAAAAAACTCAGCTATGGTTGAATATTATGAATCACTGGGCGAGTGGGATAAGGTTGTAAAAAGACTATGGCCGTTAAAAGATGAATACATCACGCCAAAGTCATTATTAAAACGAGCCCTAAGTGAAACCAAACAATTTGATAAACTGATCGAATTACAGTTAGACGAGGCCGTGCATACAAGAGACATTAAAAGCGAGCTGATTAAGCTAGAGCATTTGCTTAAACAATCTAATAAAACTAGCAAATTACCCGAGATTACAGAACGTCTCATAAATGAGCCTAGATTACAATTGGACCAACGTGTTTGGATTTTAATGGAACAAAAACGATTTAAAGAAATTAGTAAGCTCCTACTACAAGCGCTTAACTGGCAAAAAGATCAAATTCCATGGGGTTCGTGGTCAGACATACCTAATCTAGTTTCTTACCTAAACCGCCAACTTCAAGCAGTTGCACCGGAAATGTCCGTAAATGTATGGCGAGTACTTTTTAAACAAGAGGTGGAGAAAGTAGCTAAAACAACAAATTATTTAAATTTTCAGGAGCAAGGTAACACACTCATGAAATTAGGTGCAAGTAAATTCGTCCGTGATATAGCAAGCCGCACTATTAAAGACCACCCTACTCGTAAGAAGTTGGTCTCTATTTGTCAATCGTGGTTGGACCCCGAAACCAAAACAAAGCATTTTTAATTGCACGTGAGCTTAATAAAAGCCATGCTTGAGGCCAAGCCTTAATTTTTTTACACTGGATAATTATGAGCGAAGCTAGTGCGGCAGCACCTGTTATAGATGATCTTATTGGTCAAATGAATGATGAAGAGTTTGACATCAACTATGATGATAGCAAAACAAAGCAGTACAAACCCGTTTAAAGAACCTATATTATTGTAGGCGTTGTTGTAATGAATCGTCAAAGCTAGCAACGCCAGCTACCTTACCATTTTGCTTAAGCGTCAGTAACCAAGCGTCTTCTATTGAAAGTGGTGTTTCATTAGCATAATTTTCAACCATTTGCTCCACCAAGACCCTATCTATAATTGAAAAACAGCTTGTGCTAAAAAGAATGCGTAAGTTCAACACAATTTCAGGCTTAGTCATTTTATATACTGATTTGAGGACGTATGAAAACTCTGCAAGTATGAGCCTGTCTAGTAGTAAAGAACTAGCCTTAGCCTTATAAATTATCGCATCGGCTTTATCAGCCAGAAGTCGATCGTCCCTAACTAGCCAACGCACTAATATATTTGTATCAACCGCTACCATCGTCTGTCAGTTTGAAGGTATTTATCGCGGGCATTTTTGATGTCTTCGTCAGAAGCTGGTTTTATACGTCTCTGCCTTAACAGACGATTATTCATATGCTGTATGTCACTTACACTCAAGGCTTTTTCTAGGTATACTCTTTTGCCATCTGATTCAAATTTCAATTGATCTTTAGCTTGAACGCCTAACAAATTACGGATCTCCTTGGGCAGAGTAATCTGATATTTAGAAGTTATACTATATGTATTAGCCATGTTATATATTATAGCCATACCACAAGCGAGTGTCAAGTGTATTTTGGCTATTTCATAATATAAGCTAAGATGAATCGAGCCTAAATTTAGGCGGTAATAGTACTTGGTTCGAGTCCTGCCCACGCAACCAAGAAAGCTATTTTCTATAAAGCTTGGATGTTCGACTTCTCTCCGACTCGTTTAACGAGCGGCTGAAAACCAACCCGTCCAAGCATTTTAATTTTATTAAAGTTTTAGACTGCGATGCTTGGCCGCGTATAGTTCAGGTTTTACTCTTAAGCTAACGGGTTATTTGCTCTACGTTTCGCTGTTCAGTAGCAACTTTTATCGTGAAGTTTCCCAGCTCTCTTGTTGGCACCAAAATCCATCAATCATCAGAATCCTGGGGTAAACCGCATCTCCAATGAACGTGGCCTAGATAAATGGGCAATCAATCTAAACATAAAAACAGACTCGAGACTTAAGCCCGAGTCTGTAGCCTTTAAGTTGGTAGCTTATTTCTTAGCTTTTGCAGAAATTGCTATTTTCTGCGGCTCAGGTAGGGGAGTTAGCGGTACGCGGACCTTAAGCAAGCCTTCGTCTAGATGAGCCTCAATGGCATCAGCGTTAGCCCGCTCGGGCAGCATAATCCTACGGTAGAAGCTGCTGCTACTCTCTCTAACCAAATACTTCTTAGTCTTATCTTCGTCTTTTTCATGACGCTCGGCACTAACAACCAGTGCCCCATTCTCTACCTGAATGTTAATGTCCTCTTGTTTAAATTTGGGCAAATGAGCCTCAATTACAAGCTCATTGTCTTTGGTGTAAACATCGGTAGTTGGAATGTTAGCTCCTTTAAAAGGCGTCATGAAGTCATCGCCGAAAAATTGTTTCTGCAGAGCAGAAAGTTCTGCAAATGGATCCCATCGTACTATGTTGGCCATAATATATTTCTCCTTTCGTTTCTTGCTTAATAGTTTAAGAAGCACTAAGAGCTTCTAATATAGTATTGTAAAAAGTTAGCACTCTCATGTCAAGAGTGCTAATTAACAGATAAAAACGCAGTTTTGGGGTATGTTTTCTAGCGCGACCATTATTGTTCTATGCAATGATGAATTGCCTGATTCTGCGCATCCTGCCAACCTTAATTTAACAAAAAATTAAGAACCTGAAAGCCAATCAAACTAGGGGTCTTTTATGCCTAAAGAGCAGATTTCCGCCACTGTTATTTGTTCTTTCTCTGCTTTAGAGTGGAGTCTCCGGAGCGGGATATTTAGTAAAAGTAGTTATAGAAAATACTTGCATAAAATAACAATATATTGTACTCTCTGCGCTTAAGGGGGTGGCGGGGTAAAGTATCTCCTTCTAAGATACTCGGGTAGGTAGGGCACTAATGCAACAACCTAAGCGAATCCTGATCGTTGAAGACGATTTGAATTTGACTTTGGCGCTGTACTCGGCCTTAAGTCACACCTATAAAGTGAGTACTGCGAAGACTGCGACAAGCGGCATAAGTAAAGCTCAGCTCTCAGAGCCCGATCTTATAATTCTCGATTTAAATTTACCGGACCTTAACGGTCTGGCAGTCACTCTCAAACTTAGACAAATCGGCGTTCAGGCGCCGATTTTAGTATTAACCGCCGAGTCGGGGCTAATTAGCAAGGTGGATCTGCTGGACGGAGGAGCTAACGATTACGTAACTAAACCGTTTAGCTTGGCAGAGCTACGCGCCAGAATAAGAGTGCTCTTAAGAGATGAGCGTATCCCACTTAAGGACACTTTAGTAGGTGGCGGCCTTGAATTAAACCCAAACTTGCATCAGGCAAAAGCCGGCAGCGAAACTATTCGTCTAAGGAAAAAAGAATACCTTTTGCTGGAGTGCTTAATGCGTAATGCCGGAATCACCGTCGGCCGCGACTATCTACGTGATTATGTTTGGGGTGCTAAACGCCATGAGGTTAAAAACAATTCGATTGATGTTCACGTTAAAATGCTGCGCGACAAGCTTGACCGGTTAGAGCGGAGAGATTTAATCCGTACTGTTCAAGGAATGGGATATACCTTTGCGGCGACAGCTAAGGTTAAGGCATGAGGGGGCGGAGGTTATGGCACTAGTTGGGGGTAGTCAAAGTAGGGCAAATATTAAAAAAGCAAAACTTTTGCAAAGTGGCCCGGAGTTAGTTCGGCTACTGGAGTTAGGGCGGGTCAGCGCTTCATTAATACATGAGATGACAACACCGCTTACCGCAGCCACGCTAGTCCTGGACAGTATGGACGAACAGCAACACGGCTCGCAGGATTTTAAACGCGTGCGTCGTAATTTACGTATGTTAGAGCGTTATGTCGTAGCAGCTAGGCAGCAGCTAAACGGCAACACCCAGCCGGTCAGCTTTTCATTGACCGTGGCCATACATCAGGTGGCGATGATTCTATCGGCACGCGCTAAAGCGGCTAATGTGAAGCTATTAATTAACACGCTAGGCAGTGTTCGTATTTATGGCGACCGGATTAAATTCCAACAAATCATTGCCAATCTGCTTAATAATGCAATTGATGCGTACGATGACGAAAGTCTCCCAAAGCGGATGGTCAGACTTAAGGTTGAACAAACGGTTGAGAAAAAGATAATAATCTCAGTCACAGATTATGGTTGCGGCATCAGTTCAAAACAATTGCCGCAGATCTTCAAGCCATTTTATTCAACTAAATCGATAGATAAGCGGGGGATAGGGATCGGTCTAGATATCACGAAGAGCTATATCGAGCAAGATTTTAACGGCTCCATCAAGGTTACTTCGGGTCAAATTAGCGGAACGACATTTAAAATAATTATCCCTTTTAGAAAAACCTAAGCCGGCTTTAAGCGAAGATGTGGTAAAAATAGGGTAGGAATAACTGCTACTAATATGGCCGACAATAGCAAGGAAGTTAAATCCGCGTCCATAAGTTCGGTTCGGTCCAACCGAATCGTTGTGATGCGTCAAAGTATAGCCATTCTTGTTAGCGTGGTGGTCATCTTGCTTGGTTTAAGTTTCTGGGCCGGGATGCTTTATGGAAATTCGGTTCGCAATTCAACTAGTAGCTCGACGGTCTCAGACGATGGGGTAACCAGCCATCGTTATGCAGTCGGGCTGGTGGTATATATTAGTCAAACCTCAATAACCATCTCAAACGAAGAGAATAGCAGTAACCAGGCTTTTATAATCTCGCCCAGTACGCTGATCAGTATTAATGGTACTAAAGCTACTCCGTCGCAGATTAGGCCAGGGAACATTGTTTTAATTGAGGTTTACAAGAATGCCCCAACCGAAGCGGCTGTTATCTTAATCAACTCGCACTTTAGCGGCTAAATTTCCGGAAGTAGCAAATAATTACTTAAAGCCTACTTGGCGCTATGCTTGAGCGGGAATCCTTTTCCAGCAGGGTGCTTGGATTTAGCTTGGCCGACTAGGATTGAGCCGATTTTGTTTAGGACTTCAATCCTTCGTTCCTTCGCTTCCGGGTAAGTCTGTACGCCTTCTGCTTCTATCGCCCAATCGACAAACTCGTCTCCTAGGAACCCCAGCCGATAGTTGGTTGAACGATCGTACAATAGACCGCGCCTCAATACCGATGCCCCTAGTCTGACTAAGTCTCGATTGCTCTCTTCTTTTAACTCAGCGCCCTTGAGACGGATTTGACCATTTTCGACATCGCTAAATACCGGCGCTCCGTCTCTGCTAAGGGCGATGTTTTTAACCTGATAATCGCCGTGCGTGATGCCAAGAGAATGTATTTGACCGGCAAAATCTGCAGCAAAATGAAGTGTCGGGGCAACTACTTTTCGCAAACGTTTTGAGGTTACGTTTTCATTCCAGTCAAACTGACCAAGATGGCGTAGCTCCGGTCGATAGCGGGTAATCAAGTAAACATAAATGCCTTGGGTCGCAAGATCTAGAGTATCAAGCGAGTCTAAACCCTGACCTTTCGCATAATCCATAACCTCTTGTTCATGTTTGGCTCGACCAATTGTCTCGTGGGGCTTTAAGGCTACGGCTCCATAGGGGCATAGCAAACCAAAAATAACTCCGTGTCCGGAATCTGCATCACCTAGGCGTAAATATGGATTCTCTACAAAGTAACCAACGTGTTGTGAAATGTCTTCAAGATGGCGCTGATGAACTTCCTCATAGCCAAGTTGATAGGAGTTTAATTCAGGTTTCATCTCTGCCATGATAGAACCCAGCCTCTGAGCTATGGGCCAATTTGGATATTTTCCGGCCATAAACGATATGCGATAGTAGTTGTCTTATTGATTTGGAGAAGTCTCGAAGGGTAATTGTAGGCTCATCCGTACCAAGTTCAAAATGGTAGGGCGGAACAATCACTAGCTGTCCGCTATTACGTAACAGCGCTAGGCTTTTAATGCCCAAATCATGAATTGCATACTTCCGGCTTAGTTCGCCGATTAACTTACCGGCTTCTTCATAAACTGGCTTCAACTCATCTATGTCTCTGGTTCCGTGCCCAAGAGTTAAGCGGTCGAGGCTTAACATGTCTTTGGGTATCTTAAACAATGTATAGTCGGAGTGTTTTTCGGCCAAAGGGAGGATGTCGGTAGGCACTGGCTTTGTTGATTCAAGTTCTTCTGTTCTAGCGCCATATGGAGATAGATCATGACAGGCTAGATATTCAATGTCATCGGCTATGAACTGCAACTCTCCTTTATCTAGGGGGTGAAAACGTTGCGAAACGGGCGCAAGCTGTAAATCCTGAGCCCTAAGTTCAGCGAAAGATTCGAGCAGGTTCATTTATATATATTAGCATAAAACTGGTAAAACAGCAACTATGTCGTACTCTATCACCACCTTTGCAACATAAAAGGTAGGCGTGGTGGGAACGAATTGGAACCAAATTAAACGTGAGCTAATAAAAATGTGAACAATAGTGAACCAAGTAAGAAGAGAACAAAGTTCTATGACCGAAGCTTATTAGCTTATCTCCATAATCAACTTGATTCTTTGTTTAACCTCATTTAATTTTGTTTCGCTAATTGTTCCAAGTATAGTTTTTATTCTACTACTATGTAATGTTGCTATCTTGTCTGGTCGAACAAAGCTGTCACGGACAAGTTCTCCTTGAGCAAAATCGCTTTTAGCTAAAGCTATTGTTTTTCTACTCCCATATTCCTGACTTGTTATTTGACACAGTAAGACATCATTAAAATCTGCTAAGCCAATAACTAAACACGGCCTAAGTTTTGTTGCAGTTAAGTTTGAAAAAGGGAAGGTGGCTAATACGACTTGACCTATTGATAAATTTTCCATGCCTCTTCCTCCTCGGGTCGTAGCCAGTCTTTAGCAAACGACTCCTCAGAAGCAATAGCGAAGTCATCAACAGCTTTATTTTCCTTCATAGGTAAGATTCTTATTTCTCCTCGCTTTACTTTAATCTCGATGTTTTTTTTGATGCCACTAAGAGTAAGAACATCTTTAGGAAGACGTACGCCTTTAGAGTTACCGATTTGAATTATTGTAGATTGCATAGTAATTACTATTGTAATCACTCTGACCTCTTATGTAAAGTGTATTTTTGGTAGCGGCATCTGGACTTGAACCAGAGACCTTCGGCTTATGAGTCCGACGCTCTAACCAGCTGAGCTATGCCGCCATGAATTACGCAGATATTATAACTTAAATTAGCCTAATGACCTCGGCGTTACCAAAGGTTCCTATTTGACCGAATTCGGCATTGGGGTTAAGAGCATGAGTTAATGCGCGGCCCAGTGCACTATGACTGACAACCAAAATTATCTCGGCATCAAGAGTGTCTAAGAAGGCAAGACCGGCCCTGGCGCGCTCAATTAGGTTATTACTGTGCTCAACACCAGCGAAATTGTTTAGCGGCAATCCCTTAACGTACTCTTTGCCTTCGAGTGAACCTAAATCTCGCTCCATAAACAACTCACTTAAGATAATTTCGCTCTTTGGGTAACCAATCTCTTCGGCTACTATTTTGGCAGTGTCATAAGCACGCTTCATCGGCGAGCTGATTATTAGATTTATGCCCGCGCCACTCAACAATTGGCCAGCTTCGTGACACTGGATTACTCCTTCTGCTGCTAATGGAGTGTCGATACGACCCGAAAAGCGACCTTGCTTGTTCATCTCGCTTAAACCGTGCCGCATAAAGTAAAGTTGTTTCATTTCCTAAGCATATCCTTATAAAATGATACCTAATGCAACTGATCCTACCAAAACCGGGACGTTATTTAGTTGCCGTTAGCGGCGGTATTGATTCGGTATGCTTGCTGGATATCTTAGCCTCCAACCCGGATTATCAACTGACGGTGGCTCACTTCGACCACGGAATTAGACCTGACAGTGCGCTGGACCAGGCATTCGTTAAAAGTCTGGCCGAAAAATATAATCTGCCGTTCTTAAGCGAGGCAGGGTATCTGGGTCCAGAAGCCAGCGAAGACTTGGCGCGAAATGCCAGATATAACTTTTTGAGACGGGCACTAGAGCAGACTAAATCAGCAGCCATATTGACCGCTCACCATCAGGACGACAGGCTTGAAACTCTAATTATTAATCTGATTCGCGGGACGGGCAGACTAGGCGTTGCCTCAATTGGTGAGACCAAAGAAATTAAGAGGCCGTTACTGAAAGTTCAAAAAGAAGAATTGCTTAGCTATGCCAAGACTCATAATCTTAGCTGGCGCGAAGATGCGAGCAATAGCGATCAGAAATATTTACGTAACTATATTCGTCATCATGTACTCCCGAAAATATCTAATGAAGACCGAGCGCAATTGGTCAGGCTTATGGATCGTCAGCTCAGCCTTAACAAGGAGATTGACTATCTAACATATCGACTACTCAAACAGAATGATCTAAACCGACTGAGCACTAGGAACTTGAGTAACTTATCCTACTTCGAAAGTAAGGAGTTAATTGCACAGTGGCTGCGCCTAAACCGTCTGCCGGGATTCAATCAACTAACTATTGAGCGCCTGACTTTAGCCGCCAAAACCAAGCGTCCAGGAACCCGAATTGATATTTACGGAAAGGCAAGCGCCAGAGTTGAAAAAGGCTTTCTGGCACTCATAGATTCAGAGCGCTAGCAAAGTAGTTCTGGCTTGTATATAATTGGAGTAAGTTATGGATATGAAACCGAACCGTACCGAGCCCGGAGCGCCAAATAATCGCCGCAACATGAAGAATGTTGGTTTTGCGGTAATTATCGTCATGCTGTTGCTTATTATTTTTGCTGCCTACAACCAGCCTTCCAAGCTCCAGACGATTCCGCTAACCCAAGCTATAGCTCAAGAAAATGCCGGAGCATACAAGTCAATTCTGGTCAGTGGTAATGAGCTACAAATTACTCCAAAAGGTAAATCTTCGCCAACCATCGTTGCCTATTCTGATCCAAATGCCAGCATTAAATCGCTTGGTTTTAACTTCAATAAAGCCAGTATATCTTTTAAATCTCAGTCCAGCTCATCTTCGGCTTGGATAACGATTGGCGAGTCGGTCATTCCGGTACTGGTGATCGGCGCGTTACTATTCTTTATGTTTAGGAGCGCTCAGGGCCAGGGTAACCAAGCGATGAGCTTTGGCAAGAGTAAGGCCCGGGTTTATGGTAACGAGAAAGACAAAGCGACTTTTGCAGATATTGCCGGATCAGACGAGGCTAAACAAGACCTGTCAGAAGTCGTTGAGTTTTTGCGCTATCCAAAGAAGTTCTCTAGCCTCGGCGCCAGAATTCCTAAGGGTGTGCTGCTGGTCGGTCCTCCTGGAACGGGCAAGACAATGCTGGCCCGGGCGGTGGCCGGCGAAGCTAACGTTCCGTTCTTTAGTATTTCCGGATCGGAATTTGTTGAAATGTTTGTCGGCGTTGGCGCTAGCCGGGTAAGAGACCTGTTTGCGCGGGCTAAGAAAAATTCGCCGTGCATTATCTTTATTGATGAAATTGATGCGGTTGGACGACGCCGCGGTTCAGGCATGGGTGGCGGTCACGATGAACGCGAGCAGACGCTGAATCAGATACTAGTTGAAATGGACGGTTTTGAACAAGGTCAGAATGTAATTGTCCTAGCTGCCACCAACCGGGCGGATGTTCTCGATCCGGCTCTTTTACGACCAGGCCGATTCGACAGAAGAGTGAATATTGGCCTACCTGACCGCAGAGAGAGATTAGCTATTCTTAAAGTTCACTTTTTAAAGAAACCTCTAAACAAGAGTGTCGATCTCGATGCCTTAGCCGCAAAATGTGTCGGTAGTTCCGGTGCAGACCTAGCTAACATTGCTAACGAATCAGCGATTATTGCAGCACGTAACAATCATCACGAAATTACCCAATCGGATGCAACTGAGGCATTTGAAAGAGTAGCTATTGGACCGGAGCGTAAGAGCAAAGTCATGACCGAACTAGACAAAGAGACAACCGCTTACCACGAAGCTGGTCATGCTCTGGTCGGACATGTCTTACCGGACAGCGATCCGGTACACAAGGTCACAATTATTCCGCGCGGCGGAACTGGCGGTGTTACCTGGTTTATCCCACCAGAAGATAGAGTCTATGTTTCGCTAGTTCAGTTTAAGGATATGCTGGCCCGGGGTATGGGCGGGCGTATTGCCGAAGAGGTTGTACTAGGCCCAGACCATATCACAACTGGAGCCGGTAGCGACCTGCAGCAATCTGCTGAAATTGCCCGAGACATGATTGTCAATCAGGGCATGGGCAAGCAACTGCGCGACCAGGTATTTAAGACTGATGATGGCATGATGCTAGACCGCCTAGTGCATGAGCGCGACTATTCTGAAGACACAGCCAAGATTATCGACCAAGAAGTTGAAGCCTTAATTACTGAAGCTGCCAACCGGGCTAGGCTGGTGATTAAAGCAAATCGTGACAAGCTTGAAGCTCTTAAAGATCGTTTGATAGCCAAGGAAACGGTTGAAGGTGACGAAGTTATCGAGATACTCAAAGGCGCACGCATGCCCAAAGGCGCAGCTTTATATTAAATAAAGTCTAGTTTTACGGCGCTAGTGTTGCTAATCTATACTTTAAGAGATGCAAACAAGCTTTAAAATCAATAAAGTCTAGTTCATGGATCAAGCAAAGCCCACTAAAAAACAGAGCAGCTTGTTTAATGTTGCGACCCTACTGATGGCTACTGCGATTGGCGGCCAACTGCTGGGATTCTTACGTACCAAGCTAGTTAACTCGCACTTTCCAATTACCGGACCCAGTAGTACCGACGCCTATTTCGCGGCTTTCACGATTCCGGATCTTTTCTTCTATACCATTTCGGCCGGTGCGCTGGGCGTAGCCTTCATGCCAGTACTGTCTGATTTCATTCATAAGCATGGCCGCAAAGCAGTCTGGGAGCTGACCTCCAGTCTTATGAACTTGCTGATTATTTTTATGTTTGCGGTGGGCATAATTATTTTGGTCTTTGCCCGGCCTTTGATGCAGCACGTTGTAGCACCCGGTCTGTCGCCCGCACAGCTGACCAAGGCTACCGACATTATGCGGTTGCTGGCTTTTAACCCGCTGTTATTTACCATCTCGGGCATCTTAACAAGTGTTCAGCAGACGCTCGGCCGCTTTTTCTTTTTTGCAATCGCTCCGGCTATTTACAACCTCACGATTATTGCCAGTATCTTTATTTTCTATAACAACATTGGCCTGGTCGGACTGGGTATTGGGGCTGTCTTTGGCGCTGTCCTCCAGTTGATTGTGGTTTTTGCCGGTTTGAGGAAGTTGAATTTTACCTGGAAACCAACTATTGCTTGGAAGAACGAACATTTCAAACTTATTCTAAGAAACTTACCGCCGCGCTCACTTGATCAGGGCATGGACCAGGTTGAAGATATTGTTGAAACGCACATTGCCAGTGGTCTTGGCAGTGGTAACATTTCTTTTTATAACAACGCCTACATTCTAAGCACCGCACCAATCCTTTTCTTAGGTACTTCGATTGCCACTGCCGCCTTCCCGCGCTTGAACGCTCGTTTAAGCCAAGGACGACCCGATCTGTTTCGAAGTGACTTTCTAAAGGTGGTTCGAGTAATGATTTGGCTTACCGCGCCGGTAGTAGTAGTTAGTTATTTTAGCCGTGGTTACCTGGCGCGTTTAATCTTTTCAAGAGGGAATGATCAAATAGCGGTTATTTTCGGCTTTCTGACAGCTGCCATCTTCTTCAGGACCCTTTATGCAATTATTTCGCGCTGGTTCTACTCCCGCAAAGACACGCGTACGCCAATGTACATGTCAGTCTTTACTATCGGTCTAAACATCTACCTAGCTTTTACGTTAGCCAAACCGACTATGTTCGGAGTGTCTGGTCTAGCGATTGCCCAATCAATAGTTGCCGGAGCAGAAATTCTGATCCTATCGATTATTATGTTGATGCGAGATCATAAACTACTCGATCCGCGTTTTTGGAGCGGGGTTTTAAAAATTATTTCAGTTACCGGATTTACCGTCCTAGCCGGTTTCATTATGGTTACTCTCTTGCCGCTGGGTCTGCTTGACCGGGGTTTTATTACCTTAGGCAGCAAGCTGTTTATCATTGCGGCTGTCACTCTGGCAGTTCACGTGGCAGTATCCATCTTGTTTGATCTCGAAGAATCAAAACCGGTAGTAACCTTCCTGCGCAAACTAATGCTCAAACCAATAAAAACCGATTTCTCTTAGTGGTTAACGGATAACATATATAATAGTAACCACTAAGGTAGACAATCCATTGCAGCCAAACCGTATTCGTAATTTTTGTATCATTGCCCATATCGATCATGGTAAATCTACACTGGCCGATAGACTGCTCGAATTGACTGGTACCGTAGCGGCAAGGGACATGAAAGAGCAACTGCTAGATAAGATGGACCTGGAACGAGAAAAGGGCATAACCATTAAGTTAGCCCCGGTGCGCATGAATTACCGTGATTATGAGCTTAACTTGATTGATACCCCCGGGCATGTTGACTTCAGTTATGAAGTTTCCCGTAGTTTAGCAGCCTGCGAGGGGGCGCTGCTGGTTGTTGATGCTACTCAAGGTATTCAAGCTCAAACCATGGCTAACGTATATCTGGCTATTGCCGCTAATCTAACCTTGATTCCGGTGATCAATAAGATTGATTTACCGGCCGCGGACACCGCGAAAGCAACAGCTGAAATTATTAGTTTACTTGGTTGCAAAAAGGAAGATATTCTAATGATTTCGGCCAAGACCGGACAGGGAGTAGAGCGAGTTTTAGAACGCATCATCGAGGTAATTCCACCTCCTAAAGTCGATCTCCAGGCGCCAACCAGGGCGTTAATCTTCGATAGCTACTTTGATGACTTTCGGGGAGTGATTCTCTATGTTCGGGTAGTTGACGGCCAGCTTAGCAAGGGTGACGGCATCCAGATGCTAGCGACTAATGCTGCCGGCAATGCGCTTGAAGTTGGCGCCTTAAGGCCCGGTTTAAAGCCGATGGCCAAGCTTAGTTCTGGCGAGATAGGTTATGTGGTTACCAATTTAAAGTCAGCACGGGAGGCGCATGTTGGCGACACTATGACGCTATCTGCCCGACCGGCATTGCAACCGCTTCCCGGCTACCAAAAGGTCTTACCCTTTGTTTATGCCGGTTTTTTCCCAGAGAGCAACGAGGATTACCAGGCTCTTAAGAGTGCCGTTGAACGTCTGGCTTTAAACGACTCGGCGCTTAGTTTTACTACTGAGAGTTCGCCGGTGCTGGGTTTTGGTCTGCGCATCGGCTTTTTAGGGCTGCTGCACCTCGACATAGTTCGCGAAAGACTGGAGCGGGAATACGGACTAAACCTAGTCATTACCAATCCGTCGACTGATTACCATGTTGTATTAACGAGCCGCGAAGAAATCGACATTAAAAGCGCTTCCGAACTACCGGATTTAACCTTAGTTCAGGAAATCCGCGAACCATGGGTAAAAGGCGAGATCGTACTGCCAAAAGAATATGTTGGTCCGGTACTCGGCCTGATTGTTGCCAAGCGTGGGCGGCAGAATAACCTTAGTTATGTAGATGAACAGGCCTTAATCAGTTTTGAAGCACCACTCGCTAATTTACTAACCGACTTTTATGATCAGCTGAAAAGTTTAACTAGCGGATACGGTTCATTTAACTATGAGCTTGACGATTACCGTGCCGGTGAATTACGGCGTCTGGATTTCTTAATTGCCGGTGAACGAATTGATGCGCTTTCAGTAATGTCGCATAAAAGCGAGATTGAGTCATTAGCTAGAACCACGCTCGCTAAATTGAAAAACATTATCCCAAGGCAAAACTTCAAGGTTTCACTACAGGCCGCGACCGGTGGAAAAATTATCTCGCGTGAAGATATATCAGCTTTCCGTAAAGATGTTACCGTTGGTTTGTACGGTGGAGATGTAACCCGCAAGCGCAAAGTGCTTGAAAAGCAAAAACGTGGCAAGCGTCGGTTAAAGAGGTTTGGAAAAGTAGATATTCCAGCTGAAGCTTTCTTTGTGATGATGCAAAGAGGCGAGGATAAATAGTGCACTCATGAATTCTCTAAAACTACGCGAACAATTCGAGCAGATATTATCCAACTACCGAATATCCGATTCCGGTAAAGAACTGCTTGCTAGTTTAAAACTAGTTTTGCTTGCCGGGCCATCAGCCGCGGGACGCAATACGATTATTGACCAGTTGGTTAAAACCGGTCGCTATCGGTTACTGGTTTCAGATACTACTCGTCACCCGCGGATTAATGACGGCGTTCGTGAGCAAAACGGCGTCAACTACTGGTTCAGGAGCGAAGAGCAGGTTCTTGATGACTTGGAGAAAGGAGAATTCTTAGAGGCTGAGATTATTCATGACCAACAAGTATCCGGTATTAGCATGCGTGAACTTAAACAGGCAATCGCGGAAAACAAGATTGCGGTTGTGGACGTCGAAATCGGTGGCTTTAATAATATTTTGAGTAGTAAACCGGACTCGGTTGGGATATTGGTTTTACCGCCGAGTTTTGACGAGTGGATGAGCAGACTCCACCTGCGTGCAAATATGCCGGAGGCTGAAATATTGAATCGTTTGCGTACCGGAGCTCGTATTTTCTCAGAAGCTGTTTCGCAAAGTCCGGCCCAAATCGTTATTAATGACCAGCTAGCCCGCGCAGTTAATGAAATTGATGCACTAGCCGGCGGGGCAATTGAGAATAATTCGCCTGCCAAGCTTAGACTAGCCAGCGAACTTCTGAAACGAACTCAAGAGTATCTTGCGGACCGTAGCTAGCACTCTTGACTATAGAGTGCTAGCATCATACAATGAGTTTATTGTATCTTATAGCGCTACAGATATTATTATGATTAGCGATCGTCAAAACCAGATTCTAAAAGCCATTATTGAACAGTACGCCGAAGTAGCCAGTCCGGTGGGCTCTAATCTTTTGGCGAAAGTCTTTAATGTCTCTTCAGCTACCATTCGCTCCGA
>DAHVVZ010000047.1 GCA_027357065.1 Candidatus Saccharimonadota bacterium | reverse complement strand
TCGCGACTAAGAACAACTGATAAGCCGATTTCTTCAATCTTTTCTTGAATCGACAAGGGGTCGGGCCAACCCTTATTCATCTTTACTACCTGCTCGGTAATCGTAGAAGCTCCTTGTAAACCATGTCCGCCGCTTAAAACGTCGTGAACACCCGAGCGTAGAATGGCCATCAAGTCAAAACCACCCTCGGTATAGAAATGCTTATCCTCAATGGCTACGGTTGCTTCCTTCATATAGGGACTGATTTGATTAAAGGGTACTGGTATCCGTTTTACAGACTTGTAATCCTGCCAAAGCAGTACCGTGCCGGTGCGGTCATAGTAACTGATACTGCCGCCTAAATTAGCGCCGTTAATGCTATTAAAAGCTAAAATATCTTTTTTAAAGTAGGCAAACATGCCAATCAGCAATAGAAAGCCGACGACAATAAAAATACCGATAATCTTAAGCGACATAATCGCGCCGTCGCGCGAAAACCAAAATTCTACTAGGTGCCTCGGGTGCAGCCTAGCGGCTAATCGCTTTAGAGGTTCTTTAGGTAAACTAGCGAGGTACTCGGCCTTTTTAGCGTTGCGAGCAGCGTTACGCTCCTTACGCCGGGAAGTAATACTGCGATTAAGTTGGATAGAAGCTGGTTTACCCCGTGTGGTTCTCTTACGACGGCCACCGGATTTGCTATTCCCCACTATTGTTTAGTCCTTTTCGCTATCCTGTTCTGAATAATATTAATCTCGATTATAGCAAACAAAACTGAGACTTTGCCTTATTGCAATTATTAATTAATTTGTACGTAGTTATGATTGTTGGATAGAATAACTAATGAAGTAAGTCAAACCGCTAAGGGAATAAACATTATGAGCACTCTTTCTGATGAACTAAGCTGGCGTGGTTTTGTTGAGCAAAGCACGTTTGCGAATATTAATGAACTTGATAATCATAAATTCCGCTTCTACTGGGGCGTAGACCCGAGCGGCAGTTCAATGACCGTTGGACATCTGGCAATGGCCATGATGATTAAGCACTTCATTAACTACGGACATCAACCCTATTTGTTAGTTGGCGGGGCGACCGGCATGATTGGCGATCCGGACGGCAAAAGCGAAGAACGAAAGATTCAATCTAAAGAGGATGTCGCTGCCAATACTCAAGCCATCGCTAAGCAATACCGACAGTTATTTTCCGGCAGTGACTTTGAGATAGTCAATAATTATGATTGGTTTAAGGACTATCGCTATTTAGACTTTCTCCGTGACAT
This sequence comes from Candidatus Saccharimonadota bacterium, assembly GCA_027357065.1. GTDB lineage: Bacteria > Patescibacteriota > Saccharimonadia > Saccharimonadales > UBA4665 > JAJZWH01. The sequence goes on along the minus strand of DAHVVZ010000047.1, from coordinate 1,559 downwards.
CGGTAAAAATGTCCCGCTTAGTCAGATGCTTGGGCGGGAATTTATCCAGACTCGTCTGAAAACTGAAAATAGCGGTATTAGTTACGCTGAGTTCAGTTACGTTTTAATTCAGGCCTATGACTTTCTATTTTTACACCGTGAACATGGCGTAGATCTTCAAGTTAGCGGATCCGATCAGTGGGGAAACTCGATTGCCGGCGTAGACCTGATTCGCCGCTTGACCGGAGACACGACCCACGTCTGGACCGGGCCGCTGATAGTTAATCCACAAACCGGAGTTAAGTTTGGCAAAAGCGAAGGTGGTGCGGTGTGGCTAGACGCTAAGCTAACATCTCCTTCGGCATTCTACCAGTTCTGGATTAACACTGAGGATGGAGCGGTCGAGCATTACTTGAAAATCTTTACGATGCTTTCACAGGCAGAGATCGCCCAGATAATGGCTCAACATAATACGGATAAGAAGCAGCGTTTGGCCCAGAAGAGGCTAGCCGATGAGGTTACTAATCTGGTGCATGGCGCTCAGGCTAAAATTAGCGCCAAACGGGTTACCGAATATCTTACCGGCGAGGTGCCGATAGGTACGGCGACAGAGGATGATTTAAGTCAATTGCGTCTCGAGATTGCTTCAATTAAAAGCCTCTCAAACGGCAGCATAATTAGCGCGCTGGTTTCTAGCGGTCTTGCGAAGTCTAACACTGCCGCCCGTCAACTTATTAAGGAAAAAGCCGTCTACATCAATGGGGCCGCTGTCGACCGAGACAATTTTATGGATCAGGATTTTGTTAACCGCCGCTTACTTATGCGGCGCGGCAAGGCATTTCGGGACTCTGCCTTAGTCGAACAAGCCAACGACTAGCGAAGGTAAATAGCAATAGTGAAGCCAAACAAGCAAGCCCTAAAGCTTAGCGATCCGGTTTCCAATCTAACTGGTATTGGACCTAAAGTCGCCGAGGCCTTTGCTAAAAAAGATGTTAATACAATCAACGATCTACTTTTTTTCTTGCCCAGAAAATATCAGGACTATAGTCAAATCGTGCCAATCGTTAAGCTAAGACCGGGGCAGGTAACTATTAAGGCGACGCTCAGTAATGTAACTTCCCGTCGAGTACGCCGCGGGTTGTCAATTACCCAGGCCTTGGCTAGCGACGAAAGCGGCAGTGTACGGGTCGTTTGGTTTAACCAGCCTTATCGTGCAGCGACCTTAAAACCCGCAATGGAATATTATTTGTCCGGCAACTTTAAATTGTCTTCCCAGCACTTAGCGCTAATTAACCCATCTTGTGAGGTGGCTGGCGACATGACGCTTAGTAGCGGTAGAATCGTCCCAATCTACAGTGAAAGTAAACTGCTTAGTTCATGGCTGGTGCGTAAGGCAGTAGCTCAAGCTTTAGCGTTGGCACCTAGAATTAGGGATTACCTTCCCGCCTATCTATTAAAGAATGCGCAACTCGATAGTCTAGCCGAGGCCTTAACGCAGATCCATTTTCCAGACTCCAACGCCGAGCTAGATAAGGCCCGCCGTCGTTTTCAATTCGACGAACTTTTTCCGCAACTATTAG
>DAHVVZ010000042.1 GCA_027357065.1 Candidatus Saccharimonadota bacterium | reverse complement strand
GAAGAGAGTTCTAGCGATCAGCCTTATGAAGACCTTCCCTTGCTTAAAGATGGGGGGCTCTTAGACAAATGGGCCGATGCCGAAGATCATGGCGATAAAACAATGTCATCAGATATACAGGATGAGATTTTTAGGCGCATTGAAAAAGAAGAAGCAATGGATGATGCGCACAAGCTTCAGCTGATAGATACTGTCGAAAAGGAGATGAATAAGCGTCGTGCGCATGCTCCGGAAGAGACCGAAACAGCTCCTGCTGAAAACGGTCAAGATGCTGCGGAAACTGATAAACAAACTGATGGACAACCGGCAAACGAAAACCCGGAAGCAAAAAACAATGACGAACAAGAAGTTAAAGTCCCTCAGGCTCCTGAACTACAAGCCAAGAGGAGGCTAGCTCTGGATAAAGCCATCGAGCAGTATGCTAAAGCTAAACTACGTGCCACGAGACTGTTTTCGGGCAAGAAAAGCAAGATAGAGTTTGAATCTAGTGCTATCGTACTTAAAACCAAATTTAATCAATTCGTTAGTGTTATTCCAGAGACCATGGCAGTGGCCGATCAGGCTCTAGAAAACGCCCGTAATGCTAATAGTGCAGAAATAAGTGAAATCGGAAAACAGCTAGGTGAGCTTAACGATCAGAAACAAAGCTTTGGGGAGCAATATGACGGTTCGCTGGACAGCCAAATTAATGATTTACAGACAAAACTTGAGGCAGCCAATGAGACGAAAAAAGGCATAGATAGTGAGTACGAGCAGCGTGAGGGCAACAGACAGGCCTACATAACAGCTCGTCTTATGGAAACTATGCATAGCACCAGTCAGGCTGTCCTTAACGAGCGGGCTCGTTCTCATCCTAAACTAACCAAATTCATGAACTATCTTCGATCACACCCAAAGACTAGATTAGCGGTCAGCGCCGGCCTGACAGCACTTGGATTCGTCGGAGCATCTACATTTGACGCCCCATTAGTGGCACTAGCTACTGTCGGCAAGGGACTGCTGAGAGGTTACGGTTCTTATGATTTAGTGCAACAACTCGGCGAGCGTAAGGCCGCTAGAGATGTGTCCCAATCAGAGATAAAAACAATTGATGACTACCTAGCCTCTTCTACCAAAGAAGCTACAACCTTACGCAACTATAAACGCGGTGGGGCTGTTGTAGGCTCAATCCTGGCCGTTGGTCCGATCGCTTGGTCGCTAGTTGAAGGACACTCACCTACTTTAAATAGAGCTGCGCATAATGGCACGCACCCCCAGCAACCATCGTCAGTCGGCGACCATCCAACCCCAACCAATTCACTGGACATTAAACCTGTAGATGGCAGTACCCTTCCTTGGGACTACGCTATGAATTCGCACTTAGGTAATCTTTCGTCACGTCTACCAGAACTGATTAACAATCATTACGGCATTCATTTCGCAGGTAATGGTTTAAGCGGTGGCCAAGGGGCAATTGAGAGCGTAACGATTCCCGGCCAAGGAACCTTCACAGACCTCGGACATATTAACGGAGCGATTCAATTTATCTTAGGAGGAGGCAAATAATGACTGCTGAGGAGATAATTCAGAAATTAGGCATCGATAAAGTAGACCCCGAGACTCAGAAGGTACTTTTAGACAACCTAGCCAATACCGTTGCTACCAGAGTTATGGCAAAAGTTTCTGAGCGTCTTAGCGATGAAGATCTTGATCAATTAGATGCTCTAATCGACAAAAACGATGAAGGCGCCGTTGAGTGGTTTGTAAAATCTAAGTTTGAAAACTACGACGAGTTTGCCGCTAAAGTTGAAGAAGAAGTAATCGATGAACTGGCGGCCAATAAGCGGGCTATAGAAGAGGCCTACAAGAACGGCGAAAGCCCAGTTACCAAACTTAATCTTTGATTGCTTAATCACGCTAGTGAAAATACACCCCGAGTGGACACATTCATCCCTCTAGGAAGCTAATTGAGTGAATAAAAATACCTGGTCGAGACGAACGGATGCTCCTCGAACTATTTAAGTATATTGCAGAGAATCCAGAGTCATCTGGGAAGTTGCTACATAAACTAAGGATGATTGAATATAAAAAGCCAAATTCAATAGAGGGCTTGGTATTTTAGTTTAGAGGCTGCGAATTGGTAATTCTTTTACATCAAGCTCAATAAGCGTTTTATCGTTAGTCACGAATGATGTTGCTTTATACTCAATCGCAGTCGCAATGTGTATGGCATCATAGCCATACATCTTCTTGCCGTATTGTTTTGTTAGTAAGGTTGCTCGCTCACATATAGCCAGTGTTACAGGTACAAATCTAGTTGCACTGAAGTCGCTTAACACATCTATTAGTTTTTTATCTAAATCGCTATCTTGTAGAACTAAACCGGTTACCAATTCCTGCCAAGCTAAAACTGAAAGTACCGCACCTTCATGCTCACCTTGTTGCACGATAGTCTGGGCAGCTTTTGACCAAGCGCTAGTACCCTCAAACGCATAGATCAGTATATTTGTATCGTAGGCTATCATTTAGCTAGCTTTTGGCTTAGGCTGCATTGAATTACGTAATTTCCTTGTATACTCGGCAGCATCTTGGCCGTTTGAGGTCCATGCATTAGAAAGCGACCCAAAGTGTTTCTCTATAGGCAACTTACTTGATAGTTGCAAATTACCATCTTCTGCGACATTAATGGTGATACGAGAACCTGGCTGTAACCGCAAACTCTCACGCAGGCTTCTAGGTAAAGTTACTTGGCTCTGAGAAGAGACTTTTAGTGTATAGGAAGTAGTTTTCATACTACAGAGTATACATGACTCTATAAATAAAATAAAGTGAATTTATTTACTTTATCTGGTCGGGGATAGAGGACTCGAACCTCCGGCCTCCGCGTCCCAAACGCGGCGCGCTAGCCAACTGCGCCAATCCCCGCAATCAGGGGTAGTATAGCAAAAAGTTTGGCCTAATCATAAATCTGATTCAGGGATTCAGCCGA
>DAHVVZ010000027.1 GCA_027357065.1 Candidatus Saccharimonadota bacterium | reverse complement strand
GATTAAAGAACTATTAATAAAATTCAGACAAAACAACCAGGAAAGCGGACAGCTTTTAATATCGGTGCTGGTAATGATGCTGTTTTTAACGGCTCTCGGGCTGGCGATTATCGGCTTGTCTACTACCGAGTTTCAAACAACGCACTTTGAACTATATTCTCAAAACGCGCAGCTAACTGCCGAAGCGGGCATCGAACAGACTGTAGCCGAACTCAACCAGAACAGTAGCTTTGGCGGCTACCCTACGCCAACGGTGTTTTTCGATAACGCGAACCAAGGTTATGGAGTATTCACAACTACCGTTTCTGCAATGTCCGGAAACTCTGCTGCGAAACAAATTACTTCTATTGGAAATGTCTATAGCTACAATAATACATCTCAATTAATAGCCACTCACGGCGTCGTGGTTACGGTGGTCGGCACGGCGGCACCAGGATATTCGGTGATTAGCGGTCCGGGCGGCCTGATTATGGACGGTAGTGCAGCAATCACGAATTCCACGCTTTACCTTAACGGATACATCGATATGACCGGTGGCGCAACAATTGGCACTTATTCAGTTCCGGCCTCGGTTTACGTCGGTGATGTCTGGTGTCCGCAGGGATCAAACCCCGGGGACAGCTACCCTTCGACCTGCCCTTCTAGCGTTCAGCCGATATCCCTTGCTGCCAGCACCTACATATATGGCTCGGTCTGTGCTCTTAACCAAACCTCTACTGGACCTAACGGCAATGAAATACAGCCCGGTAACGGTGGTAAGGGGCTTGAAGTAGGTTGTATTCCTCCAATCGTAACGATGCCGACATATAACTGGCAAGGCCAGGAAGCGGCAGTTACTACTACTGCCAGCGGCACCTCCGGACAATACGCATGCAGTGGCAGCGGATCGGTAACTCTGCCGGCCAACATCGAACTCACCGGTAGCTCGATTACCTGGGGTAACAGCTGTAATTACGATATAACCGGCAACGTCTACATCCCCGGTAATTTAACGATTAACGGTGCGTCTCAGGTAAAAATCGACAACTCGAACGGCACAACCCAGCCCGTAATATTAGTCGGTGGCACAATTACCGTTGATGGTAGCGCTTCAATACTTGAGAATTCATATAATACCGGTGGCGACTTTATATCTATCGACAGCAATGCAGATTGTGGTTCAGACTGCACTAACGGAATTACCGGTACGGCGCTATACAACACTCAGACATTTCAAACCATCGATGTAGCCGGCGAGGCAAAAGTTCCGGGCTCCGTTTTTGACGCCTACTGGGGTGAGGTAACTTTAGGCGGCTCCGGCACAATCGGCGGAGCAACCGGGCAGACAATTAACCTGCACGGCGCCGGGTCAATTACTTTCGGTACGGCGCTTGATTCTGGCACCAGTACGTGGACAATAAGTAGCTATGAACCATACAGGTCTTAAAGCCAATGTTTAATAATAGGCGCTCTAAGGAACAGGGATTCACTTTAGTCGAGATTCTAATCATGCTGGTGTTAGTAGGGGTATTGCTGACTATTGTTACGCTGGATTACTCGGGCGCAAAGGCTAGATCGCGAAATGATATCCGTATTAGCGCAATTAAGAGCTTGCAGGACTATGTTGAGAAATTTTACTCACAAAACACCTACTACCCTAGCCTAGCGGATATGAACAACCCCTCCTGGCTGGCTACTAACCTTAAGAATGTGAATGCGAGCATGTACGCCGATCCTTCATGGACAGCATCCAATAAGGCTTGCACGAAAAATAATCAGCCCATCTTGCTATCTAAGTCAGTGCCAGGTTGCTACGGTTACGACCCGACAAACAACGGTGCTAGTTGCGAAGCTGACGATACCTCGTGTAGTGACTACACTTTAACTGCAACTCTGGAAGATCATCAGGGCATATACACCCTAAGGCAATTAGATTAATCTAGTGACGGAAAATTGCATAAAATACTTTATACTTAATCTAAAGGCATAGTTTGGATGGGCAACAGACAAAAACTTCCATATTTTTTTAAACCAAAGCCGGTATTTGGTTTAGATATTGGCAATGGCTCACTAAAGGTGATGCAGACGGAGCCGGGACCAGACAGTACTAGTGTTGCTCGTAGTGCTAAAAACTTAAGCAAGCTAATTGGTTATGGTAGTTGTCATTTTGATACAAAGGCCATCGATAACGGCGTAGTTGTCGATCCGGAAATAATTGCCGAAGCGGCCGATAAACTGTTCTCTGGAGGACTCATCGGAGACATTACGACCCGCCGGGTGGCCATGACCATACCTTCATACCGGTCGTTTACCCGTTCAATTACCTTACCTAATTTGAACGCCAAAGAGCTTAGCGAAGCAGTAAATATGGAGGCTGAGCAATATATTCCGGTACCAATCGATAAACTATACCTAGATTTTCAGCCGATTCGTAAAACAAATGAGGAGATGGAGATATTATCTGCGGCAGTCCCTAGAGAGATTGTCGATTCCTACATCGAGTTGGCTAATGTTATGGGCTTGGAACCGGTATTTATTGAAACCACGATGAGCGCTGCTGGAAGGTTATTCTCGCACGATTACCAGAGCGACGTGCCAACGGTTATTATTGACTTTGGCTCCCTGTCATCGGACATTGGCATATTTGACGGCAACATGTTAACAGCAAGCACGGTCCAAGGCGGGGGTGAAATCTTTACCAAAAGTATTGCCGACGCTTTAAATGTCACGCACCAAGAAGCGCACATTATTAAAACCCGCTACGGCTTAGGTGTTAGCAAGCGCCAAAGTGAAGTCGTGGCGGCACTAGGGCCGGTACTGGATCAGATCGTTAAAGAGATTCGGCGGTTAATTCGCTATTACGAGGAGCACTACGGCACGGAACGTCCGATTAAACAATTAGTTACCTTGGGCGGGGGTAGTAATATACCCGGGCTAAATGAGTTCCTGACTGAAAAATTGAGATTAGCCGTAAGACCTTCTGACCCCTGGCAATACCTTGAGATTCATAAACTAAAGTTACCCTTGCGAGCCGATAAGCAGATGTATGCGACGGCTGCCGGACTGTCGATGGTTGATCCCAAGGAGGTCTTTAAGACATGATTAACTTGTTACCTCCCGAGGCCAAGCGCTCTTACCGTTACGCCATGATAAATGACCGGCTGTTACTTTGGGTACTAGCGTTAGTTGTCGGACTAGTCGGATTGGGCGGCGTGTGGACTTACGGCTGGGTTAGCCTGCACCAGTCAATCAATACCCAGAGTAAAAGCGTGAGTAACCTAAGTCGTATCTTAAGCGCTGAAAACCTAAGCGGTACCGAAGCTCAAGTGCAGAATATTTCAAATGACTTCTCGCTAGTTGTAAAAGTTCTATCCCAGGAAGTTTTATTCTCTAAACTACTCAAGCAAATGGCTGCTGCAATGCCTCAGGGTGCAAATTTAACTAGCCTAAGCATTACCAGTACGGCCAAAGGCTCGGGGCTGGATATTACTGCCGAGGCGACCAACTATACGGCTGCAACACAAGTCCAAATAAACTTGGCCGATCCAGCCAATGGCATATTCTCTAAGGCTGATCTGGTAAATATCACCTGTGGCAATACTAACAATGGCAGTAACCAGAATTCACAGTATCCTTGTAAAGTGACCCTAAGAGCCCAGTTTGCCGCCAATAACCAGTTCTTATTCATTAACCAGAAGGGTAATTAAAGAGGGATGAAAGCGAATTTTAAACTCAACAGTTTATTAGTTAACCGCATCCTGCTCGGCTTTATCGGCCTGTTAGTAATTTTGACCCTATTCGGAGCTAACCTAGTAGTCGGTAAATTGAGAAATCAAGGGGATACCTTAGTTTCACTGAAAGCTAAACAGCAAGCATTGACTCAAGAAAAAGCAAATCTGGTAACGGCTAAGGCGGAAGTTAAAAAATATGCCGAACTTGAAACAATCGCTCAAGCCGTGGTGCCTCAAGACAAAGATCAGGCCGAAGCCGTACGAGAAATTGTTAATCTTGCTCAAGCAAACGGCATTACTTTAACTACCGTCTCTTTCCCGTACTCGACACTAGGCCTAGTAACCGGCAGTACGCCCACTTCAACCGCAACACCTTCGTCACTTTCACTATCCCAGTTAACTGCCGTTAAAGGCATTCCGGGCGTATACTCATTACCGATCACCATTGAGGACAACAGCAACTACACTGCAGTAAGCTACACCGCCTTTTATAACTTTTTGACTAGCTTAGAGCAAAACCGGCGCACAAGTTTAGTTACCGGCCTTAATATCCAACCACTGCCTAACGGGCTGGTTACCTTTTCACTTAACGTAAATGAGTACATAAAGCCACAATAATGAACAACAACAATAGCAACAATCCCAAAGAAGATAAGCCAACTTCGAAACAGCAGTTCCAATTAATCGCTAAGAAAGCTTCCTTTCTAAAACGTTATTTGTGGCTAGTATTTCTGATTTTAATAGTTGTTATCTATGGCTACGTACTGCTTAAGATTAATGGCTTCTTAAGTGCCGCTCCATCGCCAAGCGCAATTTCTCAAAACTTAAAGACCTCGGCAGCCCCGGTAATTAACCAAAACGTTGTCAATGAACTAAACAATCTACAAAACAACTCGGTTAGTGTGCAGGCGTTATTTAACCAGGCGCGTTCTAATCCGTTTCAGTAAAACTTAACTTAAACCAATTTTGACTGATTAGTCTCGGGGGTGTTTGTTTTACCTAGGTGCGTGTAAGCTTTGGGCGTTACCTTGCGTCCTCTGGGAGTACGTTCAAGCAGGCCGATTTGTAGCAAGTAAGGCTCAATCATATCTTCAATCGTCGCCCTCTCTTCCGCGGTAATAGCCGCTAGAGTTTCTACGCCTACAGGACCTCCACGGTAGTTGTCGATTATGGCACTTAGTAGTAGCCGATCGACCGGATCCAAACCTAACTCATCAATGTCTAATAACTCAAGTGCCTTATGGGTAATATCATTGTCGATAATACCGTCGCCATTAATATCTGCATAATCACGCACCCTTCTTAAAAGACGGTTGGCAATCCTAGGAGTGAGGCGCGAACGCTGGGCGAGTGCTGCAGCGGCTTGAGGATTAATTGATATATCAAGGATTTTGGCAGCCCGTTTAATAATTGCCTCGATCTGTTCCGGAGTATAAAAATCCAAACGGTGGACCATGCCGAAACGGTCGCGTAGTGGCGCTGCTATCGACCCAGTACGCGTAGTGGCGCCAATAATCGTAAAATGAGGGAGATCCAAGCGCAAAGAACGCGCGGAGGGTCCTTTTCCAAGCATAATGTCCAGCTTAAAGTCCTCCATGGCCGTATATAAGACCTCCTCGACCGTTCGATGCAAGCGATGGATTTCATCAATAAAGAGGATGTCGTTGTCCGATAGATTGGTCAACAAACTGGCCAGGTCACCCGGGCGCTCAACAGCCGGTCCGCTGGTTATCCTGATTTGGGCGTTCATTTCATTGGCAATAACGCTCGCCATCGTAGTCTTGCCTAATCCGGGGGGTCCGTATAAAAGTACGTGATCCAGCGGTTCATTGCGTTTTTTAGCCGCTGCGATTGCTAGCTTTAGATTATTTTTTAGGCGATCCTGTCCAA
>DAHVVZ010000020.1 GCA_027357065.1 Candidatus Saccharimonadota bacterium | reverse complement strand
ATTCTCTAGTGACTGGAGGTTGCGGGGATTAAACCGCTTGTACCATTTGTAGAAGTAACTTCTACAGATACCGAAGTGCCTACAGGTTAAAGCCACGCTATGGCACCCCAGGTAGTATTCAATTACCCTAAGCCGGTGTTTGGCCTCTTTACTTAAACTTACTGAGCGTAAGTTGGTTCCTGTTGGTAGAATTGATGTATAGATCGTAGATGATCCAATGCGGTTAGACATATTTGTCTCTGCTTCTTGTATTTAAGTTAGTTACATAACCTATTCTACAAGTCAGGATCGTCTACGATCTATTTGAGTACCGCCATGCTAATCTGTTATTTACAGATTGGGGGTAAACAATAGCGAAAATATACAGATAATCTTTGTGGTTCAGTTTTGAGAGTGTTTACACCTAATGTTTAACAGATATAAAAATGCGGTTTTTGCAGTAAAAATCAGTGAATTTGTCGTAGTGGAGGGCCCAGTGGGACTCGAACCCACGACACCCTGCTTAAAAGGCAGGTGCTCTAACCGGCTGAGCTATGGGCCCGCGATTGCAGACTAATTACCCCTTACATTATCCGGTTTAGAATGTTCTTGTCAATTTCTTAATTATGGCACCGAAAAATGAATGGTGTTAAAATAACAGATAGAAACCGATTAAGACAAGGATTAATCCATATGAGCGGTCATAGTAAATGGTCGACTATAAAGAGGCAAAAAGGCGCTAAAGATGCCGCACGTGGTGCAATCTTTACTAAGCTCGGCAACAATATCGCGGTTGCGGCTCGCAATGGAACAGATCCTGAAACTAACTTTGCCTTGCGTTTAGCAATCGATAAAGCCAAAGCCGAAAATATGCCTCTAGCGAACATTCAACGCGCTATCGATAGGCAAAAAGACAAAGAAGCAGCGCAACTGCAGGAGTTATTGTATGAGGGCTATGGGCCCGGCGGTGTAGCAATTATGGTCGAATGTACGACGGACAATGTTAACCGTACCTATTCTGATGTGAAAGTTGCTTTTAACCGGCACGGCGGAAGTATGGCAGAAAAGGGAAGCGTGGCTTTCCAATTTAATAGATTGGGAATGGTTAGGGTTGAGCAAAAAGGAGATTTAGTGCTCGAAAAAGCCATTGAATCAGGCGCCCAAGACGTTATTGAAGAAGAAGATAGCAGCGTTATATATACTGACCCTAAAGATCTAAATCGAATCCGTCTGGCTTTAACCGACTCCGGGTTTAAGGTGCTGGACGCTGAACTAGCCTACGTACCGAAAACCACGATTGTAGTTGAAAATGTTGAAACTGCCGGCAAAATTTTGCGCTTAATGGAGGCTCTTGATGATCTAGAAGACGTCAGCGCGACCTATGTTAATTTCGATATACCGCAAACTATTCTGGCGCAGCTTAATTAAGGCTACTAGAATAGGACTCACATGCAAAGAATCCTCGGAATAGATCCGGGTACCGGAATAGTTGGATTTGGCTGTATTGATGCCGACAGCCGTAGCTTAAAACTGGTTGGAGCCGGAGTGATTAGAACTCCAGTCGGTCAAGCGGCTGAGCTTAGATTAAGCACCATTTACGATGAGCTGAACCATCTAATAGAGGAATATAGCCCGAAGTGGCTGAGTATCGAGAAATTGTTTTTCGCGCGTAATGTCACGACCGCTATGAGCGTATCTCAATCCCGTGGCGTACTATTGCTGGCTGCAAGCCATGCAAAGCTTAAGATAGCAGAATATACACCGCTTCAAATTAAAATGGCTATAACCGGCTACGGACGAGCTGACAAGAAACAGGTCCAAGAAATGGTACGCATTTTGTTAAAACTAAATCAAATACCCAAACCCGATGACGCTGCTGATGCACTTGCTGCTGCTATTACGCACGCCCAGTTCATAACCTGAGCCAGATATGTGACATAATTAGTTCAAGATGATTGCATCCATTAGTGGCTTAGTTGAAGATAAGACGCTCGATCGCTTAGTAATTAATGCATCGGGAATTGGCTATGAGATATTCGTAACCGATCTAACTCTAGCGGGCGTAGAAAAAGGTAAACCCGCCAAGCTGTTTATTAGAGAGCAAATAAAAGAAGATGCTCATGATTTATATGGCTTCTTATCTTTAGAAGAGAAACAGTTGTTTGAAAAACTGCTTTCAGTTAAGAACGTCGGCCCGAAAGTGGCACTCTCCGTTTTAAATATTGGCTCTTCAGAAAAAGTTAGACTGGCTATTGCCGGTGGTGACGTAAAAGTGCTGCAGAGCGCTAAAGGAGTCGGAAGAAGAGCTGCAGAGCAGATTGTAGTGGAACTAAGAGATAAGGTAGGACTTGCTCCAACTCTAGGCGCTGAAGCTATCGTCGGTAGAAGCGGCGAAGAAATAGGCAATGATGAAGCAGTTGAAGCCCTAGTCAGCCTTGGTTATAACATCTATGACGCCCGCACTGCTTTAGCGAATGTTGACTCATCATTGTCTACCGAAGCCAGGATTAAGCAGGCCTTAAGGACAGTAAAATAAAGTTATGATCGAACGAATAATTAATGCCGCAGATAAACAGGCTGATAGTGAAGAGCCGCAAATTGAAGTTACTCTAAGGCCGAGGGACTTTTCTAGCTATATTGGACAGGATCGCCTAAAAAATAATCTAAAGCTAGCAATCGCAGCGGCTAAAAAACGCAATGAACCGCTGGATCACGTACTTTTATACGGACCCCCCGGATTAGGCAAAACTACGATGGCGAGCGTTATTGCAAATGAAATGAACGCCCAAATTAGGATAACCAGTGGACCGGCTGTTGAGCGTCCTGGCGACCTGGCCAGTTTGTTGACCAATCTATCGGACAATGACATTCTCTTTATTGATGAAATCCATCGCTTGCATCGAACGGTCGAGGAGGTCTTATATACCGCCATGGAGGACTTTAAGCTGGACATCATGCTCGGAAAAGGACCCTCCGCGCGTTCTTTGCGCTTGGATCTTCCTCATTTTACGATTATTGGCGCCACTACGCGTACCGGGTCGATAGCAGCGCCTCTACGCGACCGCTTCGGCATGGTTCACCG
>DAHVVZ010000032.1 GCA_027357065.1 Candidatus Saccharimonadota bacterium | reverse complement strand
ACGAGAACGTGGAATAACCATTGTTTCGGCGGCTGTAACTTGCTACTGGAAAGAGCATCAGATCAATATTATTGATACTCCGGGACATATTGACTTTACTGTCGAGGTGGAACGTAGTTTACGCGTCTTAGATGGTGCGGTGGTAGTTTTTGACGGCAAAATGGGCGTTGAGAGCCAAAGTGAAACTGTCTGGCGCCAAGCCGATAAATACAATGTGCCGCGAATCTGTTTTATTAATAAGATTAATCAGACCGGTGGTGACTTCTATAAATCGTTGGAATCGATCCACGCTCGACTTAGTAAGCAAGCCTTCCCAATTCATTTGCCGATCGGATTCGAGCAAGCCGTTAACGGCGTCATTGATCTAATCAGCATGAAGGCTTACACCTATAAAGAATATACCGACCATGAACTAGTCGAAACCTCGGTTCCCGAAGATATGATCGATGAAGCTAAGCGTTACCGTTCGCTTCTAATTGAGAACGCCGTATCTGAAGACGAACCGATGCTCGAGAAGTATCTGGAAGTTGGCGAAGAAGGAATGAGCGAAGAGGACATTCGCCACGCCGTTAGAATCGCTACCTTATCCGGTAAATTCTACCCAGTAACCGGCGGTGATGGACGGGGTGTAATCGTCGAAAAACTGCTTGATCTAGTCAATGATTTACTCCCTAGTCCAAACGATCGCGGTGTAACCTGGGGCAAGCATCCCAAGACCGGCGAAGAGATTGAGCGTAAACCGGACACTAGTGAACCTTTTTGTGCCCTGGCATTTAAGATTGCTACCGACCCGTTTGTCGGTAAGTTGGCATACTTTAGAGTTTATTCCGGTAAAATCGTCGCCGGAAGCTATATTTTGAACAGTTCGACTAATGAAAAAGAGCGAGTTGGCCGGATTGTTCGTATGCAGGCCGATAAACGCGAGGATCTTGCCGAAGTCAAGGCTGGGGATATTGCGGCGATTGTCGGACTTAAGGGAACGACCACCGGTAATACGCTTTGCGACGTCAGTCATCCGATTATTCTTGAAAGTATAACTTTCCCAGAACCTCCGGTATCGATCGCTATCGAACCAAAGACTAAAGCTGACCAAGAGAAAATGAGTTTGGCCCTACAGCGTTTAGCTGAAGAAGACCCAACCTTCCGGATTCGTGTTGATGAAGAAACCGGGCAGACTATCATCTCTGGAATGGGCGAACTGCACCTAGACATTATTGTCGATCGCATGAAACGCGAATTTGGCGTCGAAGCTAACGTTGGTCAGCCACAGGTTGCCTACCGAGAAACGATACGTAAAAGTGATGTCGAAGTCCAGGGCAAGTACATCCGTCAAACCGGCGGTCGTGGTCAATACGGAGACGTCTGGCTTAGGCTGTCGCCAAACGAAGCCGGAGCCGGGTTTGAGTTTGTTAATTCGATTCGTGGCGGCACCGTGCCTAGTGAATATATTCCAGCGGTCCGTAAGGGTATTGAAGAGGCCTTGTCTAACGGTGTGATTGCCGGCTACCCGGTAGTGGATATTAAGGCGGAGCTATATGACGGTAGTTATCACGACGTCGACTCCTCGGAAATGGCATTTTCGATTGCTGGCTCAATGGCTCTTCAAGAGGGTGTTAAACGCGCCAATCCGGTACTATTAGAGCCTATTATGAAGCTGGTTGTGGTCTGCCCGGAAAGTTTCATGGGTGACGTTATCGGAGACTTAAACTCTAAGCGCGGCCGAATTGAAAGCATGGAAGATTTAGCTAACGGGGTTAAAGAGATTACGGCATTTGTTCCATTGGCCGAATTATTTGGCTACACCACCAACTTAAGGTCTATGACTCAGGGGCGAGCCAGCTCGACGATGGAACTTGACCGCTACATGGACGTTCCTTCACACGTTACTGAAAGCATTATTGCTAAAAAACGCTAAGCACCGCTCGTTAAATCAAATAATAGTGGAAAATAAAAAGCTTACCCCTTTACAAAGGTGTGGCTTTTCTCTATACTAGCGACGGTAAAAAGCGTGGGTCTGTTAATAGTATTTCTGTTAACTAACGCTTAAATATAATTATCTAGTAAGCGAAAAAGAGACTTTGAATAAAACTCATCTTGACGCTTACATTAGCAAGGAGAAGTTAAGAATATGGCTACATTCGATCGCACCAAACCGCATGTTAACGTCGGCACTATGGGTCACGTTGACCATGGTAAAACTACGCTTACGGCCGCTATTACCGCAGTTCTAGCGAAGCGTTTGCCAAGTGACATAAATAAGCCGGTTCCTTATGACCAGATTGACAAGGCTCCTGAAGAAAGAGCTCGTGGTATTACGATTGCCACATCGCACCAGGAATATGAAAGCGAAAAGCGTCACTACGCTCACGTGGACATGCCAGGACACGCTGACTACGTCAAGAACATGATTACCGGTGCCGCGCAAATTGATGGTGCAATTTTAGTCGTTAGCGCTGCTGACGGCCCAATGCCTCAGACTCGTGAGCACGTTCTTCTTGCCCGTCAGGTAGGCGTTCCAAGTATCTTGGTCTACATGAACAAGATGGACCTTGCCGACCCAGAACTAGTTGACTTAGTTGAGGAAGAAATTCGTGACTTACTAGCTAAGTACGACTTTGACCGTGACTGCCCGATTATTCGTGGTTCAGCTACGAAGGCTTTGGAAGGCGATAAAGAGAGTGAAGATTCAATTATGGCCCTAGTTAAGGCTATGGACGACTACATTCCGGAACCGGTTCGTAGTCTCGACAAGCCATTTTTGATGCCAATTGAAGACGTTTTCTCAATTAAGGGACGCGGTACTGTGGCTACCGGAAGAATTGAAGCCGGCATTGTAAAAATGAACGACGAAGTTGAGATTGTTGGCATTCGCCCAACCACTAAGTCAGTAGTTACCGGTATCGAAGCTTTCAAGAAACAGCTGGACGAAGGACGTGCCGGAGACAACGCCGGTATCCTCTTGCGCGGTATTGAACGCGACGACATTGAGCGTGGTCAAGTTTTGGCAAAACCAGGTACAATTACTCCTCACACTGAATTTGAGAGTGAAGTCTATATTCTTACCAAAGAAGAAGGCGGACGTCACACACCGTTCTTTAAGGGCTACAAGCCGCAGTTTTACTTCAGAACCACTGACGTTACCGGAGAAGTTGAACTTCCAGCAGACAAAGAAATGGTGATGCCTGGAGACACAATTACCTTCAACGTAAAACTACTAGCTCCGATTGCTATGGACCAAGGTCTACGCTTCGCTATTCGTGAAGGTGGACGAACCGTTGGTGCTGGAGTAGTCACTAAGGTAGTTAAGTAAGTAAGAAACTATTAGATATATGGCTGAAGTTAAGACCGAAACTAAACAACGCATCAGGATTCGTTTAAAGGCCTACGATCACAAGGTGATTGATCAGGCAGCCAAGCAAATAATCGATACTGCTTTGAGAACTGGTGCTAGTTTAGCCGGTCCAATACCTTTGCCAACTAGGAAGTCTACGTTTACGGTAATTAAAAGTCCGCATGTCTATAAGAAAAGCCGTGAACAGTTTGAGATGCGTGTTCATAAGCGACTGATTGACGTTTTTGAGCCAACCGCTAAAACAATTGACAGTCTTATGAACCTGTCATTGCCAGCCGGTTGCGATGTAGAAATTAAAATGTAATTGCCGTATTATTTTCAACGCATTGACTGTTTAAAGTTTAATTGCTAATCTATAACGGTATCTTTTGCAATCTAACGCGTTGCATTGTGGGCTAATAAGCTAATGCTGAGGTCCAAAAGGTAGCCACAATAGTTGGCTCGGATGATTATAGCGTTAAGGTAAAAGCAAACGAATAAATTTTAAGGAGCTTTAGCTAAAAGCTAATGAAGGCATTAATCACATATAAGCTAGGCATGACTTCGCTGATTGGCGAGGACGGCATTGTGACTCCAGTCACCTTGTTGGATGCTGCCTCAAATGTGGTAGTTGGCAAGCGTACCGTCGAGAAAGATGGCTATAGCGCATTAATTATTGGAGCTGGAACTAGCAAGAAGCAGTCCAAGCCGGTAGCCGGTATGCTCAAAGCTTCGCAAGCTAACTCTTCTATGATTCAAGAGATTCGTCTAGCAGATGCTGAATTAAATGAATTAAACGTCGGCGACAAACTAAACGCCGACGTTTTTAGTGTTGGAGATATAGTCGCCGTAAGCGGAACCAGCAAAGGTAAGGGCTGGGCCGGTACAATCAAGCGGCATAACTTTCACCGCGGTCGTAAGACTCACGGTGGACGCAGCTACCGTCGCGTTGGATCAATTGGCTCTATGTATCCGCAGCACATTCTAAAGGGCAAAAAAATGGCCGGACGTATGGGGCATGTTAAAGTTACCACCCGGGGTCTTAAAGTAGCATATATCGACAGTGCCAATAATGCGATTGGTGTTATTGGGGCTGTACCAGGGCCCAAAAAAGGGGTTGTTTTGCTACGAGGGGATATTAAATAATGCCCACTATTACTTATTCTAAAAGCGGCACTAAGGCTACCTCTCAGGTAAAGCTTGATCCTCTATTGTTTGGCGTTAAGGATATTAATACCCGTCTTTTAGCTCAAGCCTACGATGCTTATTTAGCTAACGGCCGAATTAATCTGGCTAAAACTAAGACTCGCGGCCTGATTAGTGGTGGTGGCAAAAAACCACATCCCCAAAAAGGTACCGGCAGAGCCCGTAGTGGTTCAACCCGTAATCCCTTATGGCGCAGCGGTGGCACGATTTTTGGTCCTACCGGGATTGAAAACTATTCGCACAAGATGAATGTTAAAGCTAAGCGGGTTGCGGTTATTCATGCCCTAAGCGCCTTAAATGCCCGCAATACTAGCGCTATAAAAATTATCGAAGAACTGACGCTAAAAACCGCTAAAACTAAGGAACTTGAATCTTTGCTGGCTAAACTTGGCGCAATGGATGGCTTTACCTTAATTGTTTGCGACACACTTAGCGACAATCTAAAGTTGGCCAGCCGCAATTTAAGTAATGTGACGGTTTGTGCAGCAACTTATTTAAACGTCGTTAAACTTTTAGACGCCGACACGCTACTTATATCGAAGCCAGCCTTGCAGGAAATAACCAGCTGGCTGAAGCCGGTGTCCGTTAAGAAATCCACTAAACTTGAGGCTAAGCTATGAGTAATCAAGCGCATAATCCAAAAAGCCTAAATGTCTTACCGCGGCTCAGTGAAAAGAGTTACACCTTAAGTCATGACAATGTTTACGTCGTAGACGTTGATTCAACGCTGAACAAGAACGACGTCAAACGAGCAATTGAAAGCCAGTTTGCCGTTAAGGTAGTTAAAATTAACATTTTAAATGCCAAGGGCAAAGCTAAGCGCACTATTTCGAAACAAGGTCGAAAAGTAGCATATGGTCGCGACGTAGATGTCAAAAAGGCCTACGTTTCCTTAGCCGAAGGCAATAGCTTGCCGTTCTTTGAAGCGATTGAAGAAGAAGAGAAAAAGGCCGAGGAAGTTCAAGCTAAGGTAGCTAAGGAAATCGAAAAACAGGATAAACCGAAGCGCCGATCCCGCAAGAAAGAGGAGCAGGAGTAAATATTATGCCTATTACAGCCTATAAGCCTACTTCTAGTGCCCGTCGAGGAATGACTAGCGAAGATACTTCAGAGCTAACAACTTCCAAACCGACCCGGTCATTGACGCAATCTTTTAAGAAGAGTCACGGC
>DAHVVZ010000016.1 GCA_027357065.1 Candidatus Saccharimonadota bacterium | reverse complement strand
TTGGCAATTACAGTTAACGATTCCTCGATTATGGACGTCTGTCAGCTATCTATTACTGATGCTGCGGCCTGGGTCGATCAACTTAAGCTCAATCCCACTGAAACACGCATTGCACGCCTAATAATTAAAGAAATCACCGCGAGGCTTAGGTTTCTAATAGATGTTGGCTTGGACTACTTAACGCTACTGCGCAGTGCCGTTACTTTATCCGGTGGCGAGGCTCAAAGAATCCGCCTGGCGACTCAAATCGGTTCGGGATTAAGCGGTGTCCTATACGTGCTTGATGAGCCGAGTATTGGTTTGCACCAAAGAGACAATGCGCGTTTGATTGAGACTCTAAAGCGCCTGCGGGATCTCGGTAATTCAGTGTTAGTAGTGGAACACGACGAAGAAACTATCCGTAGTGCCGATTGGTTACTGGACATTGGGCCGGGAGCCGGTATCCATGGCGGCGAAGTAGTAGCCGCCGGCACTCCTGAACAAGTAATAAAACAGCAGCGCAGTGTTACGGCCGGTTATCTATCCGGCAAGCTGGAGATTCCGATTCCGAAAACCCGGCGCCAGGGAAATGGTAAACAACTGCTAATTAAAGGCGCCAGAGAGAATAATCTTAAGAACCTGGATGTGCCGATTCCTTTAGGTAGCTTAGTAGTGGTTAGCGGAGTTAGCGGATCCGGCAAATCCAGTCTGATCAATGACATCCTGGCCAAAGAACTGCTGGCTAGGCTAAATCGGGCCAGTACTGTGCCGGGCCGTCACGATGACATCGAAGGTATTAAGCAGTTGGACAAGGCAATCATCATTGACCAAAGTCCGATCGGTCGAACACCACGCTCCAATCCGGCGACTTACATCGGACTGTTTACGCCAATCCGTGAACTGTTCGCTTCGCTACCGGAAGCTAAACTGCGCGGTTACTCTGCTGGAAGGTTCAGCTTTAATGTGCGCGGTGGGCGTTGCGAGAACTGCCGTGGCGACGGAATTATTAAGATTGAAATGCACTTCCTGCCAGACGTTTACGTACCCTGCGAGGTTTGTCACGGCAAGCGTTATAACCATGAGGCGCTGGAGATTCACTACAAAGGGAAGAACATCAGCGATGTTTTAGCTATGACTTGCGAAACCGCGCTAGAATTCTTTGCCAACATCCCATCCGTCAGCCGCAAACTGCAGACTTTGGTTGATGTCGGGCTGGGCTACATCACCCTAGGACAGCCGGCAACTACCTTATCCGGAGGTGAAGCCCAAAGGATTAAGCTATCCAGTGAACTAAGCCGCCGGCCAACGGGGCGGACGTTATATATCCTGGACGAACCGACTACCGGGCTACATATGGCTGACGTCGATAAGCTGCTTAAGATGTTGCATGCCCTGGTTGATGCCGGTAATAGCATGATTGTCATTGAGCATAACCTAGACATTATTAAGAATGCCGACTACCTTATTGACATGGGTCCGGAAGGTGGAGACGGCGGCGGAAAGATTGTTGCGAGCGGCACTCCTGAAGCCGTGGCTAATGTAAAAACTAGTTACACCGGCCAATTCTTAAAGCATATTCTTAAGTAATCTGGTAAAATGTATGCAAGTAGATCTAAACACTAGACAGGGGACGATAGGCTAAGTATGGCTCAAGATGTAATTAATCTGACTTTAGAACCGCGCAGTATAACCGGCAAAGCCGTTAAACACTTGCGTAAAGACGGAAAAACTCCGGCTGTTATTCATGATCACGGTCAACCGTCAATAATTGTTGAAGCTGACACTGTTAGCTTGCTCAAGGCCTATCGCCAGGCCGGTAAGCACCATCCAATCATTTTAAGCGCCGGTGGAAAAACCTACACGGCAATGATTAAAACCGTGGAATTCGAGCCACGTAAGCACCTGCTGAATCATGTTGTTTTTAACGCCGTTGCCGCCGACCAAGTTGTTGAGGCGGAAATACCAATTGAGCCACAGTTTAACGAAGGCAACGAAGCCTCTCCGGCCGAAAGATCCGGCCTAATCGTGCTTAATAACCTTGAATCGGTAACTGTCGAAGCCTTGCCTAAGGATCTGCCGGAAGTTATTTACTATGACGCCGAGAAATTAGTGGAGATAGGTGATCAGATCTCCGTAGCCGACCTGATTCTGCCACCGAGTGTCGTTCTTAAAACTGAAACCAACCACGCCGTAGCCACCGTTTACGAGCCGAGTGCTCTAGCCGCGGCTAATGAATCGGCAGGTGGTAGCGCTGAAGAAGCTGTTCCGGCTGAAGAAGGCGAAACCGCTGAAGAAGGCGCAACTGGCGAGGCTTCATCGGAGTCGGCTGGCGCCGGTTCCGAAAAAACCGAATCCTAAGCAGATAATAGAGACTCTTCTAACAGACAAAGAGATATACTTTTAAGCTGAAGCGCTCATAATTATTTAAGTAATATATTTTTGTCATGGAAGTGAACCCAATATTCCCTAGTCCTGAAGACGATGATGAGTCGAGTGATAGCCAGGAAAAAAAGGTTAAGAAAAAAATACCTTCGCTGGCCGAGTTCCTATTAAAAGAGGAAGAAGATCAGACCAAAGAAAAAACTAGCCTGGATATTGCCCAGGCATTGTTTGAAGATCCAAAGCCTAAGGATGAAGCCGAAACTGATCAATCTGTTATTGAACTAGAGGATCAGCAAGCAGTGGAGCTTCAGATCCAGTCTGAAGCAGAGCCGGTTGCACTGAGCCCGGAAGAAGTCAGCAGTATTAATCAGGCGCTGGCCGAAGAGCATTTACAAAATCCGGTAACTGAAGACCCGCCCCTGCCACCCGTAAACGAATTTCTGGAATTGGTGGTTAGTGGTGTCGAGCCGGAAACCGCCTACACGGCTACCAAAATTGCCCATCAGCTGGACGACGGCCAGATTGAGCAATTACCACCTCAAGACAATCGTCCGGCCATTCGGATTTCCGAGGCCGCACCAATAACGCTCCTCAACCAGGAACCGGCTGAGACCTTTCGGTCCCAAGCTTCATTTAGCGGAAGCGCTAAAAAAGAAGCTCCTACCTATAAAAAGACCGGCTCAAAAGTAGCTCCTAAATTAGCTTCGAGTATTTTTAAGCAGCGTCAGACTAACTCTAAAAAGCAGCTTTCGGTCGTTAAGGTGGCGGCCAAAGAAAAACAGCTTGAGGGCGAAGTGTCCGGTCTGGAAGCTAAACTCACGACTCAAGAAGTAACTTTGCAACAGCTCAGCCGCCAGAAAGAAATTTATAGCAACCCCAATGTTACGAATAGACTTTTTGAACGCGTGCAGCCCGGCCGCAGTGAAAGCCGGCTGGAGGCTATTAAGCCGGAACGAGCCGGACATATCGGGAAAGTCGTAGTCGGTAAGGAAAGAAGCGTTGCCGAGCGCCGTGAACCAACCGTAATTACTAACCCCGAGCAGATTAAAAGCCTGCGCCGGAATGAACTTCTGGAGCTTAGCAACAATGTCCGTGTTGATGGGGCATCGCTTAAGCATATGTTCGAAAACAACCTATTTGATGAAACCGCTCTGCGGCGTTTAGTCGAGGCTCACTATAAGGGGTTAAATATCCTGCCTCAATTAAGACGCGAGATTTTAGACCGCCAGAACTATTTTGAACAAGACCCGCGCCTACGTAATCAATCGCTTAGTTCGCGTCAGGCTAGTGACGAACTGCTTAACCAGATATTAGCCTCCACTAATAAGCAGCCTCTAGTAGATAAACCCCAAGCAGCCCCGCTAATGAGCAGCGCTCCATTGGTGCCTGTGGCGACTCCGAAATCTTTCGCCCCGTCGCTAGCTAATGCCGTCTTAGCGGTTATTATTGTGCTGTTAGTTGGTTTGATTGCCTACTTTGCCTTGCGCTAGATAGGTCAGGCTTTTTATTGTGAAGTACAATACCCTTATATGTTGAGTCAAAAGTTAGAGCAGAAACTCTCAGCTCTGCCTTCCAGTCCGGGCGTCTATTTCTATAGGGATAAAGCAGGCGAGATTATCTATATCGGCAAAGCCTCGGTTCTTAAAAACAGAGTGCGCCAGTATTTCCAAAAGAGCCGTTACCGCGACCCAAAAACTGACGCTCTGGTCAGGGAAATTGCTGACATTGAATGGATGGTCGTAGATAGTGAGCTGGACGCATTGCTTCTGGAAGCCGAGCAAATCAGACGCTACCTGCCGCGTTATAACATCTTGCTGCGAGACGATAAGTCTCTAGTTTACGTGCGCATCGATTATGACAGCGACTATCCGACAGTCAGTTTTACGCGTCGTCCGCTCGATGACGGAGCGCGCTACTTCGGCCCCTATACTTCGATTGCTGCAATTCGCCAGGCTTTAAAATTATTGCGGCGGGTATTCCCATATGCCACCAAGCGCCATTTAAACCAAAAGCGAGCAACTCTAAGCTATCATTTAGGGCTAGATCCAGGACTTGAGGAAGGCCGTACCTCACTAAACGACTACCGGACAAACCTAAGGCGTTTAATGGAATATATTAGCGGCAAACGGGCGACCTTAATCCTTGAACTGGAGCGTGAGATGAAGCAGGCTGCCCGCAAGCGCGACTTTGAGCAGGCTGCCCGCAAGCGCGACCAAATCGAAAGCCTGAAGCGGCTTAGCCAACAGATAGTCTTTTCCGACAAGGAGTTCCTAGATATTAGTAAGGACCAGGCCCTAAACGAACTGGTAGAACTACTGGGTCTAAAGGCCTACCCGCGCCGAATTGAAGGCTACGATATTAGCCACATGCAGGGTACGGACGTCGTCGCTTCAATGGTGGTATTTACAAACGGAGTTAGCAATAAGACTAGCTACCGGAAGTTTAAAACCAAGTACGACATTAATAACGATTTTTATAACATGCACGAAACCATTGCTCGCCGTTTTAGCCAGAAAAACCTTGCTAGCTGGGGGGTACCGGACCTGGTGCTAATCGATGGCGGTAAGGGTCAACTGGAAGCGGCATTAGACGCCCGGGACGAGGCCAAGACCGCGAGCCAGGTAGTATTTATTGGTCTCGCGAAACGCGAAGAACAAATTGTCATTGACGTTAACCGCAGCAACATTAAACTAAACTACCAGCTGCTGGATAAATTACACGGGCATGCTGTTTTTTCCGGTCAATTTGTGATGCTCAGCTTACCCCATAGCACGAACATTACTAAATTACTTCAAAGGGTGCGCGATGAAAGTCACCGTTTCGCAGTTAGCTACCACTCGAGCCTAAAGATTAAACGGGTTAGCGGTTCGACGCTTGAGTCGATTCCAGGCATCGGTCCTTCCAGTGCCAAAAAGCTACTCCGGCATTTCGGTTCCTTAAAAGCGGTAACTATGGCCAGTGAAAATGAACTATCTAAAGTGCTCGGTCCCAAAAAAGCCAATATTGTTCAAGAATATCTCAGTAAAAGCTCTAGTCTGCTAAGCTAGAAGGTGAATGTGCGAGCGAAAGTATGTCTAAACTAAAGTTTGATGCCGAATTTTTTAAGGCCAACCGTCAGCGCCTGATTGCTCAGCTACCTGCGGATCTGCCAATAGCCGTTACCGCCAACGGTCTGCTTCAGCGAGGGGCCGATACCACCTATCCCTTTACTCAAGACGCCAACTTTTGGTATCTGACCGGAATCAATGATCCGGACATTACTCTAGTGATTGACCAGCAACGGGAGTTTCTAATTGTGCCAATCCGTGAAGGCTCACGGGTAACCTTTGATGGGCAAATAGATAAGCGTTTGCTCGCTAAAACTTCCGGCGTGAGTGACATTATTAACGAAGCCAGCGGCTGGAGGCGACTTGACGGCTTGCTGGCGCGTACCAAACAAGTAGCAACCCTAGCTCCGGCTCCGTCTTTCATTGAACAGTATGGGTTGTATGCCAATCCTGCCCGCTCGCGTTTCGTGGATCGTCTAAAGCAACATGCGGGAGAAGAGTTAAGGCTTATAGATATCCGTGCTCAGCTGGCAGCTCTAAGGGTCGTTAAGCAGCCGGTTGAGCTTGAAGCGATTAAGCAGGCAATAGATATTACGCTCGGCACCCTAAAGGAAGTCTTAGCGAAACCTTACGGCACGTATAACTACGAGTATCAGGTAGAAGCGGATATTAGTCGCGGCTTTCGTTTCCGCGGCGCCAGCGGTCACGCTTTCGAGCCGATTGTCGCCGGTGGCTCACGGGCCTGCACCATGCACTACATTAGTAATTCCGCGCCACTTAAAACCGGCGAAATTGTAATTTGCGATGTTGGAGCAGAAGTTAACGGCTATGCTGCAGACATCACGAGGATGCTTAAGACTTCAAAACCAACCGCCCGCCAGAAGGATGTTTTTAATGCCGTTAAAGAAACTCAGGACTATGGACTCAGTTTGCTTGGGCCAGGAGTGCATCTTCGGGGATATGAGGCGAAAGTCGCCAAATTCGCAGGTCTTAAGTTAAAGCAGCTCGGCGTAACGCGGGATCTTAAACCGGAAAGTATCAGGGAATATTTCCCGCATGCCGCATCGCACTTTCTGGGCCTGAATGTGCACGATGTCGGCGATTACACCAAACCCTTGCAGCCGGGCAGTGTCATTACTCTGGAACCCGGCATTTATCTGCCGGAGGAGGGAATTGGAGTGCGCATTGAGGATGACATCCTAATTACTGAGAACGGTACCGAAGTATTGAGCTCCAGGCTGCCGGCTAGACTTTAATTGCAGGTTAACTCCTTAGAATTTGCGGAGTTCGCTCTCCTCCTGCTAAACTATAAATTAATTAAAAGCCACTAAAGCAAGAGAGTTAAATATCCAATGAACATATATGACTACGTAGCTTTCGGTTCGATGCTGCTTATGGTATTGCTTATTTTGGTGCAAACCCGAGGTGCCTCCCTAGGGGCCGGATTAGGCGGAGCCGGGGATGTCAACACCACCAGAAGGGGCACTGAAAAGACAATTTTTCAGCTCACCATTGTCTGCGCCGTTATCTTTTCGCTTTCTTTATTGTTTAGCGCCATAGGTTAAGCCAAGACGCGCATTTAAAATTATGCGTAACCAGAAGATGCGCCGAGTCATACTCAGGCGCCGAGTGCAAGCTCTTGATCTGTCAAAACAGGCAGGTCGCTCAATTGAAAAAAACCTCTACAGCCGTGTTGGGCACTTAGTAGCGGTTCGCCGTTTCGTTAGTATCTGGCTTTTGTTTTGGCTATTGCTCGGGCTGGCCAGTGTCTGGCAAATCATTTCCCTAAACCACTATTTCCAAACCGTTCAACCGGTGCCTGGCGGCATCTATAACGAGGGGATCCTTGGCGGGCTGACAAATGTCAACCCAATATATGCTACCGGAGAGGTAGATACCAGCCTGTCGCAACTTATTTTTGCCGGACTTTTGGGATACAACTCCAACAACCAGTTGGTGGACGTTTTGGCTAGCGGCTATAGCGTCGACTCGGCCGGAACCTTATACACCGTAACCCTGCGACCAAACTTGAAATGGCAGGATGGACAGCCACTGACAGCCGCAGATGTTGTTTTTACTATCGATATGATCCAAAACTCCAACGCCCAGTCACCGCTTTTCTCTAGCTGGCAGGACATTACAGTTAGCGCCCCCAGTCCACTAACTGTCCAGTTTAAATTACCGAACCCTCTAGCTTCATTTCCTTACAACCTAACCGTAGGCATTATTCCCAAGCACTTGCTGGGCAATGTTGACCCTGCTAACTTACGTTCCGCCTCTTTCAATACCAATAATCCGGTTGGTGCCGGCCCCTTTAGCTGGCACGCCCTTGAAGTTAGTGGCAATACGCCCCAAAACGCCATCGAACAAATTGCCCTGCTGCCGTTTAGCAACTACGTTCTTGGCAAGCCGAAATTAAGTGAATTTATTATGCATGCCTATGCCAGTCAAAACCAGCTCTTAGACGCTTTTAGTTCAGGACAACTAAATGGTCTAGCAGGATTAAACAGCGTACCGGCTGCGATTAAAGCAATGCCTTCGGCCCAGATTCACAGTTTAATATTGACAGCTGGAAGCTATGTTTTCTTTAAAACGCAAGGCAGCATTTTAAGTGACTCAAATATTCGCAAGGCTTTGGTTATGGGGTCTGACCCCCAAGCCGTGATCAACAAGCTCGGTTACCAGACGTATCCGGTAACCGAACCATTGCTGCAGGGGCAATTAGCCTTTAACCCGAAATATGCCGAGGCCACAAATCAGGTAGCCCAGGCTCAGGCCTTACTAAACTCTGATGGTTGGGTACTAGCTAAAGACGGCTATCGCTACAAAGCCGGGCAACAGCTTAGCTTTAATCTAGTTACTACCGATACCCCTGAGAACCGGCTGGTTGTTGGCATCCTTGCTAAGCAATGGCGGACTCTAGGAGTGAACTTAATGCCAATCTTCGAAAACCCGGATACTTATGCGATTACCTTAGCTGATCATAACTACGACTCCACCTTGGATGGGATCTCCATAGGTAACGACCCGGACGTCTTCGTCTACTGGGATAAGTCTCAATACGATCCGCGCTCCAGCAACCTTAATCTGTCAGAGTATGACAGCAATACGGCAAGTATCGCTCTTGAGGATGCCAGGACACGTTTAGACCCCGCTCTAAGAGTAATTAAGTACGAGCCATTTTTGGCCGCCTGGCAGAAGGACGCGCCGGCTCTCGGCCTTTACCAACCCAGAGAGATATATATTACTAACGGTAACGTCTATGGTCTTGGCAGCGCGCAGATTAATGCCCAGCAAAACCGCTTCAATAATGTTGAAAACTGGGAAATCTTAACTGCCGGCGTAACTGATCGCCGCCAAACTTGAGTTTTACCCTAAAAACCTCTAATATATCCAAGCATTAAGCGGCCCTTCAGACATGCGGATGTGGCGGAATGGTAGACGCGCTAGCTTCAGGAGCTAGTGAGCAATAGCTCGTGGAGGTTCAACTCCTCTCATCCGCACCAATTTAGGATGCAACCTTAATCATTATGGTATTATTTAAGACAAAGACTTAAGAAGATTTAGTGAGCAAATACTGCTATGAATAGGGTTGCGCATTACTTGCAGGAACATGTGGCTGGCGAAGTTATGACAGGTAATGACGCCCGAGCCTATTTTTCGACTGACGATAGTATCTTTACCCTAACCCCTAACGTCATTGTTTACCCAAAAAGCGAGAATGATGTACGTAAAACCGCTCGTTTTACCTGGCAGCTAGCAGAACGAGGTCGAGTAATCCCGCTAACTGCGCGCGGTAGCGGCACTGATCTAACCGGAGCAGCAATTGGCAGCGGTATAATGCTGGTTTATCCGGCTCACCTCAATCAGGTAAAGTTTTTCGACACTAAAGCTTCGGAGATAACTGTTGAAGCGGGTATTAATTTTGGCAAACTCCAACAGCTGCTGGTGTCATATAACCGCTTTATTCCCTCAGCTCCGGCAAGCCTGGAATACTCAACGCTAGGCGGGGCAGTCGCCAATAACGCGTCTGGCAGAAGATCATTCAAATACGGCTCGATCCGCCAATATGTGCGCGGTCTGAGAGTGGTATTGTCTAATGGAGAGGTGATTGAGACCCAGCGGATAAGCAAACGCGAACTAAACCGTAAACTGGGGCTATCTACATTCGAAGGTGAAATATATCGCTCCATTGACACCTTAATTGAAGAGAATCGGAGCTTGGTAGAAAAAAGTGTTCTCTCTACCAGTAAAAATTCCGCCGGTTACGATATTGCAGATATTCAGCATAAAGACGGCTCCTTTGACCTGACGCCGCTTTTTGTCGGATCTCAAGGTACGTTAGGACTAATTACCGAAGTCACCTTAGGCAGTGAGCCCTACACCGAACCGACTTCTCTAGTAACCGCTTACTTTGACAATGCCAATGATTTGCAGGCGGCAGTGATTGAGCTGCGCGGTTTAAGTGAAACCCCAAGCGCGATTGAGTTGGTTGATGACAATCTGCTCAACAGTGTTTCGACGGAGAACGCCAACTATCTAAAGGAGGTTATCTCAACTCCTTTCCCGAAGTTTGTGTTGTTAGTGGAATTTGATGACATAAGTGAGCATGATCGTCGTAAGGGAAGCAAAAAAGCCGCCAAGATTCTCGGTAAATACAGCCAAACCGTTCTAACCGAGGAAGATCCGGAAAAGCAGAAACTGATCTGGAAAGTTAG
>DAHVVZ010000036.1 GCA_027357065.1 Candidatus Saccharimonadota bacterium | reverse complement strand
TCTTTGGGTAGACTGTCATCTACCCAAGTGTAAACGTCTACTATATGATGTTTCTGTAAAGCACGCATTTTGTTTTCTCCTGTTTGTTTTGAAATATTTACAAGAGAATTCTAGCGTGCTTTACTTTATGCGTCTAATTCGGGATTCGGGTTGGTGCCGGAAGAGGGAATCGAACCCTCAATCCTAAAAGGAACACGATTTTGAGTCGTGCGCGTATACCAATTCCGCCATTCCGGCTTGTGACCCCTTAATTGTACTATACTTAGAAGTGCTTAAAAGTAGCGGCCAACATTGAATAGAGATGTCAGAAAATAACAACCACCAAAACCAATCCGGTCAAACCGATCCGGCTGCTCAGAATTTAGCCATCAACTTAATTCGGGCTAAGCTGGACTCACTTTATTCTTCAGAGCCTGACGCCAAGACGGAAGAAGCCGAGGTCCTAAATACCAATCAGCGCAGTAAACACCAACAGTTCATGTATGAGCTGACGACTTCCGGCAAGACTCTAGCTCAAATCCAGACTGAATGGCATAACTATTATCAGAAGTTAAGCAACGACCAAAAACGGCAGGTATGGCAAGAGTTCTATGCCAGTAACCGCAATGCCGCACAGCACAGAGAAACACTGCCTGAGACCCCCAAACCCCAAGCCGTATCTAAACACGTCAACCAACGCGCAACTACCCCTAAAAGAGTCAAAACCAACCGCATTAAAGCTGCTAACTTACGTCAAAATATACTAACCAATGCCGCTGCCAGTACGCCACCAAAATTGACCTTCAAACATCATCTGCAATCAGCATTATTTGGCCTATCAATGGGCGCACTAGCCGTAATCGTCCTGCTGTTCGGTTTCTTTAATCAGGTGATTATCGCACCGTTTATCCAACCTAGCCGTCATGACACGGCCACGCCTATAATCCTAAGCACCCAAACCATCAGCCCTTCGGCCACGCCGGAGGTAATCATTCCAAAGATTAATGTTGAGATACCGGTAATCTATTCAATTACTACGACCAATGAAGCGACCATCGAAAACAATCTAGAAGACGGGGTTATCCATTATCCAACCACCTCAGTTCCGGGACAAACAGGGAATGCGGCATTTTTCGGTCACTCATCGAACAATATCCTAAATCCTGGTAAGTACAAGTTTGCCTTTGTGCTACTGCATGATCTGGTAGATGGCGATGTCTTTTACCTTACATATAACGGTCAGGTTTATGCCTATAAAGTGTTCTCTACATCCATTGTTAGCCCATCCGATGTAAGTGTGCTCAACCCTGTTCAGGGACACGCCGCGACCGCGACTCTAATTACCTGTGATCCACCCGGCACCAGCATAAACCGCTTGATAGTAGTCGGAGACCAGATTAGTCCATCTCCTTCAGGAGACACCGCCCCGACGCCCAGCAATGTCACAGCCAGCGCCGTTTCCGTACTTCCCGGCAACGGACCAACTCTATGGCACCGCTTCATATCCACCCTCTGGAGTAAATTCGTTATTGCTCTGACCGCACTGCTGGTAATATATGCTGTCTGGCGCTGGTACAAAAAAGAGTTTAGCTATAAGTATTAACCAGCCAGCAGCGAAACTTGGCTTAGCTCAACTTTAGCATTAGCAGAATTATTGATTGTAAAATATGACTGATAGTTAGGGGCAAAAAAGACTTGGTACTGCGGTAGAGCCGGACTTAGGCTCTGGCGATTAGTATTGTCGTAATCAGCCACGGTCACTTCGCCGCCACTAACGTACACCAGCCGATCGCCATCCATCCATTGTGCATGCAGCTGTGGCGGGTCGAGTGGCATCGTCGAGGTGTAGTGATAGATAACGTCGTTAAGTATGTCATAAACAGCAAACGTAGTGCCATTTTCGACCATTATAAACTGCGCTGTTGGAGCAAAGGACTCATAGTTCGGCTGGTTTATTTTTATCGCTCGAAAGGGCAGAATTTTTGCATCTGGCGCCGCTGTTGCTTGACCTACCGGGTCCTTGTAAATATCGACGAAGCTATAGCTGCTATCGCCAACGACTGCATAATCAGTTCCGTTATAACCAGCCATGTCCAATAAGTAAGTCGAAGCTTGCGGCAGATAACGCATCAGGTAGCTTGTACCGCTATCCAAAAGATCAACTGCAACTTCACCAGCTGGAGCGCCGTTAGGAGTAACATAAAGTATTTCGTTGTTAGAGTAACTCTTGTAGGCTAGGACACCGCTAGCTACCTCTGTTAAGGCATTGTTATTACTGCCGAGTACTGCAGACGACAACACCTCGGTAGCTGCGTCATAAAAGTAAAACTGGTTGTACTTTAAATTGTTGAAACTAACTGAGGTCGGGGCAGAGTTAAATGTTTTATTGAGATTTATGCTCTGGGTCGGATTGGCAGTATCCAACTCGATATACTCACTGCTAGAACCGAAGATATGCTCCAGAAGTACGTGCTGGTTATCGTCAGACCAGCCCACCACCTGCCAACTCTGAGCTCCGCTGTAGGGAGTTACGATGCCGGCTGGAAGACTAAGGCTAAGCGGCGGATTAGTCGGGTTGGTTAAATCATAGAGCAGGAATGTAGTCAGGTCGGTTGGCGAAGAGAGCAGCAGATACTGCAAAGAGGGGCTCTGCGTGGCAACTGCCGGTGCGCTAGATAGTGCGGTAACTTGCTTTGAGGTTAACTTAGTCGGGAATAAGAAAGGGTAATCGTAATGGACTACCTGGCCACCCAGATTAACAATTACGTGCTGCCACGGCCGATAACCACTCAGTAATAGTTTAAAGTTATAGGCTCCGGACTGGATAGTCAGTCTGGTATTAGTGGTGGCCGAATTCAGGACGCCGTTAACATAAATAGAGGCACCGGTCGGTTGAGAAGATATAAAAATCATTCCATCCTGAACAACTTGACCATTATGGATACTATAGCCATATGCTTCCCAAAGTAGGATAACGCTGCCGATAACTATGCCTAGGGTGGTCAAGCCATAGCCTACCCGAAGTAATATTCTATGCTTTCTTAGTCGTTTAGGGTCGAGAAATTCCATAATAAATTCCCACAATTTAAAGCTTGGCTAGCTCATACTTAACTATGAAGCCTGTTGCTAGATCGTACAATATTCAAATAACAATGGCCTTGGAAACGTTCTACTATACTACAGCGCTATTGCAGGCAAGTTCAAGTAGGTTTAAGATGAAATCAGCACTTTTAAAGTGGTTATGTTAATTGTAATCTATAGAAAATAAGATAAACCTTGTGCATAAATTGACTCGCTCAACTCTAAAACTAAACGGCCAGGATTATGACGCCGGCACGGGACAGCCAATAGGGGCACCGAACCAGGCTAGTATCGATGGTGTAATTCGAAAACCAAAGCCGAACAAAACTCATCCGATTCAGCATCTTAGCGTTCATCCATCACCATCGAATACCTTAATGCGTAGCGCCGTTAGAAAGCCCCCAAAGTCCACTCGCCTAATAAATAGCGTGAATACCCCGATTGGTCTCACAACCAAAAGCCCGGCAATCGAATCCTCGCCAATGGTCGGAAGAATTGATCCCGGTCTAGCTAAAAGGGCCAAGACTTTTCGACCAAGCCGCCAAATATCCCGTTTCGGGGCTACGCTTAGAAGCGCAACAAACGTACCTGAGATTAAAGCTGCTCTCAATTCCTCTGCTGAAGCAGCATCCGAGCGAGTCAAGTCGATAGCACGTCCCGCAGGAGCCAATTTGTTGGAACGAGCCGTAGAAAACGCTAATAGCCATGAGCAGCCAAAACTTAGTCGCAAAGAAGTCCGCCGCCAAAACGGCAGGCCAAAAGTCCGCGGACACGGTGCTGCCGTGGTTTTGGTCTCTTTAATGGGCGTTCTGGTAATCGCTTATGCAATCTACGCTAACATGCCGAACGTGATGGTCAAGGTTGCCAGTGTCCGGGCGGGTTTTTCAGCAGTCTTACCCAGTGATAGGCCAGCAGGCTACTCTCTAGCTTCAGTAGACTACCGGCCAAGCACGGTAAGCTTCAACTTCTCTAGCAATACCGACAGCCGAAAATTCACAATTACTGAGCATAGTTCCAACTGGGACAGCGCCACGCTGCTTAGTAGCGAAATTGTGCCAACCGATGGCAGTAAATACCAGGAGCTAAGCCTAGATGGCCAGAACATTTTCCTTTACGGTAATGATCAGGCGGCTTGGGTGACAAATGGCATTCTCTTTCAGGTGAACGGGAATAACAGTCTGAGTACCAATCAAATACTTCAACTCGCCACAACCCTCTGACTGTACTAGTTGGAAGGTTTAGTATTAACTTATGAAAGAGGGAATATATATTTTATGACGGTTAAGACTAGATTTGCGCCCAGCCCGACTGGATATATGCATGTTGGCGGCATTCGCACAGCACTATTCGCTTGGCTAGTGGCTAGGCAGAATAATGGGCGCTTCATCTTGCGCATTGAAGACACTGATAAAAATCGCCAGGTCGAGGGAAGCATTGAGCATATTATTCAAAGCTTAAAGGTTTTAGGGCTTAGTTACGACGCGGGTCCGGACAAGCCGGGTCCGGAAGGGCCATTTAAACAAAGTGAGCGTTTAAACATCTATCACGAATGGGCCAAAAAGCTTATCTCTTCCGGGAGAGCCTACGCCGACCCTTATTCTAAAGAAGAACTGGATGCTTTTCGTAAACAAGATAACGCAAACCATCATCCTTTTCTTTACCGCAACCATCGCCCGGAAATTACACCAAATTGGGAGTATCAAGTCTTGCCGCTACGCTTTAAAGCCGAGCCAAAAGCCTATAGTTGGCATGACGTTATCATGGGCGACTTGTCGGCCGGTGAAGAAGCGATAGATGATTTCATTCTTATTAAATCCGACGGCTATCCGACGTACAACTTCGCACATATTATTGACGATTACGAAATGCAAATTAGTCACATCATTCGCGGACAGGAGTTTATTGCTTCTACTCCAAATTACCTTAATCTCTATGAGGCGCTAGGTTTTGTGCCACCAATCCTAGCCACGCCGCCACCGGTGCTTGGTCCATCCGGAAACAAAAAACTAAGTAAGCGTGATGGCGCAAAAGATATCCTAGAGTACATTAACGAAGGTTACCTAGTACCAGCATTACTAAACTTTATTGCATCGCTCGGCTGGAACGACGGCACGACTAAAGAATTGTTTAGTGTTGACGAGCTCATTCAAAGCTTCTCCCTTGAAAGGGTCGGCAAAAGCGGCGCCCGTTTTGATGAAAGACGCCTTTTATGGATGAACGGAGCACACATCCGCAACTTAACTCCCGACGATTTAGATGCGATGGCTAAACCCTTTTGGCCGCCGGAAGCGAAAGACTACGATCCGGCATACCTGCACAAAGTGCTGCTTCTAGTTCAGGAGCGTCTTAAGTACTTTGGGGAAATTCCCGAACTGACCCGTTTCTTCTTTAGTGACCTAGAACTTAACCCTGAGTTAATCAGTGCTAATTCAAAGCTCTCAGCCTTAAATAAGGCGCAGTTAAAGGGGCTGCTGGAGCAAGCCCAAGCATCTCTTGAGCAAAGCGATTTTAGTCTAGCCGATTTAAGCTTTAGGCTCAATTCTTTACTGGAAACTACTGCCCAACCAGCAGGAATACTGTTTAGCTTAATCCGCATCGCTACCACTCAAGCGCCTGCCAGTCCACCATTAGCCGAAAGCTTAGAGCTAATAGGTAAAGAGCGGAGCTTGGCAAGACTAAAACAACAGATTGATGCGTTATAAAGCGTGGTAAACTAAGCTTATGCATGATGACATCCGGGAGCGGTACCCGGCTCCTAAAAATGATCCCCCGAAGGAAGAACATTCATTTTTAACTCCTGAGGAAGCTGCAGTCAAAGACAATGTTCAAACCGTTGCTCCTAATTCATCAGAATTAGTTATTAACATGGAGGATGAAGAAAATATGCGTAACCGAACTGGCACTTCCTCAGGACCTAAACGAAGCTTACTAAGTCGGTCATCAAACTCCAAGCCCAAGAAAGGCAAGTTTTTTCATCTAAGCAAAAAAACTTGGTTAATCAGTGGCGGTGTATTGATAGTGCTTTTAATTCTGGCTGGGGGAATTGTCTACATGGCAGCCCACCACAAACCGACAACCGTCACTCTAAGTACTAAAGCACCGAAAACTGCACCTCAGAAAATTAACACCAGCTCAACCGTAGCTTCAACATTAACCGGCTTACAGGTTGCTCCGTCAGCAAATCAACGCCCAATTACGGCAGTAATGATTGAGAACACCCCGCAAGCTAGACCGCAGTCCGGATTAAGCCAAGCCGGGGTAGTGTTCGAAGCCTTAACCGAAGGTGGCATTACCCGCTTTATGGCATTGTTTCAGGATCAATTACCGACTTACGTTGGACCGGTTCGCTCAGCCAGGCCGTATTTTATTGATTGGGCTCTTGGTTTTGACGCCCCATATGCTCATGTTGGCGGAAGCCCACAGGCACTCAGCGAAATTCAAACTTTAAATGTCAAAAATATGGACTACCTTGATTATCCTAATTACTTCGAGCGCATTTCTAGCCGTCCGGCACCACATAACGTTTATACTTCGATACCGGAATTAAACACT
>DAHVVZ010000043.1 GCA_027357065.1 Candidatus Saccharimonadota bacterium | reverse complement strand
GTATTTCGGACTCAGCTTTCAATAAAGAGCAGCTGCCTAAGCTCACTCCGGATCAGAAGCGAGCTGTCCTAGAAATGAAAACAAATGACACTTTTATGTTGCACGGACGCACCGGGAGCGGCAAAACCAGAATTTACCAGGAGTTGGCATTAGGTGAGTTAAGCGCCGGACGATCAGTTATCTTGCTGACTCCGGAAATTAGCTTAACCACTCAACTTGAAAACGAATTCCGTAGTCTTTTCGGGTCAAGAGTTATAGTTTTGCACTCTACTTTGTCGCCTAAGGCACGTGCCGAGCGCTGGGCAAGCATCTTGAGCCAGCCTGGGCCGTTAGTTGTTATTGGGCCAAGGTCAGCTATCTTTTCTCCTCTAAAAAGTATTGGCTTAATTATTCTCGACGAGGAGCATGAACCGGCCTACAAACAGCAACAGGCGCCATATTACGTTACAGCTAGGGTTGCCGGTCATTTAAGAGAGCTGCATCAATCAAAATTAATCCTTGGCTCGGCGACACCGTTAGTGACAGATTACTATTTGGCTCAAACCAGAAATAAACCAATCATCCGACTGAATAAACTCGCTAAGCAAAGCCTGGCTTCAGACTTAAATACGGTTGTCATTGATTGCAAGGATCGAACGCTCTTTGCGCGCTCTGCAAACTTCTCTACCCCTTTAATCGATGCGGTCTCGGCGGCTCTTTCGGCTGGCGAACAAAGTCTGCTGTATCTAAACCGCCGCGGAACAGCTAGGGCGGTAATCTGCGCTAACTGCGGGTGGCAAGCACGATGCCCGCGTTGTGACTTGCCGCTTACCTATCACGGCGACAGCCATAGTTTACGCTGTCATGTCTGTAACTATTCAACCAGTGCACCAACCATCTGCCCCGACTGTAAACAGGCTGAGGTGAAGTATTTAAGTATTGGCACCAAAGCCGTAGTAACAGAGGCGGAGCAACTTTTTCCAGGAGCACGAATAATGCGTTTCGATAGCGATCAGGCTAAAGCTGAACGCCTAGAGCAACGCTATGCTGAAATTAGAGATGGCGGCGCAGATATTATAGTTGGCACCCAGCTTTTAGCTAAGGGTTTGGATTTGCCACGTTTAGGTGTCGTCGGCATCATGTTAGCAGACACCGCGCTACAACTACCCGACTTTAGCGTTAATGAGCGAGCCTTCCAACTTATAAGTCAGGTAATCGGCAGAGTGGGCCGGGGACACCGCAGGGGGACGGCGGTTATTCAGACCTACCAGCCGAATGCTGAAGCAATAGTTGCTGCCACAACAGGTAACTGGGACCAATTTTACACTTTAGAGCTAAGCGAACGTCAGACCTTCGGCTACCCACCATTTAAACATTTACTAAAATTGACCATCTCTAGAAGTAGCACTAAAAGCGCCGAAACGGCAGCCGAGAATTTAGTTTTAAAATTAAAGTCTTACGCTGTCAGTATTGAAGGTCCGGCAGCGGCTTTTCATGAAAAACAAGGCAACAAGTATCGCTGGCAAGTCGTAGTTAAATCCGATCAAAGGAGTAAGTTAGTAGAAATAATCCGCTCGCTGCCCAGTGGTTGGAGTTCAGATATCGACCCGTCCGACTTAATTTAGTCAGCACTTAACAGCAATAAGCTATTACCTGTACAATACCTATATCCAACCATGGCTCTAAGCAAAGACGATATTATTACCCTACCTAATCCACACCTCCGCGAAAAATCCAGGCGGGTTGGCTATATTAACCTTGAGATTAGGCGGGTAGTCGAAGATATGATTAGCGCTACGCTAAGCTGGGACGACTCCCGTGAACATGAAGTCGGTGTTGCCTTGGCAGCCATCCAAATCGACCAACCCTACCGAATAGTGGTAGTTAGGAATGACTTCGACAACAAAAAAGACAGAACCTTCGGCGTATTTATTAACCCCGAGATTACCAAACTTGAGGGCGAATTAAGCGAAGATTACGAAGGCTGTTTAAGTGTTCCGGACATCTATGGAAAAGTTAAGCGTTATTCGAAAGTACGTGTTAGAGCCACCTCTCTCGATGGTCAACCACTTAGAATTACGGCTGACGGGTTTTTGGCGCGTATTTTTCAGCATGAAATCGACCACCTAAACGGAATGATGTTCGTTGACCATATCAAAGACGATCCAGAGGCATTCTATCGACTAGAAACAGATGGTAAGTTAAAGGCACTCGATTATGCAAGCATCAAAGAAGATCTTGTTCTTTGGCAATGAGCGCTTAGCTACAGGAGTTGGAACTAACACTCCTATTATTAAAGCGCTAGTATCAAACGGCTATGACGTAATGGCGATTGTTACCACTCCACTACGCTCTAATCCCTCGCGTAAGTTACGTGAATCTGAAATTAATCTGGTTGCAAACGAGCTGGGCATCCCCTTGCTACAACTCGAGAAACTTAAGCCAGCAGTTGAGCAACTAAAGCAATTCGGGGCAGTTGTTGGGGTGCTCGCTTCGTTCGGTAAAATGGTGCCGGATGAAGTAATTAGACTGTTTCCTCTTGGAATCGTTAATATCCACCCTTCTCTGCTGCCTTTGCACCGTGGACCTACGCCCATCGAGTCTACAATTTTAGCTGGAGACAAGAAAACGGGTGTTAGCTTAATGAAACTGGTTAGTGAAATGGATGCCGGCCCGTTATACGATCAAGTGGAACTACTGCTACAGGGAAACGAATCCAAACAAGAGCTAGCAGACCGTCTCGGCGAATTAGGGGCAAAACGATTAGTTGCTGTCTTACCGCAAATACTTAGCGGCAAGCTTCAGCCATTAGCACAAACAGGCCCTGTGAGCTACGACAAGCGCCTAGAATCGGCTTCTGGCACACTGGACCTAAATCTACCCGCAATTAGTTTAGAACGCGCCATTCGGGCGTATTATGGCTGGCCTCGAAGCCGAACCATATTTAAAGGTCAGTCGATAATTATTACCAAAGCTCATGTTTCAGAGGATAGTGGCAATAAACCCGGTCAATTTAAAGACTTAGATGGCTCTCTAGTACTCACTACGGTCAAAGATAATCTAGTTATAGACCGCTTAATTCCTGCCGGATCAAAGGAAATGAGTTCGCAGGACTATCTACGCGGACTAAAAGCCTAAAAGGAACCTTAGCTATTAAACACTAGGCGTGTACGGTGGAAGGGTTTGCCCGTCATCGCTAGGCATCGGCTGCGAGGGAGTCGGTGGCATAAAGTTACCTGGCACTGACTGATCCGAGCTGGGGCTAACATAAGTTTGTGCCGGTTGCTGAACCTGATTACTCTGAGCGGCCTGTAAAATTTGTGGCGCGGATTGTCTGACCTCCTCCTTAAGCTTGGCATACTCGTCTTCGACAATCTGTTTATAGTTCGGGAAATTGGTCTCCAGCCAGTGGAAAGCACCGGCATCATCTTTAGCTTCAAAGTATTTCTCAAATTCATCAAGTTGCTCGTTACTCATTTGGTCGGCGAGACGCATACCAACCCGCATTTCAAGGGTTTCATAGATATGGCTCAGCAATGCCCGTTTTTCCTCGTCTGGCAAATTACCGAGTCCTAATTCTACTAACAAGTTTTGGTCAAGCTTGATTGCCATAACTTTGCTCCAACTCGTTCAATAAATAAATTGTACCAGAATAGACAGCTACGTGCTGCTTTTTAAAGATGTCGCTGCTGAATAACGCGCGTAAATACTTCCAAGCGATCACCGATCATTAGATCTAAACGCGACGGAGTGGACAAACTAAGACCACACATTTCACCGCTGTTAATTTCTTTAACATCCGTCGGACCACGCTTTAGGTTAGTCAGTTCGACTTCCATCAACAGCTCTTTGTCGCGCTTAACTCTGGCGAGCGAAGGCAAACTAAGCTTGCCCTTAATAACTTCCCCGCCACAAATAACGCTGCTCTTTGTAGTGTTAAATATCCCGCGTACCACTAGAGTCCCGATGTCCGTCTCGACGACTTGGGGCAGCAAGAGTTTCTCTAGCTCAGCCTTGACGTCGTCAATTAGCTCATAGATTACGCTGTAGAGGTGAAGCTCAATCCGGTCGCGTACCGCTTGCTGGCGAATAACTGACGGCGCAATCACGTTAAAGCCGTAAATCCTCGCTCCGGTAGTTTTCGAAAGCCGAAGGTCATTGTCGGTAATCGGTCCGATGCCCGAACTGACAACCTTAACAGCAACCTCTTCGGTATCGAGAGCTTTAAAGCTATCTAACACTGAAGCCAAGGAGCCTTGAACATCGGCTTTTACAATGACATTTAGCTGGCTTAAATCGTGGGAGCGGTTAATGAGCTTAATTAGCTCATTGCTAGATATTCCACGGCTAGAGGTAGTCTGTCGATCGCCAGCGGCGACTTCAGATAGATTACGAGCCTCGCGCTCGTTTTCTACGGCCTCAAACTCATCACCGAATTCCGGCAGCGCCTTAAAACCGGTAATCGTTACGGGCGTAGAGGGACCGGCCTGGCTGAGTGGCTTACCGTCGGGCGTTTCCAGATTCCTAACCTTGGCATAAGTTGCTCCGGCAACCACGAACTGACCTGGCTTAAGAATTCCGGTTTCAATTAACGCCGTAGCAACCGGACCACGGCCGACTTCTACGTGCGCTTCAATAATTAATCCCCGGGCAGGAACGTCGATATCTGCTTTAAGATCTTCTACGTCCGCTACTAAAAGCAGCATATCCAGCAGCTGGTCTATGCCCTCTTTGGTCTTAGCGGATACCGGCTGCACAACCGTTTCTCCGCCCCATTCTTCAACTAAAATATTCTGTTCGGATAATTGCTGCTTAATGCGGTTCGGGTCAGCCCCTTCTTTGTCTATCTTAGTAATGGCCACGATAATCTTAACGCCGGCATTTTTAGCATAGCGAATAGCTTCTATAGTCTGCGGTTTAACGCCGTCATCGGCGGCCACAACTAGAATTACAATATCTGTCAGTTGCGCCCCATGTTCCCTAATAGCCGCAAAGGCTTCGTGTCCGGGGGTATCTAAAAAGGTAATCGGGCGGCCATTATGCTCAACCTGGTATGCCGAAATATGCTGGGTAATGCCCCCGGCTTCTTTAGCGGCAACGCTAGAACCCCGGATAGCATCCAGCAGTGATGTCTTGCCGTGATCAACGTGACCCATGACCGCTACGACCGGAGGGCGAGGCGCAGCTTTAGCACTGGCTTTGGGTTTTTCGCGGTGCAAGGCTACCGCTTCACGCGCGCCTTCCTTAAGTTCAATATCCAGTCCTAGCTCTTGGGTAATAATCTGAGCCGTATCGAAATCGATACTCTCATTAACTGTCGCCATTACCCCGTTCTTCATGAGCTCAGTAATCAGCTTGGTAACTGGAATCATTAACCTTTCGGCGAGAGCGCCGACGGTGATTGTGTCTTCAATTTCAATTGTGGTGACCACTTTAGGACGCTCCTTTCTGCCGAATCGGCCTATCAACTCACATTACTACTTCTTCTTGTCCGTTTTAGCTTTCTTGGCGGTAGTTTGCTTCAGAGATAGCGCAATCTTGCGGTTATCGGTATCTATATCCAGCACCTTAAACTGTTTCTTCTCGT
This sequence comes from Candidatus Saccharimonadota bacterium, assembly GCA_027357065.1. GTDB lineage: Bacteria > Patescibacteriota > Saccharimonadia > Saccharimonadales > UBA4665 > JAJZWH01. Next base: position 1,275 of record DAHVVZ010000043.1, on the reverse strand, counting down.
TAAGCACAAACAGCTTTTCCGGATCGACACTTTCGTCATCGCTCATTTCGGAGACATGAACTAAAGCCTCGACGCTGGAGCTCAACTGTACGAAGGCTCCGAAAGGTGTGATGCGGGTAATCTTACCCTCAACTACATCGCCTTTCTTGAATTGTTTAACTTCACTCAGCCAAGGGTCTTCACTCATTTGTTTAAGGCTGAGGCTTAAGCGGTCCTTGTCAACTGAAATAATCTTAGCTTTAATCTTATCTCCGACTTTCACGTAGTTACGTGGGTTGTCTACCCTTTCCCAAGAGATTTCAGAGATGTGGATTAATCCTTCGATGCCGTCGACATTCACGAATGCACCGAAATCAATAACACCGGTGACTACACCGTCAACCGTGTCGCCGACTTTAAGTGTCGACAGGCGGGCGGCCATATCGTCTTTAATAGCTTCTTTTTCAGAAAAGATCAGCTTATTTTCTTTACGGCTAACATCTAAAATTCGAACTCGCAGCGATATCTGAGTAAGAGCATTCAGCTTTTGCAGTATTTCGTCCTTATCGGCTCCATTAACGCGCGGATAATGTCCGGCAGCAAGTTGACTGACCGGCAAAAAGCCACGAATGCCTTCTAGCTCGACCAATAGACCGCCACGATTAGCGTCATATGGCATAACCTCGACTATCTCTTGCTCTGCAAAAATTCGCTCTAACTCTTCCCATCCCCTGTCTTTTACTGCGCGACGCATACTTAATAAGGCGTGCCCCTCTTCAAGTTCGGGATCGATAACGCTTACTGTTATGGTCTGACCTACTTCGAGCTGCTGGCCGTGGCCAATCTCGCGCCTGAGCACAACGCCAACTCCTCTGGGACCTAAGTCGACCCAGATTTCGTTTTTCTTTATCGAGCTGATCGTACCCTCAGCTACATCACCCGCCTTTAAGGCAGCGACGTTGCTAGCTTCGAGCAACTCATCCATAGTTAATGCTGTTTTTGGCATAATTCCTTTTATGCCTCCTATCGTAGTATTTTCTCCCCGCAAGCAGTCTCAGTATCCAGCTACCTTATCTAAATAAGGCTGCCGCTAAAACACCAGCAGGAAAGATTAGTTGTAATTATAGCGTGGAACTCCTTAAAACGCAAAGTCCTTGCACGTACTCACTACATCGTGGACACTTTCCGACGCAGAATGGTTATGCCTAATGTATCACAGAATTCCGCAGGAGTTAGATAGTTTAATGCTTGGTGCGGCCTAAAGAAGTGGTAGTCATTAAGCCATGAGGTAATCTG
>DAHVVZ010000040.1 GCA_027357065.1 Candidatus Saccharimonadota bacterium | reverse complement strand
ACTTAGCGGTTTCGTCAATCCTGGCCTTGAGATCGGCTTTGAACTGCTTAGCTAAGGCTTCGCGCCGGGCAGGATCATGCTCTTCAATTAGACGGTTATAGTTTTCAAGAGAAAACTTAGCGTCCACCGGCAGCATTATTCCTTTATCCAAGAAGATAACAGCATCGACAATCAGCTCTGCACCATCATCGGTTTTGCCAATCTTTTGCTGCAACTTGTAGCTGTCCGGTGGCAGAACGTTCTCAAGCACCGTTTGCAGATAGTATTCACCTAACACGCCGCGCTGCTTAGGGTTTTGCAGGACATTTTGCAGTGTCTTTAACTCGTCAGTAATACTGACTACCTGCTTATTAGACTCCTTGAGTTCAACTAAGCTAGAAGTGACTTCTCGGATCAACTTAGCGCTTTCGCTAAATTGTTTTTGCAGCGAGCCGACCATTAAAGCCTGGTTCTTCTCGAGTCGTTCACCAAGCTGGTTCTGCAAGTTGTCTTTAAGCGACCCGATGTCCTGGCTCAAACGGTCCAAATCGGCCTTCAGCAGTAAGCTTGACTGCTGGTCATCGGGGTGAAAGCTACGCTTAAAAAACAGGGCCGCAAAGACCACCGCAATCACCGCCACGAAAATAAGCGCTACTAACATAAGTTGTTTAAGCTATTATAGATTGAATGCCTCATAAGCCAAAAATCAATCGGGGTATAATAGTAATTGAGTAAAAACAAATAATAAAATATCTTAGGAAAAAGGATTTATTTTTAGACATATGAAACACCCGCGCTTTGTATCATTATCTTTCGTCGTTTTGGCGCTGCTAATAGTAGCCGCCGGATACGACCTTTATCATCTAAACCGTTCAGCCAATGCTGTTACTGTTAGCTCGAGCAAGCAAGCGGTAGCCGAGACTAATCTGACGCCGCCTCCGCCGCCTTCACCGTGCGCAAGCAATAACATCGATAAGTTAATTATTGTCGGCCTAAACCAGCAGCATCTTTGGGCCTGTAGCTTTAATGTGACTTCCTATTCAACTCCTGTAGTAACCGGCTACACGGGGCTGGCAGCAGACGTTACTCCGGTTGGCAATTACCAGATATTTACTAAAGAAACTAATGTCAATCTAACCGGAAGTGACGGAATTTCCTCATGGAACGTTCATGTTTCTTACTGGATGCCTTTCTTATTTAACAAGTACGGCGCCTATGGATTTCACGATGCCACCTGGAGAACTCCGTCGGAGTTTGGTCATGTATCGACTAGTACAGAAAACGCCTCTCATGGCTGCGTAGAAATGCCGCTTGGCGGCGCGCAGTGGTTATTTAACTGGGCTCAGGTTGGCACTCAGATTCAAATTGAACAAAGCGCTTAGCAAACTTAAAAAGGCACTAAAAGACCCGGGTGTTTATTCCCGGGTCTGTTAGGAAGCCTCACACTTCCTTTTTCTAGCATAAGCCTAAACAAGATGTCGTGCAAGACGCCATTTACAGAGGTCGAGATAAATATTTACTGTTAGCGACAACTGCGCGCCAGTTTTTGTCTTGATTAGCCTCTTCCCTAATACCGATTCTCTTACTCCACTTTATCTCTTTTGCGCTCAGTGGAGGATTGAGCACTAATCTAAGTGGGTCACGCCTTAGATCGTGCCCGTTTAATGTTTTATCAATTTTAAACGCCTGAGCTAGACGGGCTGGTCCGTTAAGTAAGTTTTCGTGGTTATTCCCGCGGTTCTTTAGCATTATTGATTCGCCTTGAAGCGGCTGCAGTGCCCTAATTAAAACCGCTGCCGCGTTATCTTCTGGACCGACAACAACATTCATACAGAAGTGCATGCCGTAGGTAAAATAGACATACGCAAATCCGGCCGGTCCGAACATTACCGCATTGCGTTTGGTTTTGCCGTTAAAGCTATGGCTGGCAGGATCGTCTTGATCGTAAGCTTCAACTTCAACTATCCGCCCTACTAGTAACTTCCCGTTTATATTACGGATTAAGTCGCTGCCCAGCAGCCTTGACGCAGCCTCGGTTGCACTCATTTCGGATAACGATTCTAAATGGTCCTCGACAGCACTTCTCGGCATCATTTAATTATATGATAGATGGCTCAGGGTATACTTATATTTATGGAGAGAGATAATGCGCCGCTAGCCGATCGCTTGAGGCCGACAAAACTGAGTCAGGTGATTGGTCAGGAGCAGATAACCGGCAAGGACCAGCTATTAGAGCGCGCAATTCACTCTAAAAAGCCACTGAGCCTTATCTTTTGGGGCCCTCCAGGTAGTGGTAAAACCACACTAGCAAGGATCATTGCGAACGAAGCAGACGCCGACTTTGTTGAACTTTCCGCCGTAACAGCTGGGAAAAAAGACGTTCTTCGGGTAATTGAGCGCGCACAAGAAAACCTAAGACTCGGCCGGCAGACGATTCTGTTTGTCGACGAGATTCACCGTTTCAATAAAGCTCAGCAGGACGCTTTTTTGCCATACGTCGAGAATGGGACAATTTCGCTAATTGGCGCAACTACCGAAAATCCAAGCTTTGAAATAATATCGCCGCTTTTAAGTCGCAGTCGCGTAGTAGTTCTGGAGCCTTTGTCTAAAGAAAACATTGAGAAAATTCTGCAATCTGCCGCTAGGCAACTCAAGCTAAGTGAGACTAAGTTAAGCCGTGCTTCGCTTGAGCAAATTGCCGAACTTAGTGGCGGAGACGCTAGAGCGGCTTTAAATTTACTCGAATTAAGCCTGGATCTTGCTGGAAATAAAGCGCTAAACGAAAGCATCATTAAATCTGCGGCGCAAACGCGAGTCCCGCTTCATGATAAAGCCGGCGAATCACACTACAACCTGATTAGCGCGTTTATAAAAAGCCTCCGTGGCGGCGATGCCAGTGCATCATTTTACTATCTAGCCCGCCTGCTTCAAGCCGGAGATGACCCTAAGTTTGTTGCCCGGCGGATGATAGTTTTTGCCAGCGAAGATATTGGTCTCGCCGCACCAGCCGCGCTTAACCTAGCGGTCTCTACTTTTTTAGCTGTTGAACGAGTTGGCCTTCCTGAAGCTCAATACAATCTTTTCCATTGTGCAGCAGTACTTGCTAAGGCTCCGAAATCTAGGGAGGTGGCAGAGGCTATGAGCAAAGCTTTACGCTCAGCAACAGACTTTCCGAATCTTCCGGTACCTCTTTGGTTAAGAAACGCGCCAACTAAACTAATGCGTGACTTAGGATACAATAGCGGATATAAATGGCAACCGGGATTTAAGCCGGAGCAAGGCTTTATGCCCGAAGAATTATCCGGTACTGAATTCTTTAGTTAGCATAGCTATTGGATACCTTTTTGAGGTATAATCTGGCAGTTGTATTGGGGATTGGCCAAGCGGTAAGGCACTGGGTTCTGGTCCCAGGATCGGGGGTTCGAATCCCTCATCCCCAGCCATATAGTCCGAGCGGCCTCAATATAGGCGTCTCGTACCTGTAAATCGTCGTTATTTTCCAGTTCGAATTGCCTTTTCAGAGCTGCATCTTCAAGAGCTTTTTTTGCTATCGCTGCGACGGTTTCCGAGTATTCGTACTCTAGCTTTTTACCGTAAAGACGTAGGTTCGAAAATAACTCGCCTATCAAATGCCTTCGGCTCTCAACTGTGTTCTTAGTTTCGTATATTTCAGCAGCACGTTGAGACAACTCGTACAGGTCAAGATTGTACTCCATCTTGGACGCATATAGCTTATCGAACCGCTCAATCTGGTCGGTTATACTCGCTTGTTCGTCCTTGAACTTTTTAGCCAGCTCCTCGTAGTGCTCACGTGCAATCACCTCTGACAGCTTATCTTCGTAAGCGTTATTCAGCATACGCTGCAATTCCTTACGTCGTGTCTCAAGCTGCATCAGCGAGGCATTGTAGGCAACCATATCGTTTTCGTGACGTTCACGCAGCGCCTTACGAGTCCACTCGATAACTTCTTTGTCAACTGCTCTTAACGCAGCGAATTGCTGTTTTAACGTATCCTCTACATCCTTTTCGGTAGCCCACAACTCCTGCCGTGCCTTACAAGATCGTGTATTACAGTGACCATACCAAGTACCTTTTTGACGCTCCCACGTGATTCCGTTACCGCAACCATCGCAGAAGAACACACCCTTAAATAGCGGATTGTGCTTATTGTACTTAGGCGGATTTTTGCGCTCCATTTTCATCTGAACTGCATCAAATAAATCACGGCTGATAAGCTGTTCCTGCTTACCGTTATCATACACAACCCCATCCCATATATTTATGCCAACGTAAAACGGATTCTTTAAGATTTTGGTTATGTGGCTTCTGGAATACGGCCGTCCACCAACTCGTGTTCCGTCCTCACGCTCACGACCCAACTTCGTTCTAAGCCCTCTGCGCTTCATCTCAGCCGTTACTGTAGACAAGGATGCACTTGGGTCTAAATACAGCTCGAACAGCTTGACAACCAACGGAGCGACGTCGTGGTCAATAACGTGTATCTTATGACCTTCTTGTCCAATAGTCTTGTAGCCAGGAGGCGGTGAGCCAGGCAACCATCCTTGAGCAAGTTTTTCCTTCATGCCTTTATCGACTTCCTCCTTGAGGTTATCTATATAGTTCTTAGCAATAACAACTCGCATACCCCAATTCAACTTCTCTTGAGAGCGTGAGTTTTTATGCAATATCAGACCGTCTTTAACGAAATGAACTTTCCGCTCATCGTCTGACTCTAGCCAGTCATCAATCATCACCGTATCAGTGAAGTTGCGAACTGCTCTATCTACTTTTTCAACTATCAGCACCTTGACACCGTTGTCAGTCATATATTGCATCATTTCATGAAATATATGCCGAGCGTCAGATTTAGATGCTTTTTCGGCTATCGTATAAACTTTAAGTTCATTTTTACTAAATCCTTTATCGTGTGCGTACTTTTCAAGTAGTTTCTCTTGAGCCTGTAGAGAGTACCCTTCATATTCTTGATCTTTACTAGATACCCTGTTAAGTATTACTGCTTTAACTTTATTGCTTTTCATAATAGTTCTCCATTAAATTATAGCATTTTGTCATCTGTTAGGTTTTTATTTTGTAGACTAACGTCTACGACTATTTTTTTCTTATTTACCCACGATGTTTAGCGGATTGCTTGATAGCAACTAGGTATTTGACCAACTGTCTATACCTAAGAAACGGTATGGAAGTTCACAACTGAAGTATGCATCTACCAGCGATGCTTCAATTGCCATTTCATCTCTCCACTTCCTACTATCAACCACTAACCCATACTTAAAATCCAAATATTTCAATGCAAGCTCCATGATTTCTTGTCGAGAAAGCATTTTGTATTTTTGCTCTAAGCCAGTTAATAAACTGGCAGAAGTTGAGCTAATATCTATCCTGTTACGCTTTTTCATTACTACCTCCTTTCTCCCTTTTAACTCCAATGCCTAGCGGATTGTCCGCCAGTTCGTCATAAAGCCCTACCAAACCACGACCAATGCGCTCAGCCTCGTCATAGCTGTACTTGCGGCCGTTCTTGCGCTCCAGAATCTCCTTCAGCTCAAGTATCAGCTCTTTAGCCGGTGGCCTAGAATCAGGCATTGTCTACCGGCCTCTCTCCTAGACGTTGCTTGATGCACTCCACAGCCTTTTGGCTAAACAGCTTGCTTCGGTTACTAACATCCTGGTCATTCATAACTTCGGTACGGATACGTTCGAAATCATCTACACTTAAACCAGTTGTTGCCAGATTCAGATAAAAGCCCAACCTTTTTGGATTTTCATGTTCGAGCATTTGCCAAGTTTCAAATGCCACAACTTCTTTTTCATTGCGTGGGCTAAAAGTAGCTAGGTCTATAAACTGACCAGCGACCTTAATTCTTTTACCGATTTTTACTTTTATTTCATTATCTTTAGCGTCGTGGATTTCGTTTTTCGAATATCTGTTAAGTTGCTGTTTTGGCAACTTTTCAGAGTTACTTTTCTGGTATGTTTTTACTTGCTTGTTTGGCAACTGAGTTGTTGCTGAAACGGTAACTTTATCATTACTCTTTCGGTAACTATTCGTATGTATCAACTGTCTAAGCCTGAAAGATGCGTCATTGTTTTTTCGTCTAGGCTCACCGAGGACATATCTATTAAACTCTTGTCGGTATACCAGCACCTTTTTATCGATCAAAGAACGAATAACTTTCTTCGCATGACTTGGATGAATACCTACCGCAACTAAATCAGCTTGTCTAAATTGAGCACCAAAGTATTTAGGGCAACCATATTGCAGGCGCACCACTAACCAAACTACGTTCTGCTCACGCTTGGACAACTCGATAGTTAAAAGCCAATCGAAAACAGAGTGAGGTATCATAGTGAATCCCTCGCCAGCTTCGTTGCCGTTCGTCGCTTCTTGCTTCATCAGTGCCTATAATTAACAACCCCCCTCGCAAACGGCCTGTTGGCTGAGGGGGATTGTTAATCAGGCCGTTTGCATGTTGCACGACCTAATATGGCCTAAACTAATTCGACTAGATACGGAAACTATTTATTTATAAATCTTTTCTACATGCTCATCGGCTAATCTGATATATCTGCCAACATCAGCACTTTTCATCCCATGCTGGAGCTTTGCTGCTGAACAGTAGTCGATTACGTCTTGGTAATGCATCTTTTTCTCTTTAATTAAGTAATGTATCAACAGAGTTTTAGCTAACTCCGGCTTTAGTTTTCCTACAGTTTTACGCTTAACTGACCTGTTATGCTTATCTTTTACCATGTCTCTTATCATCGGAACGGTTTCAACCAGATCGTTAGCGGTAATATCCCCATAAATCTTCACTGCTACATGATCGTTTGCGAACGATGCGGTTATTTTTTTACTGCTCGTTGGCAGCAATTCCTTTTCTTTTGATGCTGTTCCCAACACGAACTCTCGTACAGCCTGAAACCAGTTTCCTGGCAGCCTAATCTTCGAAGCTATTCGTTCAATTTCTCTTGCCAATTCCGCCTCAGCTTTTTGGTCAAGCGAGACATTGCCCTTGCATGTGCTGTCAATACGGTACTTTTCTCTTAACAGGTTAACATCTTTAATAAATCTGCTGTTTCTGGCTAACAAACTCGTGGCTTGGTGTTGTATATGCCTCGTATATTGCTCGTCGAGAAACTGCTCATATATAACAAACTCTTCTTCTAACAGGCCGCTCATGCCTTTATTTTAAGCCATTAAATGTAATGCCCGTAATTATAGTTATGGGAAGTAACCTGTTAAAACCTATGTCAAACGGTGACTGGGTCAGCTTGGTCGTATATGACTATTAACAGTAGTAGGGCAGTCCTATCTTGTCGTATCTGTTAGTCAACTTTGCAACTCAAATGACA
>DAHVVZ010000039.1 GCA_027357065.1 Candidatus Saccharimonadota bacterium | reverse complement strand
CGATATATCCGTTCAGGTAAAGCGTGGAATTCGTGATTGCTGCGCTACCGTCCATAATCAGGCCGCCCGGACCGCTAATCACCGAATATCCTGGTGCCGCCGTGCCGACCACGGTAACCACGACGCCGTGAGTGGCTATTAATTGAGACGTATTACCGTAGCTATAGACATTCCCAATAGAAGTAATTTGTTTCGCCGCAGAGTTTCCGGACATTGCAGAAACGGTAGTTGTGAATACTCCATAACCTTGGTTCGCGTTGTCGAAAAACACGGTAGGCGTTGGGTAGCCGGTAAAGCTACTGTTTTGGTTGAGTTCGGCTACAGTCTGTTCGATGCCCGCTTCGGCAGTTAGCTGTGCATTTTGAGAATATAGTTCAAAGTGCGTTGTTTGAAACTCGGTAGTAGACAAGCCGATAATCGCTAGCCCGAGAGCCGTTAAGAACAGCATCATTACCAGCACCGATATTAAAAGCTGTCCGCTTTCTTGGTTGTTTTGTCTGAATTTTATTAGGAGTTCTTTAATCATTTCTGAATACCATTCTTGTTGTATAGCTGCTACTAATCGGGGTACTGCCGTACATTGAGCTTAGGGTGATAGATATTTGTACTGAGCGGGCGTTCGCCGGAGATACCAGGTTGCCATTTATATCGTAATATGAAACCGCCCAATTCGTCACGCCGGTTGCGACGACATTATCCGGCGGACATTGCGCAGTGGCATCTGAGGCGGGGCAGGTAGTGACCGCAGAATCGCCAAGCTCCCCTGAAGCTAGAGTTCGCCGATAAAGAGTCGTTCCGGACATGAAGTAAACCTCATCGTCTTTTAGGGTGACATAATCTGAACTATCGGTAAAAATTGCGTTGCCACTGCTATTAACGGCAACTTTAGCAAGTATCACAGTAGAACTGCCTGAAGTCCAACCGTAGGGATTCCCATTTGGACCGTTCGGATCGGGCCAGCGGTTTGTAGTGTCTACGCTGCCGGAAAGCATTATGTCATCTGCAACTTTAGTAAGCGCCGATTCGGCAGTGCTAAGTAGATTGGCTTTGGCCTGGTTTTCACTCGAAGATTGCAGCCAACTGGTGATGAAGTTGGCGATGGTTAGCGACAGTATAGCCATCACAAGCATCACTACCAACAGTTCAATAAGTGTAAATCCTGCTGATGGTGAGTTATTTTTTCGCATAATCTAGCTTTGGCTAATCCCAATGATTCCTATATCTGAACTCAATGTGACATTTTGCGGTTGTCCATAGTCACTGTAAGTTATGGTTACGTTAACCTCTTTCAGGCCGGGCAACGGCTGAGAGACGCTTACTGAGCCGCTACTGTTAGAAGGCAGGCCAACCAGCAGACTGGACGGGAAAGTTGGCGGACTTGAGGATGAGAGTGAATTGTAACCGCTGTTACGCAGTTCCTCAATTTCGGTACGAGCCGCTCTAACGGCTAAATCGTAATGAGCGCTCTCGTTCTGGACCTGCTGGGTAAGGTAATACAGGCCGGCTAACCCTACAATCGCGATGCCTAAGACCAGAATTGCAAGCAACAACTCAACTAGTGTAAAACCATCCTCTCTAGCTATGTTTGTTGCCTGTTTCATGTCCACTATCTTATTGTTAATTATAAAACCGCTTGAGCTTTCACCCAAGCGGTTTCTTTTCCCTACCTAGAAGCGGGTACTAGTTAGTAACCGTTATGTTATCGGCAGTGTTGGAGTCTCCCCAGATGGTTGCATCGGCCGTTAGCGAGAAGCCTGAGCACGCGGTGGATCCAGTAGTTATCGCGCCACCACTGGCTACTGTGTCGCCACAACCAGTTGGCGTTACAGCGTAGACATAGCCGTTAGCATCGGTAAAGTCAGCGGCCATTGTCGTATTGTTGCCACCTGCGCTGCCACCCAGCCAGTTGTCGACATTAGTCGTAGTAGAACCGGTTGCACCGGCAGCCGGATAGCTGTTGTTGTCTGCGTAATACTCTGCTAGTTTGTTCTTTACTTCAGCTAACGTTGATTGAGCATCGGCCTTGTGTGCTTTGTTGGTTGCGCCGCTGTAGGCCACGAAGGCTATTGCGGCCAAGATGCCGATGATGATAATCACGATTAGTAACTCGATAAGGGTAAAACCTCTCGAATTAGTTTTGTTATTACGCATTAGTTGGCCCACCTTTCTAATTTCTATGATGTATATTTAGTTATTTTTATTGCGACCTTAATGAGAACATTATTTCTTATGCTTAGAAGATTGTCAATATCTATATTGTTCTCAGGCTATCTAACTAATTCTCTCTAACCGGTACTAGAAAGCTGAATGATGGGACCGTAGACGCTTATCGCAATAACCCCGACCATTCCTCCGAGGATCACAATCATTACCGGCTCAATAATCGAGGATATGGCACCCACAGCGGAATCGACCTCTTCTTCGTAAAATTCAGCGACTTTCAAGATGATTGTATCCGATTGCCCGGTTTCTTCGCCGACGGCCAGCATCTGGACGACGATTGGTGGAAAATGCTTGCTCTTACCGAGTTCGGTCGACAGCTGGCTACCGGCCTGCACGGCTTTTGAGCAGGCCTGAAGTTCACGCTCAATTACGGCATTACCAATTGCGTCGGCGGTTGTATTGATTGATTCAACAATTGAAACGCCAGCCCCCATTAGAGAAGCAAATATGCGCGAGAATCTAGCGATTGCAGTTTTAACGACAATTGTTTTAACGGCTGGTACTCTGAGCAGGAATGAATGCCAGACGTAACGCCCCTGCTTAGTTTTTATATAGTGTCTGAAAGAAATTATTATTAGTGGCAGAAAAACCACAAGCCCTATCAGGAACAAGGGTTGACGCATCGTGTGGCTAATTGCAAGCAGCGCACGCGTATAAATCGGCAGCTTAGACTTGCCGGCGGTCAGGGAAGTCATAATTGCGCCAATCTTCGGGACAATAAAGGTCATTAGAACAAAAAAGGCCAGTAGGACTACCGTGAAGATGACTGCCGGGTAGATCATGGCGCCACGGATTTTACCGCGCAAAGCAGAGTCCTTTTCTTGCTGAACGGCGAGTCGGTCTAATACTTTATCTAAAATACCTCCGGCTTCACCGGCGCGCACCATGTTGACATATATGGGAGAAAAAACTTTAGGGTGTTTAGATAAGGCGTCACTTAAGTTGTCTCCACCCTGAATGTCGTTCGTAACTGCCGATAGGGCTTTTCTTAAGGGGAGCGAATCGGTTTGATCGCGCAAAAGTGTCAGTGAACGCAAAAGCGGAACCCCGGCATTGACCATTGTCGAAAGCTGACGAGTGAAAATAACCAAGTCCTTAGGCTTTACTTTGCCGCCACCCGGCAAAGTAATTTCCATAGACAGGCCTTTTTTCTTACCGATTTCTTTTATGATAATCGGAAGCAGCTGGTTCTCGCGCAAGGAGGCCATTGCCGAGGTTTTGTCCCGGGCGGTTATCGTTCCTTTCTGCAGCTGTCCGGTTTTAAGACGTGCCGTATATTCAAAGTCAGGCATCGGCTAGTCCTTGGTTCTCGAGGTTACGCGTAAAACTTCTTCAAGGGTAGTCTCGCCGCGCAAGCTTTTAATTAGCCCGTCAACGTGCATAGTAATCATGCCGTCACTTTCGGCTAGTGACTCCAGAGCCTCACTGGTGGTGTTCGAAACAATAGCTTTTTGAATCGACTGGCTGTTATCCATTACTTCATAGATGCCGATACGCCCTTTGTAACCAGTATGATTGCAAGCGGCACATCCGTCTTCATGAGCCCGCCACAAGCGGTTAATAGACTTCTCGGTGCTACTTAATTCGCTAACCACGTCCTTACCATTATCATCATGAGTGCCTATCCCGTCTTTTAAGGCTTGTCGTTCAAGCTCATTGATCTTCGCAAAGTCTTGATTGTCTTTCAGCGAAAAAGCTTCTTTTATGCGGGTAAGTACGCCACTATCCGGTTCGTACTGTTCGCGGCACTCTTGGCAGAGACGCCTAACAAGACGCTGGCCAATAACCGCCCTTACGGTACTGGCAATTAGGAACGGCTCGACGCCCATGTCCATTAATCTTGGTAAACAGGTAGCCGCGTCGCTAGTGTGCAGGGTTGAGAATACCAAGTGTCCGGTTAGTGCGGCTTGTACTGCCAAATCGGCCGTCTCGGTGTCCCGGATCTCACCGACCATAATAATGTTCGGATCCTGTCGTAATAGTGAACGTAAGCCGTTGGCAAAGGTCATACCGGCCAGCGGATTAACCTGAGTCTGGTTGACTCCTTGAATTCGGTATTCAACCGGATCTTCAACCGTGGATATGTTAACGCTTGGGGTATTGAGCAGAGACAGTACGCTAAACAGGGTAGTAGACTTTCCCGAGCCAGTCGGGCCGGTAACTAGAATCATGCCGTGTGGCTGAACAATCGCTTGCTGGAGCAATCTTAGAGCGTCGCCCCAAAAGCCTAACTCCTCTAGTGTAGCGGCTTTCACCGATTCGTTTAAAATTCGCATTACCACTTTCTCGCCGTCAACAATTGGCAAGGTCGATACTCTAAGGGCAAATACCTGACTGCCTACAGCAATCTTAAAGCGCCCATCTTGTGGCGCCCGGTGTTCATCAATTTTCAAATTAGCTAGAATCTTAATTCGGCTTACTAGAGCATTAAGTACGCGCCGCGGAAGCTTGTTGGCCTCTCTTAATATGCCATCAATGCGGTAACGCACCACAACATATTTTTCGCGCGGCTCAATATGGATGTCGCTGGCGCCGTTCTTGACACCGTACTCAATAATCAGGTTGACTGTTTGAGCAATTGGCGAATCTTCCTTAAGGTCGTTTTCGTCAACCGGGCCTTCATCTTCATCGGAACTTAATTCATCGCTGGAAATAACCTTTGTTAGCTCGCCCTCTATATTGCCCCTGTAAGTATCGAGCGCTGATTGAATTTGGCTCTCCGGTGCAACGTAAACCCTCAAATTGTTACCAAGCTGTTTCTGCAGGAAATTGACCGCCTGAATATCGTCCGGATCGGCCATCGCGACGTATCTCACGCCGTCTTCATCAACATCAAACACTACGGCGTTATATTGCCTGGCAATCCGTTCCGGAAGTTGCATCAGCAACTCCCGTTTAAGATCTTTCGGGTTCAGTTCGACAAAAGGGACGTCAACAGCATTGGCATATAGCTTGGTCAGTTCGTTTTCGCTTAAGATATTGCCAGCTACAACCAAATCCTGCAGCGGACGTTTCTCACTTTTCTCCTGTGAACGGAGTTGAGTCAGCTGATCGGCACTAACTTTGCCGCTTTGCTGCAGGAAATCCTCGACGAGTTTATCGGCGATGCGCATGTTTGCTTTTTAGATATAAGCCCACTTTAACCTTTAGCGTTAAGTATACAATACGGGGCATAAAAAGCTAAGCCTTAGGGCGTAATTAATTTATTCTTAAAAACCTTAAGCGGTAATGCTTTGTCTCTGCCGTCAATAAACGTATAGTAGTATTAAATGTAAAGTGAAACCTGACATAAGTATGCGGGTTAGCGGAGGAAGGGAAATTTATGGCGCAAACTAAGTCCGGAGCAACTAAGAGCAAAGGCGAACTGCCTGCCAAGGAATCTAGCGTTAGCGGTAAGGCTAAAGCTCTTGATGTAGCCATGGAGCAGATTGAAAAACAGTTTGGTAAAGGTGCCATCATGAAAATGGGCGAAGGACATGTCAGCGGTAACATAGAGTTCTCATCAACGGGTTGCATATCCTTAGACTTAGCATTGGGCGGGGGCTTACCTAAAGGTCGGGTAGTTGAGATCTACGGGCCGGAGTCTTCCGGTAAGACCACTCTGACTTTGCATGCAATTGCCGAAGTCCAGAAGCACGGCGGCACGGCCGCATTTATTGATGCCGAGCACGCTATGGATCCTAACTATGCTAAACGGATTGGGGTTGATGTTGCGAATCTACTGCTTTCCCAGCCGGATAATGGCGAACAGGCACTCGAAATTACCGAGACCTTGGTACGCTCCAATGCGGTTGACTTGATTGTAATCGACTCAGTTGCCGCACTGGTCCCGCGGGCTGAAATTGAGGGTGATATGGGTGAAAGTCTGCCCGGATTGCAGGCTAGGTTAATGAGTCAAGCTCTGCGTAAACTAACCGGAGTCATTTCACGCTCCAAGACCACAGTAATTTTCATTAATCAGATCCGGATGAAGATTGGCGTGATGTTCGGTAATCCCGAAACTACTACCGGCGGTAACGCGCTTAAGTTTTACTCCAGCGTGCGCATGGACATTCGGCGTATCGGTCAAATCAAGCAGGGCGACGAGGTAATTGGCAATCGCACCAGGGTGAAAGTAGTTAAAAACAAGATTGCACCGCCCTTTAAAGAAGCCGAGTTCGACATTATGTATAACGAGGGAATATCTAAAACCGGTGACGTTATAGATATGGCAGCTGAGCGTGGCTTAGTTGAGAAATCCGGTGCTTGGTATGCCTATAAGGGAGAAAAAATTGCCCAAGGGCGGGAAGCAGCCAAGACCTTCCTCAAGAATAACCCTAAGCTAATGGACGAACTGATTAGTACAATTCTGGCTCAAGAAGCAGAGGCTAAAGTTTAGTCGCTGTTTCTAGATTTAGTGCTGAACGTAGAGGAGTGTCATGAAAATTACGGCAATCGATAGCATGCCTCATAAGCCGGGGATGTATAGGGTGTCGGTAGATAATAAGCCTTTAGGGTATCTGACCGCCGACGATGTTATAAGCTTTGGTTTTTCTCGGGGCAGTGAAATTAATGAAGCCACCTATTCGAGAATAGTCAGCCGGATTAAATACGCCGCCTACTACTTGAGTGCCTTAAAGTATGCTGATCGCCGTCTACGTTCGGAAGTTGAGGTGGGTCGTTACCTGAAGAGCCATGGCTGCGACTCTGAGTCGGTAAACTCGATTATTAAAGAACTTGCGAGACTAGGCATTATTGATGAGTCGAAGCTTGCCGCGGCCTATGTTCATGACGCCGAGCTGCTCAAGCCGCTTAGTCGTAACATGCTGGCACTTAAGCTGAAACAGAAACAAATTGACTCAGAACTTATAGCTTCAGCAATCGACGCGTCAGGTTATGATGACGCCCAAGCTTTAGACAAGCTAATTAGCCTGAGGCGCGAGCGCTATCGTGGAAATCAGGCACGCTTCTTTCGCTACTTATTGCGCCAAGGTTTCAGTTATGCGGAAATTGAAAAAAGAATTGGGCGTCCGCCAATCAAGACGCGAAAGTTTAAATAATTGCCGCCGGAGCGGTAGCCGGATTGCTGGCCGCCAATTCATTGATCACTATTTTGGTGTCGGTAATCTCATTAATCTGATTGCGATCGACGCTGAGGTTCCCTCCGGTAAAGCTCTTTAATAAGGACTGCGAAACATAGAGCTTTTGAATATACATTGTCTCAACCTCAACCGCGTAGTCATTAACTTTGCCGACCCTACTTTTATTGACGGTAACCACCGGCTTGCCGATAAGGTTAAAGTTTAAATTAATAACGTCCTTTAGGCGAATTAAATCCTCGGGTTCACTCAATGAGTCGCGATCGTTAACCACATAACCCTTTGTCAGTAATTCACGGATGTCCTGATAGACCAAAATTAACGTCTTGTTGCTAAAGCGATCCTTGCAGTAGAAACCCTCAAGCTTTAGATTGTCCGGGTTAATAATCGGCGCGTAGACGGTTGCTATCTGGGCGCCAGTCCTTAAGGACATAACCGGCTTATTTAATAGCGTGGCGCTTAGGTGAAGCATATTTAAACATAGTATAATCCGCTTAATGAATTTGCCGCTAGGGAAGAGTGCATCAGGGAATTGGAGTTTTGGCGCCAATAGTCAGATAATTAGTTTTAGCGATGGAAGAATCAGATATTACCAGTAAGCCTAAAAGCATCAAGGTTTTGTTAAAGGATGTGTCTGCAACCCTTAACTTTGCCTTCAAGATTGGCTCACGTCTTAAAGGCGGGGAGACGATTGAACTGATTGGTGATCTGGGCGCCGGCAAGACCACCTTTGTGATTGGACTCGCTAAGGGTGCTGGGATTAGTGAGCCGGTGAGCAGTCCAAGCTTCACAATCCGCAACGATTACGCAGCGCAAAATATAAATATCGCTCACTTTGACTTCTTTCGTTTAAGTGATCCGGGAGAGCTGAAGGAAATGCTGTCTGAGACGCTGTCTGATCGGCATTCGGTGGTAGTTATTGAATGGGGCTCCGAACTGAACCAAGTATTGCCGCCGGAGCGTGTCAAGCTTACCCTTAAGCCAACAGCTGCCGGATCAAGAGAAGCCGAGATCGCCTATCCGGAGGCCTATGCTTATTTATTTGAGGAGGAAGCCTGATGTTAATACTAATGATCCGCTCAGACCAGCAGTTAGCGGAGCTCTATATCTACCAAGACGAAAAGTGCTTGCATAAGCATATATGGGAGGCAGACCACCACCTGGCCGAATCGATTAATAAGCAGCTCGAGCAACTACTCAAAAAAGCCAAGCTCCGACCCGATAATTTAGATGCGATAGGCGTTTATAGCGGTCCGGGCAGCTTTACCTCATTAAGAATTGGGCACAGCGTCGCCAACGCGCTCGCCTACGGACTTAACTTGCCGATTGTCGAGGCAAATGGCGCAGATTGGCAGACGAGAATCGTTGCAATGCTTAGAGGCGGGGAGAATGAGCATCTGGTTATGCCAATTTATGGCGCCCCGGCACGCACCACCAAACCGCGCAAATAAGAGTTTCTGGTTTCACTAATTGACCTCAGTAGACGTTTAAGCGTATATTTATGGGCAGAGCTTGATTGTTGGAGAGATGAGTTTTCCTAAAGTCAGGCCCCTGTATATAACCGTATTTAAGTAATTTTGAGGTTTATTTTTAGAGATTGGCGACTGCCGGTAAGCCGGACTAGTGAAGTGAAAGCGATCGTTCGTGATTAAGCGCGTAGAGTCATCTCTATAGAGTAGCCTTCAATACCAGAAAGGGAGAAGATGATTTTTGTATTGTCGATAGTATTTGGTTTAGTGGGCCTTGGAGCCGGATTCGGTGCCAGTAATTTTATTACCCGTCGTAAAACGACAGACATTGAAGCTAAGCTTGAAAAAGAGCGTAAGCAAGCCGAAAAAGAAATTGAGAAAATAACTACCCAAGCTAGGGAAGAAGCTGCCAGGTTATCCGAAGAAGCGCGTCGCGACGAACAGTCCAGACGCAAGGAGCTTAAGGATCTCGAAAATCGTCTGGTTGTTAGAGAGGAATCGCTAGACAAGAAACTCGATGAACTAGATAAACGTAATCAGAAATTACGGGACAGCGAAGATGAAATCGAAAAACTGAAAGACGAAATTCGTGACATCCGTGTTAAGCAGCAGGATAAGCTGGAAAAAATTGCCAAGCTAACCAAGGCGGAAGCTGCGGAAAAACTGATGCAAATGACCGAAAGAGACATCAGGAACGATCTGGTAAACTTAATTGCCAAACTTCAAAACGAGGCTAAAGAAAATGCCGAAGAAGCCGCTGCCTTAATCATTACTACCGCCATGGAACGCATGAGCAGCGAAGTGACCGCTGAGCGCACCATCACATCGGTCAAACTTGAGGACGAAGAGATGAAGGGTCGGATTATTGGTAAGGAGGGCCGCAATATTCAGGCCTTGCAACGAGCTACCGGCGTTGACATTATGGTTGACGATACTCCGGGATATATAGTTCTGAGTTCTTTCGATCCGGTACGCCGTGAAGTCGCTAGACAGGCGCTCGAGATGTTAATGAAAGACGGTCGTATTCACCCAGGACGTATTGAAGAGGTGGTTGAAAAAGCACGAACTAATGTCGAGAAAGATGTCGTTCGTGCAGGAGAAGATGCCGCCCGAGAAGTTGGTGTTATTGGTATACCGAAAGAAGTTTTGCATCTTCTTGGCGAACTTAAGTACCGCACCAGCTACGGCCAGAACGTACTTAAGCATTCAGTTGAGATGACTCACATTGCCGGTATGATTGCCGAAGAGCTTGGCGCCGACGTTAAGACTGTTAAGTATGCGGCTCTGGTTCATGATTTAGGAAAGGCACTGACCCATAAAATGGAAGGCAAACACCACCATATTTCTGGCGAGATGCTACGCAAGTATGGCGCACCTGAAGAAGTTGCGTTGGCTTCCGAACAGCATCATGACGACATGGAAGCTACCAGTGTTGAAGCACTAATCATCCGCGTAGTCGATGCCATTAGCGCCTCTCGTCCTGGAGCCAGAAACATCAGCGCCGAGAATTTTGCCGAACGAATGAAGGAACTAGAAAACATCGCAAACAGCTTTACCGGCATCGATAAAACCTATGCTATTAGCGCCGGTCGCGAAGTTAGGGTCTTTGTGCGCCCGCAACAAATTGACGACTTAAGTGCCATCCGTTTGGCACGGGACATTGCCACTAAGATTGAATCCTCAATGCAATACCCGGGCACAATTAAGGTCAACGTTATTCGGGAGACCAGAGCCATTGAGTTTGCCAAGTAAAGTCCGATTCCTTTATCTAGGAGATGTAATGGGCAGTGTCGGCTTAGAGCTAGTTGAGGCCAATCTGCCCAAGCTAAGAGAATACTACAACTTGGACTTCGTACTTGCCCAAGCCGAAAACACTACTAGCGGTAAGGGCTGTAGCCCTGAGGACTACCAAAGACTGCGCGCGGCAGGTGTTGACTTCTGTACCGGTGGCAACTGGACACTTTGGCAGAAATCCAGTTACGATCTGCTTGCTGATCCGGCGCAGCCGATCATTCGGCCAGCCAACTATCCGGAAGGCACTCCTGGATTAGGATATAAGTATGCGCAAACTAAGTCAGGCAAGGTGCTGGTAATTAGTTTGCTTGGACAGACAGTCGGCCGAAACAGCGGTATTGTCATGGATAACCCGCTGGCAGTAGTTGACTCAATACTAGAGCAAGAACAACACGTGACCCGCTTAGCCACGATTGTTAATTTCCACGGCGACTTTAGTAGCGAGAAAGTAGTAATCGGGCAGTATCTTGATGGCCGGGTTAGCGCTGTCATTGGGGACCATTGGCATGTGCCAACAGCTGATGCTAGGGTTCTTCCTAAAAGCACGGCGCACATAACTGACGTCGGTATGGTTGGAGTGCTCAATGCCAGCCTGGGAGTAAAAACAGAGGTTATAGTTCAGCGCTGGCGAGATAATAAAACCAACGCAAACGTTCTTGAATCAGCGAAACCGTGGCAACTGAACGGCCTGATATTTGAAGTTAATCCGAGAACGGGTTTGGCGCTTTCGGCTGAATCCCTGAATCAGATTTATGATTAGGCCAAACTTTTTGCTATACTACCCCTGATTGCGGGGATTGGCGCAGTTGGCTAGCGCGCCGCGTTTGGGACGCGGAGGCCGGAGGTTCGAGTCCTCTATCCCCGACCA